>JBJHAV010000016.1:0-28992 GCA_050480685.1 Planctomycetaceae bacterium | reverse complement strand
GCCCGTGTCCCGGCCCGGCACCTGGGCCCGCGCGGAACACGGCATCGGCCCGCGCCCGGCCTTCGAGCACCTGGTACGCCTGGGCTTGGCCCTGGGCCCGCGGGCGGCGGAGAACAGCACCTGGCGACGGGCCCTGGCCCTCGCCGGCGCCGAGGTCGAAGCCCCCTCCGCCGAGTTGGCGCGCGCCCGCGCGGACGTGCTGCGCGCCGTCGAGATGCCAGCGCGGGTCGCGGCCCAGCGCGGACCCGGTCCCTTCGACGGCTGGATCGGCTCGCCCTCCAGCGGCGATCCGCGCGCCGAGCGGCTCTTCGTCACGACCCTCGAACGTCTGGCCACGTGCCCCTGGCAGGTGTTCCTCGAACGGCTCTTGGGGCTGGAGCCGACGCCGGATCCCTTGGCCGCCCTGCCCGCCTTGGAGCGGCGCCTGACCGGCAGCGTGGTGCACGGCGTGCTGGAGCGCATCGTCGCGCCGGACGCCCGGCGTCTGACACTTCCCGAGGCCTCCCGCTGCGCGCCGGGGCCGCGGCCTTGGCCGGCGCCCGAGGTATTCGAGCGCCTGCTGGCCGAAGCCGCCGCCGAGGTGGCCCGGGCGGAAGGGGTCGTCTTGCCCGGCTTGATCGAAGCTTTGGCGGAATCCGCCCGCGAACCCTTGGAAGTCGCGCGCCAACTGGAGTTCGCCACCGGCAGCCTGCCCCACGCGGTTGGCGCCGAAGTGGAAGGCGAGGTGTCCCTGCGCGCCGCCATCGGCCTGGAGGAAACACTCGCTTTCCGCGCCGACCGCGCCGATCGCCCGCCGGACCCGGAGGGGCGCCCGGGGCGCTTGGAATTGGTCGACTACAAAGCGACCCGCCCGGCCCTTCCCCAAAAGACGGCCAAGGGCCGCCAAAAGGCGCTGCTCAAGGCGCTCGGGCAGGGCCGTTTCTTGCAAGGTTTCGCCTACGCCCTCGCGAGCGGCGGAGAAGGCCGCTACGTCTACCTGCAAGCGCCCGATCCCGCAGCCACGGACATCCTCACCTTGTCCGTGGATGCGCAGAGTCCCGCCCTGAAGCAGGCCTTTGCCCACGCGGTGCGCACCCTGATCGCCGGTTGGCGGCGCGGCCTTTTGCCGCCGCGGGTTTCGGTCGGAGAGGCCGGCAAACACAGGGAACCCCCGGCCTGCGCCTACTGCCAGGTGGCGAGCGCCTGCGTGCGCGGGGACTCGGCCGCGCGCGCGCGCCTAGAAGCGCTCGGGGAAACTGCGGGAATGGACGACACGCGGCGCGGCTTCGCGGCGCTTTGGTCCTTGCCCCAATGGAAAGCGCCCGAGAGCGCGGACGACGGGCCCGCAGGAGCCACGCCGTGAGCGACGACCGGAAGCGGCGCATCGAACGCGACGCTTGGGCGCGCTCCCAGGCGCAGCGCATCTTCGACCGGCCCCTGGTGCTGGAAGCCGGTGCGGGCACGGGTAAAACCGCGACCCTGGTGGCGCGTGTGCTCGCCTGGAGTCTGGGTGAGGGTTGGCGCCGGGCGGCGCGGGAGTTGGAGGCGGACGGCCGGGGGCGCCCGGAGCCGGAAGCGATCGCGCGGCGCACGGCCCGCGGCCTGGTGCTGATCACCTTCACCGAAGCTGCCCAGGCCGAAATGGCCGAACGCGTGGGCCTGGCGCTCGCGAGCCTGATCGCCGGCGACACACCGGTGGGCTTCGAGCGCGAGGCCTTGGGCGAGCTCTCAACCGAAGAAGTCGCGGGCCGCGCCTCCGCCCTGGCGGGAGCCCTGGAACAGGCGTTCATCGGCACAATCCACGCCTACTGTTTGCGCCTGCTCGTCGAACACGCCTTCGAAGCCGGTCTGCACCCGGGCGCGCGCGTGGACGCGGACGGGATCGAGCTCGAAAACCTGGTGCGGGAGGTGATCGAAGCCAACTTGGAGCGGCTCTACGGGCGCGGCGAGGATCCCGGCCCGACCGCCGCGCGGCGCAAGCAGGAACGCCGCGCCGCGGCCCGCTTGGCGCGGGACGGTCACGGACCGGCGGAAATCGCGGCGGCTCTGCAGGTGCTTTTGGAGTCCGGCGCGCGTCCCGAGGACCTGGACGCCGAACCGTTCGCTTCGCACTCCGTGCACGCCTTCGCCCTGCGTGTGCGCCAAGCGGTCGAAGCCGTGGCGCGGCACCTGGCGGGGCGCTCCGCTTCGTTCGGCCGCTCCCGCAACGCCGCCTTGACCACCGAAGCGGTGGAAGCGACACACGCCGCCTTCGCGACGTTGCCGGAGGATCTGGCCGGGCTCAAGGTCGCGATCGAGCGCCTGCTGGACAGCACCGTGCTCGCGCGCCTCGCGGAGTGGTCCAAGGCCAAGTTCACGGGCTCCGAATCGGCAGTTTTTGGAGCGGAGGTCGAGGACGTGCAGCGCGCCTCCGGGCCGCTCCTGCGCCTGGCGAAACACCTCGGCCGCCTGGACCCGGAACGCCTCGAAGCGGGCCGCAGCGTGCTCTTCCCCTTGCTTGGCGAAGCGCGGCAACTGATGGACCGGCGCGGGCTGCTCGCGTTCCAGGACCTCTTGCGCGGCGCACGCGATCTGGTGCGCCAGGACGCGGCCCTGCAGCGCCGCTTGAGGCGCTCCGTGGCCCAGCTTATGGTCGACGAGTTCCAGGACACCGACCCGGTGCAGTGCGATCTCGTGCGCTGCCTGGCCCTCGAAGGTCCCGTGGAGGAACGCCCCGGTTTGTTCGTGGTCGGCGATCCGAAACAATCGATCTACGGCTGGCGCTCGGCGGACTTGAGCGCCTACCAGCGCTTTTGCGACTGGGTGCGCGCCGAGGGCGGCGAAGTGTTGCCCCTGGTCGTCAACCGGCGCTCCTCCAGCGCGATCCTGGCCGAGGTCGAGCGCACCCTGGCGCCGGCGATGGTGTTCGAAGACGGCCTGCAACCGCACTTCGAGCCGCTCTATCGCCCGGAAGGCGACGAACCCGCCGAACTCGCCGCGCCCGGACAAGCGGCCGCAATCGAATATTGGGACGCGGCGTCGACCCCCGACGACGAAGAGGAAGAGGACACATCCGACACCAGGACGCCGGTGGACGCGCGCAGACGCGCGGAGGCCAATGCCATCGCGCGCGACATCCTCGAACTTCGCGGGGCCTCGGGCGGCGAACTGCGCTGGAGCGACTTTGCGCTGCTGCTGCGCTCCACCTCCAGTGCCGAAATCTATCTGGAAGCCTTCAAAGCCGCCGGCATTCCCTTCGAACTCGGGCGCGACCGTTCTTACTTCCGCCGCCGCGAGGTGATCGACGCGGTGGGTCTGGTGCGCGCGGTGTTCGACCCCAATGACCAGGTGGCCCTCGTCACGTGGCTGCGCTCGCCCGCGGTCGGTGTGCCCGACGCGGCGCTTTTGCCCCTGTGGCGCGCCGGATTTCCGGCCCTGGCCGCCGCCTTGGACGGCGAGGATGAGACTGCCCTGGAGCGCGCGCGGGAGGCGATGCGCCGGGCCGAGCGGCACCTTCCCCGGGAAGTCGCTGCGACGGCGGAACTGCCCGGGTGGTGCGCCGCCCTGGAAGAAGCGCTGCACGCCCTCTACACCCTGCGCAAGGAAGCGCGCAGTCTGCCGGCGGATCGTTTCGTCGAACGCCTGCGCCGCCGCAGCCTGATCGAAGGCGTCGAGTCCGCCCGTTTCCTGGGTCCTTTCCGTTTGGCCAACCTGGAGCGTTTTTTCCGGGAACTGGCGGAAGCATTGGAAGAGGGCAACGGCGACCCCCAGCGTGTGCTGCGCACCCTGCGCGTGGGTGTCGAGCGCCAACGGGATGCCCAGCAAGGACGTCCGCTCGAACCGGAAGCCGAAGCGGTGCGCGTCATGACGATCCACGGCTCCAAGGGTCTCGAATTCGGCTGCGTGTACGTGGCCGACATGGAGCGCAAACCGCTGCACGGCCGCGCGGCGACGGGCACCGAGTTCGCCTTCGAGGAGGGCGATCCGCACTACGTGCTCTTCGGCGCCCCGACCTTGGACCAGGACCGCATCGAATACCAACGGGAACGGGTGGCGCGGGCCGAGGAGGTGCGGCTGATCTACGTGGCCATGACCCGCGCCAAGCGGCGGTTGGTGCTGGCGGGTGGTTGGGATTCCTCGACTCAACAGTCCAGCCTGGCCGGCTACCTGCGCGCGCGCACCGAAGGGGCGCAGCGGGAGCCCGGAACACGGGGCCTGGAGGACGAACACGGCGTGCGTTGGCGTTTCCCCGGCCTGGAGCAGCCGGCACCGGGCGGCGCGGCGGAGCCGGCCGAACCGACCGGCGCGGACGGCATCGATGGGAGCCGGTTAACCAGGGACGCGGCCGAGCTCGCCCGGCGGTCCGAAGCCGCCGCGCGGCGCGCGGGCCGTTCCCGCCTGGGACCCATCGGCCGCGCTGCGACGAACGTCGACTTCGCCCCACTCGCCCACGGCAAGGAAAGCCCCGCGACCTCGGCAAAGCCGGCCTCCGGCGCACCTTCGCCCGCTGCCCGCGCCGGCAGCGCCATGCACCGGGTACTCGAACGGTTGCCCCTGGACGGACCGCGCGCCGCGCTCGAAGGAGAACTCGCGCGGGCGCGCGCGGAGTTGCTGCGGGACGCAAACGAAGAACAACCCTTGGGAGCAGCGCACGCGGAAGAATGCCTAGCGCGCTTCGACCAGTTGGCGCGTGCTTTCGCCGACGGCCCGCTGCTCGCCCACTTCGAATCCATCGCGCCGCGGGTCATCGCCCGGGAGCTGCCGCTGCTTGCGCCGATCGCGGCTCCGATCACGCGGGCGGAGGAATCCGACCCCGAAGACACGACGCCCCTCGACGCCTGGGCCGGCACGATCGACCTGGTCTATCGCGACGGTCGCAGCGGCGATCTGGTGATCGTCGACCACAAAACCGATGCGGCGCGCACCCCCGCCGAGCGGGCCGAGCGCCTGCGCCACCATGCGGCGCAGATCGGGCTCTACGCCACCGCCCTGCGCGCCGCCCTTCCGCCGGGTACCGGCCTGCGCTGCGAGCTGTGGTTCCTGGCCAGCGGAGAGGTGGTGCCGCTCTTCGACGCAGCGGGATGACGCCGTCACCGGCCGCCTTGCGGCCTGGTAGCGATAACCTAAGCCCATGTTCGCTGGCGGAAACTCCGAGCAAGGGACCGCGGCGCGCATGGGAACCTGCGCGACGGCTCTGGCAGTGGCCGCCGCGGCGACGCTGCTCTGGCGCGCCCTCGGCAGCCACGCGCTGATCGATGACGGGCCGCAGTTGGTGGCGATGCTGGCGAACGCCGCGGACGGGCCGCCAGTTTATTACCACGCCGCGTATTTGCCCCTGGGTTGGCTCGCGGCGGCTCTCGGTGCGTATCCGCCGATCGCCGCGCTGCTCTGGGCGAGCGCGGCCAGTGCGGGTGTCGGCCTCGGGCTGGCGGTGATCGCGCTGCGCCGCCTCACGCCCGGCGCGCGCGCTTGGCCCTTCGCGCTGGCACTCGCGGGATCGCCCGGCCTTTGGGTCGCGGCCACCTACGTGGAGGTGCACGCGACCCAGTTTTTCGGCGCCGCGCTGCTGTTGGTGACGGCGCTGGCCGCGCGGGGTGCGGCGCCCCCGAGCGCAATGGCACTTTTGGCCGCGGGCCTGACGGTGGCCATCGCCTGCCACAATTCCAATCTCTCCCTGGCTCTGGGCGCGGTTTGGATCGCCGCCGCCGCGCCGGGCGCCGAATGGCGTCCGCCCGGCCGCGCCGTCCTGTGGTGCACCCTCGGCGCGTTGATCGGATGCCTTGCCGGGATGGCCCTGAACGGGCTATCACCCCTAGCGGGTGGAGAAACGAGCGGCCAGGTCGCGGGCATCGCCAGGTTGCTGACCGAGTTCTACAAGGGACCCAGCCTCAACTTCATGGTGCAGGAGTGGGTGTTTCCTTGGCTGCCTTGCCTGGTCGCGACAGCCTGCATCGCCTTCGCGGCCAAGGGCGCCGCCGGCCACTCCTGGAGAGAGTCCGGCGCCGCACGGTCGGCGCCGTTCCTGGTGGCTGCTTTGCCCGGCTGTGCGCTTTTTCTGGTCCAAGGCATCGAAACCCTCGGCGGCTACTTCGTGTCGTCCTCCCTGTTCCTCGTGGCGGGAGCCGCCGCGGCCCAGGGCGCGCACCCAACCGGCGCGGGTGCCGGACGCAGGCTCCTCTCCGCGGCAGTGCCCTCGGCGTGCCTGCTCGCGATTCCTCTGATCGCCGACGGAGTGAACTCAGAACGCAGGGCCCACAAAGCCTGGCTGGCGGAGACGCGGCGCGATGCCGCGCTCGCACTCTTGCCCCGGGGAGGGTGGGTCGTCGATCTGGTGCCCCACGGCCAAACCCTCTTGGCGTGGGACACGAAGCGGCGCGAGGTGCCCCTGGAACTGTGGCTGTCCATGGCACAAACCCACGGGATCCCCCCGGAACGCGCCGCCGCCGAGTGGGAGCAGGGTCTCGAACTGCTGGCGACCCGGGAACTGCCGTTGCTCGTGCACGGATCCTTCGATGACTTAGGCGAAAGCGCGCCCGAACTCGAACCCTATGCAGCAGCCGCTAAAGCGGCGCTGGAGCAGCACTACACTCTGGAGCCGATCGAGTTCCGCGGGATGCCGCTCCTCCTGGGGCATCCCCACTAAACGCGCCGCTCCACCCAATCGCCTAGAGCGGCCAGATCAGCAGCAACATGGGCATGCTGACGGCGATCACCAACAGCTCCACCGGCAGACCGAGCCGCCAGTAGTCGCCGAAACGAAAACCGCCCGGCCCCAGGATCAATGTGTTGTTCTGGTGGCCGATGGGGGTCAAGAAAGCGCAGGAGGCGCCGATGGCCACGGCCATCAGGAAGGGGTCCGAGCGCACTTCGAGGGAAGCCGCCGCGCTCAAGGCGATCGGACACATCACGGCGGCGGTGGCGGCGTTGTTCATCAGGTCCGAGAGGGTCATGGTGACCACCAGGACCAGGAGCAGGGCCAGGATCGGCTCGCCGCGCGCGGCAAATTCGAACAGGCCGCGCGCCAAAAGATCGGCGGCTCCGGTGCTGTCCATGGCCCCGGCCACGGGGATCAGAGCGCCGAGCAGCACCACCACGGGCCAGTCCACCGCCTGGTAGACACTGCGCGGCGAAATCGTGCGCAGGGCCAAGGATGCCAGCACGCCGCCGGCGAAGGACACCGCCGCTGGCACGAGTCCGAAGGCGGCGCCCGCCACGGCCAAGGCCAGGATCAGGGTCGAGAGCAGCGCGCCGCGCCGGTCGGGGATGCGCAGGTCGCGTTTGGCGAGCGGCACGCAGGCGGATTCGGAGGCGAAGGCGTTGAGCGTTTCCCCAGGGCCCTGCATGAGGAGCAGATCTCCGGCTTCGAACCGCAGGGTGCGCAGGCGCGCGACCGTGCGCTTTCCCTGGCGCGAGACCGCCAAGAGGTTGATGCCGAAACGCGTGCGCAAGAGCAGGTCGGTGGCCGAGTTCCCGACCAGGGGCGACGTGGGCAGCACGGCCAGTTCCTGGAGCACGATTTCGTCGTCCTCCTTCGCCTTGGGCTCTTCCTCGGCCTCCTGGGGAGCTTCTTCGGGCTCATCCTCCCCCACTTCGCTCTCCACTGCGCGCTCCGCAGGCTGCTCGGCTTCCACCTCCGACTCGACCTCTTCCGCCGCCGGCGCTGCCTTGGCCTCTTCCAGTTCGAGCCCGAGCCGGGAGATCGCGCCGGCCAAGGCCTCCGCTTCCGCCTCGATCATCAGGATGTCGCCTGCGTGCACGCGGCGTCCCGCATGGGGAGCCGTGACGCGCATGTGCCCGCGTGTCATGCCGACGATCTGGGCGTCCTGCTCCACGAGCAAAGCACCCAGTTCGCGCAAGGTGGCCCCGTCGGCCTTGGAGCCCTTGCGCACCCTCGCTTCGGTGATGTAGGCGCCCGATTCGAAGCCTTCCACGCCGCTCTGTTTGCGTTCGGGCACGAGCCGCCAGCCCACGAGCACGATGAAGAGCACACCCGCGCCGGCGACCGCCGCCCCCACCGGCGTAAAGGCGAACATGCCGAAGGTCTCGCCGGAGACCTGATCGCGGAAGCCCGAGACGATCAGGTTCGGCGGCGTGCCGATCAGCGTGGTCATGCCCCCCAGGATCGAACCGAAGGCCAGGGGCATGAGCACACGCCCCGGCGGGATCTCCTCGCGCCGCGCGAACTGCACGCCGATCGGCATGAGCAGGGCCAGGACCCCGACGTTGTTCATGAAGGCCGACAGGACCGCGGCGAGCAGCGTCAGGGAGGCGATGCCCACCACGGAGCCGCTGCTGGTGGGCAGCACGCGCCGCGCCAGGGCGTCGACAGCCCCGGAGGTCTGCAGCGCCCGGCTGAGCACGAGCACGCAGGCCACGGTCACCACCGCCGGATGGCCAAAACCCTCGAAGGCCAGCTCGGGCGCCACCAAACCGGCCGCGACGCAGGCCAGGAGCGCCGCCAGGGCGACCATGTCGTGGCGCCAACGCCCGAACAGGAACAGGCCCACGGTTCCCGCCAGGATGGCGAGGATCAGGACCTGGTCGAAGCTCACGTCGCGCTCCCCGGCTTGCGGCGGGCGAAGACGTAGGTGCTGCGCCCGTCGCGACGCCGGTATTTGCGCTCGAAGTTCGTGCCCACCGCTTCGCCCGGCCCGGCGGCAAGCGGCGGCTCATAGGGCTCCACGAGCAAACCCGTGGTCGCCAAACCCTCGGCGATCTGCGCCGCGTAGTCCGCGTGGTCGCTGGCGATGTGCAAGAGGCCCCCGGGCACGAGCAGGCCCTCCAGCAGGGCCAGGAAGGCCGGTTGCAGGAGGCGCCGCTTGCGGTGGCGCTTCTTTGGCCAAGGGTCGGGGAAGTAGACCCGGATCGCCGCCAGGCTGGAGGGCTCCAGGTGCTCGCGCACGAAGGCGGCCGCGTCTCCCCAGTGGGTGCGCACGTTCGCCAGCCCCCGGCGGCGCATGCGATCGGCGGCGTAGTCGTGGATCTTGCGGTCCAGCTCCAGCCCCAGGAAACCGGCTTCGGGGCGCAGGGAGGCTTCCTGCACCAGGAAGGTGCCCTTGCCCATGCCGATTTCCAGCTCCACCGGCCGGCCGGCCCCGAACAGGCCCCCCAGGTCCATGGGTTTGGTCAGCTCGCCGGGGGTGAGGGCGATGGGCGAGGTGTCGATGGTTCCGTGGACGCGCATGGTCGGGGAGGCCGCTCGGATGGTGAAATCGGCCCCCAGGGTAGTGTGCGCGGGGGTGCTCTTCGCCCCCCCTCTCCCGATTGAATCTTTGGGCCCGGGGCCCCACAACTTGGCGATGCCGTCCCCCACCCCCCGCTCCGGCGGTCCCCCCACCGCCGAGTGTGTGCCCCCCGAGCGCCTGCGCCCGGCCGTGTCCTTGCCCCCCGACCGGCGCGGGGACTACGTGCTTTATTGGATGGTCGCCCAGCGCCGCGCGCGGTCGAACTTCGGGCTGCAGCGCGCCGCCGAGCTGGCGGAGGAACTGGATCGGCCGCTCCTGGTGCTGGAGGCCCTGCGCGCCGGCCACCGCTGGGCCAACGCCCGCCACCACGCCTTCGTGCTCGCCGGCATGGCCGACAACCGGCGCGCGTTCGAAGCCGCGGGAGTGCGCTACCACGCCTACGTGGAGCCCGAAGCGGGTGCCGGTCGGGGCCTTTTGGCCGCCCTCGCCGCCCGTGCCTGCGCGGTGGTCAGCGATTTTTTCCCCTGCTATTTCTTGCCGGCCATGGCCGCCGCCTGGGCGAGCCGTTCGCCCGTGCGCTTCGAACTGGTGGATGGCAACGGCCTGCTGCCGATCCCTGAGGACCCCAAGGCGTTCCCCAACGCCTACGCCTTCCGGCGGCACTTGCAGCGGGAGCTCGCGCCGCACCTGGCCGCCTTTCCGGTCGACGATCCCTTGGCCGGAAGGCGGCTGCCCGCGCCGCCGGAACTGCCGAAGGAAGTGCTGGAGCGTTGGCCGGAAGCGCCGGATGCGCTCTTGGCCGCGGAAGAAGGAGCGCTGGCGGGCCTTGCCGTCGACCGGCAGGTGGCTCCGTCGGCCGTGCTGCGCGGCGGGCGCGAAGCCGGACGCGAGCGCCTCGCGCGGTTCTTGAAAAGCGGCCTTTCCCGCTACGCCGGCGAGCGGAGCGAACCCGCTTCGGACGCAGCCAGCGGCCTCTCGCCCTACCTGCACTATGGGCATGTGGGTGCCCACGAGGTGGCCGCGGCGGTGCTCGCCGGCGAAGGGTGGAGCGCCCGCGACCTGGGTCCGCGCGCGGACGGCAAACGGGCGGGCTGGTGGGGCCTTTCGGAAAACGCCGAGTCGTTCCTCGATGAATTGGTGACTTGGCGCGAGCTCGGATACCACTTCTGTGCCGCACGGCCCGGGGACTACGACCGTTTCGAAGCCCTGCCGGACTTCGCGCGCCGCACCCTGACGGCCCACGCAAACGACCGCCGCGAGCACGTCTACAGCCGGGAGCAGTTCGCCGCCGCGGAAACCCACGACGAGCTCTGGAACGCGGCCCAGCGCCAACTCGCCCGGGAGGGACGCATGCACAACTACATGCGCATGCTGTGGGGCAAGAAGGTGCTCGAATGGACCAAGAGCCCCGAGGAGGCGCTGGAGATCCTGATCGAACTCAACAACCGCTACGCCCTCGACGGCCGCAACCCCAACAGCTACAGCGGCATCGGTTGGGTGCTCGGCCGTTTCGACCGGCCCTGGGGCCCCGAACGGCCGATCTACGGCACGGTGCGCTACATGAGCAGCGACAACACGCGGCGCAAGTTCGACGTGAAGCCGTACCTCGCCGCGTATGGCACCAGCGCGGCCCAGGGTTCGCTTTACGCCTGAATCCCCATGGCCGGCGCGAGCAGATTCCGAGCCGAATTGGAGCGCCGCCAAGGGCGTGGGAAGGTGAAGGACGAGCGCTCGCGGCGCTGGATCTTCGCCTCCTACGACCAGCTCACCGACCGCGTCGGCCCGTTGGCTGACGATGATCCGCGAAACCTTGGCCTGCTGCTCGTGGAACACCCGGCCAAGGCCATGCGGCGGCCCTACCACCGCCAAAAGCTGGCCCTGGTGCTCGCCTGCGGCCGGCAGTTCGCCCTGGAGCAGGCCGAACGCGGCGTGCGCGTCGAACACATGGTGGCGCGGAGTTCGCTCGCGGAAACGCTGATCGAGTTTTCGATGCGGATGGGCGCGCCGCTGCTCTCCATGGAAGCCGCCGAACGGGAGCAGCGCCGGGACCTTGCGCCGGCGATCGCCGCGGGCGCCCTCACGATCGTGCCCAACGCCACCTGGCTCACGGACCGCGAGGACTTTGCGAAAGCGGCGCCCAAGGGTCCGCCCTGGCGCATGGATGCTTTTTATCGCCAGGTGCGTCGGCGCACCGGTTACCTGATGGAAGACGGGCGCCCCCTGGGCGGCAAGTGGAGCTTCGACGCGGAGAACCGCAAGGCCTGGCGCGGCGATCCGCCGGCGCCCGCACCGCCTTCGTTTCGGCCGGATCCGGTGACCCAAGAAGTGCTCGAACTGGTGGCCGAACACTACGGCGAACATCCCGGCGAGCTGAACGGTTCCCACTTGCCCGCGACGGCCGCGGACGCCGAGCGCCTTTGGAAACACGCGCGCGAGGCGTGTTTGCCGCACTTCGGTCCCTTCGAGGACGCCATGAGCCGGCGCAGCGACAGCCTCTTTCACACACGCATCTCGCCGCTCTTGAACCTGGGGCGCCTCTTGCCGCGGCAGGTGGTCGAGGACACCTTGGCCCTCGACTTGCCGCTGGCGTCGAAAGAGGGTTTTGTGCGGCAGGTGCTGGGTTGGCGCGAGTTCATGGCCCACGTGCACCGGGAAACGGAGGGCCTGACCCGCTTGCCCGGCGGCCGAGAGCCCTTCGTCCTCGGCCAAGGCGCGCACTTGCCGCCCGCGTACTGGGGCACGGCCTCGGGGCTGGCCTGTCTCGACCGCGTGGTGGCGAACGTCTGGCGCACGGGTTATTCCCACCACATCGAACGCCTGATGGTGCTTTCGAACCTGGCGACCCTGCTCGACCTCTCGCCGCGGGAGCTGACCGATTGGTTTTGGGTGGCCTACACGGACGCCTACGATTGGGTCGTGGAACCCAACGTGCTCGGCATGGGCACCTTCGCCCTGGGCGATCTGTTCACAACCAAACCCTATGTGTCAGGCGCGGCCTACCTAGCGCGCATGTCCGACGACTGCGGCGCCTGCGCCTTCGATCCGAAGTCCGACTGCCCGATCACCGGGCTCTATTGGGCCTTCTTGGCCCGCCACCGGGAGACCCTAGGAAACCAACCGCGCATGGCCATGCCCCTGCGCAGCCTGGCCAAACGCTCTCCAGCCCTGCGGGCCAAGGACACGCACACCTTCGAACGCGTGCGCGCGGCCCTGGCCCGCGGCGAACGGCTCACCCCCGGGGACCTGGGGTAAGCGCGCGCGCCCGGGCGGCTATGCTTCCGCCCATGCAGCACACCTATCGAGTGGGCGTCGTCGGCTACGGCTGGGCGGCCAGCGCCCACATTCCGGCGATCCGCGCCACGGGCCTGGGCGAGGTCACCGCCGTGGTCAGCTCCCGCCCCCTGGACGCGGACGAAATCTCCCGGCAGCACGGCCGGCCGATGCGCGTGCACCAAAGCTTCGAAGAACTGCTCGCCGACCCGGAAATCGACTTGGTCGACCTGTGTTCTTTTCCCCGCGACCACGCGGCCCAGGCAATCGCCGCGGCGCGGGCCGGCAAACACCTGATCGTCGAAAAACCCCTGGCCCTGACCCTGGCCGACGCCCGCCGCGTGGCCGAGGAAGTGCGCCGTGCGGGAGTCGCTTTCTGCCTGTGCTTCGAAGTGCGCTTTTCGGCCCAGTTCCGCGCGATTCGGTCCCTGCTCGACGCGGGCCTGATCGGCGAAGTCCACCTGGCAGAGGTGGATTACTACCACGGGGTCGGACCCTGGTACGGCCAGTTCCGCTGGAGCGCCAAACGCGCCGAGGCGGGCTCCAGCTTGCTCAGCGCGGGCTGCCACGCCCTTGATGCGCTGCTGCTCGTGATGGGCCCCGGGGCCCGCCCGGAAGAAGTCACGGCCTACGCCACCTCCTCCAAGAGCCCGCACTTCGCCGCCTGCGATTTCCCCACCAGCCAAGTGAACCTGGTGCGCTTCGCGGACGGCAGGATCGGCAAGACGACCTCGTGCCTGGATGCCCTGCAGCCCTACACCTTCCGAGCGCACGTGCTCGGCTCCCACGGCGCCATCGACGGCGATCGCTTCCACAGCGAAAAGCTGCCGGGCCTCGAACGCTCCCGTTGGAGCCGCCTCTCCTGCGGCGTGGTCGATTCCGGGGACGTGAAGGACCACCCCTACGAAGCGCAATTCCGCGCCTTCTTTGAAACCCTTGGGCGGGGTGAACCGATGCCCCTGACCGGCATCGAAGAAGCCCTGGCAACCCACGAACTGCTCTTCGCGGCGGACACCTCGGCGAACGAGGGTCGCCCAGTGCGCCTGCGCGAGTTGTAAAGACTTCGGGTGTCCGGTTCGGGAGCTTGGATCGCGGGCCCTGTTCGCGGGCCTCCGGTCGGCACCCATCTTCCAAGAGACTCCCAAAACGCCCCACTCGGCATCACCCGGACCAACGGCTCAGATCACCTTGCGGGCCCCAGCATCCCCTCCTCTGGGATAGACTCCCCTCCAACCGATCTACCCTCCACCCGATCGCCGTCTGAGGCGCAAATCCAACATGGCCAGCGGCAAAGGCCTTCCGTACGACTACTCCCTGCGCCTCTACAAGGACGTCTTCGGACTGCAGCACCTGCACTTCGGGCTCTGGAGCGAGGAAGATCCCCCGAACCTCGATGGTTTCCGAGCCGCCCAAGAACGCTACGCGGAGCGGCTCCAAGCGCGCATCCCGGAGGGCGTTCGAACGATCCTGGACGTGGGCTGCGGTACCGGGGCTATGAGCGATCGCCTCCTGCGCGCTGGTTATTTTCCGGAACCCATGAGTCCCTGCGAACACCAGCAGGAGTTGGTGACGGCACGCCTCGGACCGCAAGTGACATTCCATCGTTCGCGCTTCCAGGAGTTCGCTCCGGCCAAGACGTACGACCTGGTGCTCATGTCCGAGAGCAGCCAGTACGTGCCCTTGGACCAACTCTTCGTCGCGGCGAAGCGCGCGCTCGCTCCGGGGGGGCACCTGCTGCTCTGTGATTACTTCCGCCTGTCCCCCGGTCGCTTCTACCGAGCGTGCCACGTCCTAGAGCCCTTCTTGGCGGAGGCCGGCGCCCAGGGTTTTGAGATTCGCGAGATGGAAGACATCACGGCGCAGGCCGCGCCGACGCTGACCCTCGGCAACGAGTACTACGAACGCTTTGCGCTCCCCCTCACCGACCTCGCACAGCAGTATTTCACCCGCGAGTGGCCTCGGGTCAGTTGGCTCGCAAGACGACTGCTGGCGAAACGGCTGCGCAAACTCGACCGCTACGTGCACGAAAAGATGCCCGCGAAGCTCGACGCGGACCGTTTCCTGAAGGAAGTCACCTACCGCACGTACCTCTTCCAGCTCACCTGAGGTGCGAACCGCGTACCTCGCTCCTCGCTCAGGCGAGGAAACGATCCATGCGCGCGAGCACATCCGCCAGGCGTCGGCGATCGCCGCCGGCGACTTCGGCGGTGGCCCAGGGTTCTCCGCGCGCGGGGTAGCCGATGGCGCGCAGGGCTGCGATCGTCGCGGGCCAATCCGTGTCGCCCTCGCCGATCTCGACACCGAAACCGGCCCAAAGACCTTCGCGGTCGCGTTTCGTGCGGCAGTAGTCCTTGATGTCGAGCTTGAGGATGCGCGGCCCCAGGGCGCGCACCCAGTGCACGGGCCAAGCGTTGCGCACCAGATTGCCCGGATCCAGGTACCAACCGACCCACTCGCTGCGGAAGGAATCCACATAGGCCGCGGCTTCCAAGGGGCTCAGCAAGAAGTGGTTCCAGACGTTTTCTAAAGCGATCGAAACGCCCAGCTCCTCGGCCAGGGGCAACACTCGCGCGATCTCGGCGCGGCTGCGCTCGTGCGCATCGGTGTAGTCGATGCGCTCGTTCACCACGGCCGGCACCAGGAGCACGGTGCTGGCCCCGTACTTGGCCGCGTCCCGCAGCGCGATTTCGAGGCCTTCGCGGCCCTTGGCGCGCACCCTGGGATCCGGGTCGCCCAGGGTGTACTGCCAATGCCACGCATTGACCACGCCCGGAATGGCGATGCCGGATTGGTCGCGGGCCGCGAGCACCTCGTCGGGATCCAGGTCGTTCGGGCTGTCGAGTTCGACCCCGTCGTAGCCGAGATCGACCAGCAGCCGGAACTTGTCGAGCAGCGTTTCGCCCTCGCCGACCATGCCGATCTTCACGGCCCGGCGAAACCGGGTGCGCTCCCCCGGGAAAGCGCCCGGCGAAGAGCCCGGCGACGGCGCGGTCCCGTCCCCCGAGGGCCCATCCCCCGCGGGAGTCCGGCCCAGAGCCGGGTTTGCCCCCCACAGCGGGGTGCCGGCCAGGGCGGCGGCTCCGAAGAGGAAGGTTCTGCGGTCCAGGGCCGGACGGACCGGCACACCATCTCGATCTTGGGTCCCCATCGCGGTCGACCACCTCCGAGGTGAGACCCTACCATGCCCCCGGCCGCCCGCGGGCGCAGCCGCGAACGACATGGTCCTGCGAACCCTCGGCCCCTGGACGGCTCTGCTCGCCGCGCTCGCCATGCTGGCGCTGCTCGGCGGGTTCGTGACCGGCCGGCACGGGCCGGTGGCGGATGCGACCTTCTTGGTGATGCCCTACCAGATGCTGGTGGGTGACTTCGCGCGCGCGGGCGAGCTCTTGCTCTGGAACCCTTGGACCAACGGCGGTTCGCCGGACGGCCTCGAACCCCAGTTCGGCGCGTTTTCGCCGCTTCTGCTCGCAGCCGCGTGGCTCGGCGGGGGCACGCCGACTTCGTTCCTGATCTTCTACCTGGGCGGTTGGTGCCTGGCGGCGTCCGGCTTCCACCTGCTCGCGATGCACCTGGGCGCGTCGCGGCCGATGGCCTTGGCCCTGGGGCTCGCTTTCGCCACGAGCGGTGTCTTCACCGGCCACGCCAGCCACGCCAACCTGCTGCACGGTTTTTCGTTCCTGCCCTGGACCGTGCTGCTGCTCGACCGCGCGCTGCTTCGCCAAGGACTCGGCTCCGCGCGTTTGGCCGCAGCGGCGGGAGCGCTTTGGGGTCTCGCGGCCCTGGGCGGTTATCCCGGTGTGACCCTGATCCACGGCCTCTTGCTCGGCGGCTGGGCCCTCGTGCGCGTGCTCACAGGCGCCGCGGCGCAGCCGGGTACGGCGGCGCGGCCGGGCGCGGTCCAGACCCTAGGACTCCTCACACTTTTGGTCCTCGTGGGAACCCTGGTGCTGCTGCCCAACCACTGGGGGTTCGCCGAGGGCACCCGCGGCTACACCCTGCGCAGCGAAACGTTGCCGAGGGACGTTTCGAGCGGCTGGGGTGCCGCGGACCTGGTGCACGCCAACCCATTGGAGCCGCGCGGCCTGCTTACCCTCGTGCACCCGGGCATCGCGCCGGCAGGCATCGAGCGGGAGCGGGGTGTCTTGCGCTACACGGACGCCACCTCGGCCGGTTTGCACGTGGGCCTGGGGGGCCTGCTGCTAGCCGCCCTCGCCCTTGGTTCGGGCGGTCGGCGCGCGTGGGCCCTCTTGATCCTGGCGTTGCTGTTTCTGGCCCTGGCCCTCGGCAACCTGCTGCCCCTGCGGGCCTGGCTCTACGACGTCTTGCCACCATCGCGCTACCTGCGCCACGCCGCCTACTTCCGCATCCCGGTGCCATTCCTGCTGCTCGTGCTCGCCGCGGAAGGAGCGCGCCGCCTGGCCGGCGATCCGGAGGCCCTCCGGCGACTGGTCCGCCTGGCGTGGCCCATCGCCATCGCCTCCGCCGCGATCTCGCTGGCCGCCCACGGCCTGCTCAGCCTGCCCACCACCCCGTGGACCGTCGCCTGGTGGCTGACGGCCCACGGGGGCCTGCTGGCGGTGGGACTGGTGGCGCGCGGTGGAGCGCCGCGTTCACTCACCTGGCTGCTGCCCTGTTGGATGCTCGCCGAGGCCGCCCTCGCCTTCCAAGTCAACTCGCCCCTGGTGCGCACGGACGGCGATCGCCTGGCCCGCCTGCGCGCCGAACACGTGGCCTCCATCGAGCCCGGTCCGGCGGGTTTCCGGCGGGAGCTGTTGGCGCAAACCATCGACCCCGCCTACGCGGAGGCCATGCTCGCCGGCGACCACGGGCCCATCGCCCACGCCCTGGAAACACCCACCGCGTATCTCTTGGACAGCGCCAACCTGGCGCCAAAACGCGCCGTGCTGGCCGGCCGCGGCTCCATGGACAACCCGTTCCACGGGCTGATCGCCCTCTCGCCGCCGCTCCTGCGTCAGGCCCTGGGCGAAACCCGTGTGCATCTGGCCGACGACGCGTTTTTCCTGCCCGCGGACGAACACTCCTTCGAGGCCTACCTGGGCCTGGCTTCCGCCGGCCGCGAAGTGCTGCTGGTGCACCGCGAAGGCCCGGCTCCGGCAACCGGCGAAGACCTCGAAGCCCAGGTAGCCCGCGCCCTCCTGCGCCCCGCGCCCGCGCGCATCGAACGCTACACCGCCCGCGAACTCGAACTCGTCCTCGACCCGCCCACAGGCCAACCGGTCTGGCTCTACGTAACCGAACGCTGGGCCCCCGGCTGGCGCGCCGAAGTGAACGGCCGCCCCGCCGAAATCGAACTGGCCGGCTTCCTCTGGCGCGCCGTGCGCCTCGAAGCCGGCGAGAGCCACGTGCGCTTCCACTACCGCCCCTTCGGCCACCCCTGGCTGCTGCTGGCCAGTTGGGGCACACTCCTCTTGGTCGCCGCTTCTTTCCTCCTACGCCCAGGGCGGTAGGCCCCCTAGGGCCTGCGAGGGCACTTTTCCCGAATCCGAGGTGTTTCCGCCCTGGGATTCGCCATCGAAATCGGAGGTAGTTGGCGAATCCGCGCAATCGTCCGCGTTTTCACTTTCAGATCCCTGACCGTTCCGCGCCTCCCCGTCGCGCGAGCCCATCCAACCGCCCGTCGAGGCCGCCCATGCACACCGCGCTCGCCCCCCATCCCCGCACCCGGACGCGCATGCTTCGCCCGCGCTTCTTTCAGGCGACAGCGAGTTTGTTGCTCCTGAGCTGCCTTCCAAGCTGCATCGCCATCCACAAGTGGCAAAAGGGCCGAGCGCAACAGCACCGCGAAATCGAACTGGCCGACGTCGCCAAGAGTTGGTCCCAGACGATCCGCGCCAGCCAGGTCATACCGGTCTACCCGCTGACCGAGGACCTGCAGCCGGGCGACGTGTTCCTGGTGACGAGAACCATCGAAGACCAGGCGGCTGAGTACAAACGAGACGGCTTCTTGCCGCTCGACCAACATCTGTTGCGCTTTCAGCCGGCGGGATACGACGCTTTCTACAGCCACTCGCATCTGGCCGGCGAAGAAGGGAAGGAACGCTTGCCGGCCCGGTGGATGCGCCCGAGTTCAGAGGATCCGCCCCAGGCCACGCCCTGGAGCGAAGCGCCGGGAGCGGCCTTCCCCACCTACAGCTTCCAAGTGAAGTCCGGCGCGGGCTTCAACTTGGCCTTGCCCTTGAAAGGTGTGCCCGTGGGCCTATCCCTGCTCAGTGACGGCGCCGCCCATGGGACCGTCACGATCTCGGACGCGCGCACCCTGGGAGTCGACATGCTGTCCCTCTGGGATCAGCTCCGCGCGCTGGAGAACCTCGCTCCCTCCTTGGCCGAGTACGGCGCGGTGCCGGATCGCCCGGTTTACCTGCGTGTCGTGACGCGGGTCTATCTCGCGGGCGCGATCGACGTATCGATCGCGAGCCATACCGATTTCGGAGCTGGCGCGGACGTTCGCACCCCTAGTCCAGTGGATCTGCTCACCCGCCACGCGAAGGAGGACGGCTCCACACGCCCTGCAACGGCGGAGGAGTTCGAATCCGCCCTCGAGCGACTCAACGAGGGACTCGAAGAGCGTTTAGGGGAGACGGGCGGCTCCGTACGTGTTGTCCTGGCGGCCGGCAACACGGTCTCGCTGAAGGAGAAGCTCGACCCTCCCCTCGTGATCGGTTACCTAGGCTTCGACTGTTTGATCTTGCCCGGCGGTGGATTGAGCCCCCCCGTGCCGACGTTGACCACCCTCACCCATCCCCAAGTGGCGCAGCAGTTCCTGCGCGAGAACGTCCTTGCCGCGATCTACGACGCATCCGCCCTGGACCACTCCATCCAACTGCTGCGCAGTCTACTGGAACAGGAGAGCCTGCCCCGCGCCCTCGCTCAGTCAGGGCGCGCGGTGCTCGAGTCCCTCGATGGACTGGGGGCTGAAATCGACGCCGAAATGCCCACCTACGGGCGCCATCCTCGCGCCGAGGATTGGGCACTGCAGCTTCGAGCCGCCGGGAGCCTTCATCCAGTGACCAGCGGCTCTGGCTACGACAGATTCCGGAGCTATCGCTCTCGGATCAAGGAGTCGATCGCCCAACTTCGGAGCGCCCTAGAAGAGGGAACGTTCCGAATCGAAGACGCCTCAGCGAGCGCTGCTGTTCAGCAGATCGAGGGCGAACAGGCCGTGCGGTTGGCCGCGGAGCACCTGCCGAGGCTCCTGCGAGAACAGGAACGTCTCGAGGAAGTCCGGGTTCGCGAGCAAGCCGCGCTGCGCAGCCTGCGCGCTTGGAACCACCGATTCTGGAGTTTGTGACCCCTTCTCCAACACGCTCTCTGACCGGCACTTCGCCGACCACCTCCTCCCCAACGAACCATGCCCCGACGCCCCGATCCCCTGACCGCGGAATTCGCATCCGACCAATCCACCCTCGGCAAACGGGCCGCAGCCAACGACGCTGAACGGCGCGCCGCGTTGATCGCCTGCCTCACGGACTACTGGCCTGTGTCCGTGGACATCGACACCTTGGAGCGCATCGACGATCCCGAGCGCAAGCTCCACGGCTGGGCCATGTGGCCGCGCTGAGCCCGGAGGATCCATGGGCCGCCGCCTCGTTTCGGCCCACCCTCCGGAGGATCAGCGGAACGGGTAGCGGCCGGGGATCGGGTCCTCGAAGTCGTGGGCGAGGGGGCCGAAGTCGAGCACGCCGTGTTCGATTTCGGGGGGGCCGAGACGGAGTTGGCTGTCCAGCAGTTCGTTCCAGGTGAGGGCGCGGCCGGAGTAGGCGGCTTCGCGGCCGAGTAGGGCCAGGTAGTTGCTGCGGCACATCCAGGGCCCGTCGTTGACCGGGGTGCCGGAGCGGATGGCGGCCACCAGGTCGTCGAGCTCCTGCTGGTACATGTCGTTGCCCTCGCCCTCGTAGGTCCACACGTCGCCGGTGTGGGTGCGGGTTTCGTGGCGCGGGGTCCAGTTCAGGATCGTGGCGCGGCCTCCGGTGCCGTAGAGGAAGTCGTTGTTCTCCCCGTAGCTGTTCGGCCACTGGCGCGCGTTGAAGAAGGCCCGTCGGCCGCCGGAGTACTCATACACCACCGCGAAGTGGTCGTAGGTGTCGCCCTTCTCGGGACCGGAGCGCGTCTGGCAACCGCCGAGGGCAATGGCGCGCACGGGCGGCTCGTCGTCAAAGGCCCAGGACTGCTTGTCGACCGAGTGGATCGCCTGCTCGACGATGTGGTCGCCGGAGAGCCAGCGGAAGTGGTGCCAGTTGCGCAGCATCCACTCCACGTCGCTCCAGCCCTCCTGGCGCGGGCGCGTGCCCAAGGGACCGGAGTAGTAGTTGGTGTAGACCGTCTCGATCGCGCCGATCTCGCCGGCTGCCACCCGCCGGAAGAGCTCGCGGTGACGCGCGTTGTAGCGCCAGCAAAAACCCGACACGAGTGACAGACCCTTGGCCGCCGCGGCTTCGGAAGCGGCTTCCACGCGCCGCATCCCGGGCACGTCCACGGCCATGGGCTTTTCGCAAAACACGTGGCATCCGCGTTCGACCGCGTAGGCCAGGTGCGCCGGCCGGAAGGCGGGCAGCGCGCAAAGCAGCACGATGTCGACGCCGGAGTCGATCACCTTGCGGAAGGCCTCGAACCCGGTGAAACAGCGGGAGGCGGGCACGTCCATGCGCGCCGATTCGCCCTCCTCGGCCAGGGCGCCGGTGAGGTAGTCGTGGGAGGATTTGAGTCGGTCCTCGAAGGCGTCGCCAATGGCCCACAGCACCGTGCCCCCGCCGGCCGCGTGCATGGCCTGCCAAGCGGCGCCGGTGCCGCGCCCGCCGCAGCCGACCAACCCGACTTTCAGGATCTTGGGGGGAACGCTCGCCCCAAGGGCGCGGGCCGAAGCGCCCGGCGCGAACAAAAGCGGCAGCGCGAGGGCCGCACCGCCGGCCAACAGTTCGCGCCGGCGGGGGGACCAGCCCGGCTCGTCCAGGTGTTCGCGCAGGTTGGGGTCGGTGGGATTCATTGGCTCGTGTCCTCGTCTCGTCCGTCGGCGGACCCGGGAGTAGGTTCAGCGGTCGGTTCGGGGATCGGCTCCGCGATCACGCGAAAACCCGCGAAGGGTGCATCCGCAAGCCACCAACGGCTCTTGGGCAGGTTCGGATCACTGGCGTTCCAACGGGCCTCGGGCCGCTTGCGCGCGCTTGCGGCGACCTGATTCGCGCCGTCCAGGAAACTCCCGCCGGCCAACAGGCCGCGCCCGTCGGCGGTCGTGACCCACTCGGCCACGTTGCCGTGCATGTCGTAGAGGCCGAAGGCGTTGGGAGCCAGACTTGCAACCGGATGGGTGCTTCCACCCGCGTTCTGGCGGAACCAGGCGACGTGTTCCAGCCCGGCCGCCGAACGGCCGTCGAAGGCGGGTTCCGCCTCGGCGCGGTACCAGGCCCCGTGTCGGGCCCCGTGCCAGGGCCCGGGCCCGCCCGCCAGGGCCGCGTGGGTCCACTCGATCTCGTCGGGCAAGCGCCAGCGCCGGCCGGTGTGCGCACTGAGCCAATCGCAAAAGGCCTGGGCAGAAGCGAGGGACACCGAAAGCACCGGGTATCCCTCGCGGCCGAAACCGCGGTCGGCGCTGATGTAGGGTTTCGTCGGCCGGGCCAGGGCGTCGACCCCGTCCGGCAGATCCGCGCGCAACTCCTCGAAAACGAAGGCGTCGAAGGCGTCCCAGGTGACTTCGACCGCCGACATCCAGTAGCCGCCCACCGCGCGCTTTTCGCCTTCGCCGTCGGTCACCTGGCCCGCGGGGATCGGAACCATGGGCAGCTCGAACAGGCTGCCCGGAATCCGCTGGCGGAAGGGCTCGGGATCCGCTTCGGGCCGCGGCTCGCCGCGCTCCGCGCCCGGCGCGGCAAACGCCAATCCCACGAGCACCGCGAGGGCCAAACGCATGCCCCAGAGCATAGCGCGGGCGGCCGGAACGCGCAGGGCGGCCGGTTCACGGCAGCAGCAGCATGGCGTCCCCGTAGGAGTAAAAGCGGTAGCCCTCGGCAACCGCTTCGGCGTAGAGCGCCAGCACACGCTCGCGCCCCGCAAAGGCGCTGACCAGCATCAAAAGTGTGCTCTTCGGCAGGTGGAAGTTGGTGAGGAGCGCGTCGACGGCGCGGAAGCGGTGCCCGGGCAGGACGTAGAGCGCGGTGCTGCCGGGCCCCGGGCGGAGGTCCGCGGGCTCGCCGGGTGCGAGGGCGCTCTCCAGGGTGCGCACCACTGTGGTGCCCACCGCCACCACCCGGCCCCCCTCGGACCGCGTGCGCCGCCAGGTGTCGGCGGTCTCGGGCGACAGGTGGAACGATTCGCTGTCCATGCGGTGCTCCCGCGGGTCCTGGGCCGTCACGGGCCGGAAGGTGCCCGGTCCCACATGCAGGGTCACGAACGCGCGGTCCACGCCGCCCTTCGCCAGCCGTTCGAGCAGCTCCGGCGTGAAGTGCAGCCCGGCCGTGGGCGCGGCCACGGCGCCGGTCTCGCGGGCGAAGACGGTTTGGTAGCGCTCCCGATCCGCGGGCACCGGACCGCCGGGGCGCGCGATGTAGGGCGGCAGGGGCAGCTCGCCGGCGGCTTCCAGGTGCGCCTCCACCCGAGGGCGCTCCCAGTCCGGCGGCGCTTCGACCGCGAGCGTCCACTCGGGCCCCGGCCGGCCGTCCGGCCCAGCGAGGCGCTCCAGGGCCCTAAGGCCCGGTCCGCCGCGCTCGAGGGACAAACGCTCCCCCGCCCGCAGGCGCCCGGCCGGTCGCACCATCGCGCGCCACAGGCACGCCCGGGAATCGAGCCGCTCGACCAACAGGCACTCGACCCGGCCCCCGCCCCCGTCCGGTCCCTCGGGCCGCCGCGCCATCAGACGCGCCGCCCGCACGCGGGTGTCGTTGAACACGAGCAGGTCCCCGGTCGCCAGCACGCCGGGGAGATCGCGCACGAACTGGTGTTGCGTTCGCCCGGCGCCGATTTCGTGGACGAGCAGTCGAGCGCCGTCGCGTTCGGCCGCGGGGGCGGCCGCGATGCGCTCGGGCGGCAGGGTGTAGTCGAAGTCGTCGAGTTTCACGGCTGGGCGGCGGTTTGCGGGCCTGTGGCCCGCATCTTAGGAAGCGGGCCACAGACCCGCGAACCGCGCACCGCCGCGCCCCTCAAACCCCGGCGGAGCGGAGCAACCGCGCCAACGCCCTCATCCGCCCGCCGCGAAGGCGGCCAGGCGCCGCCAACGGGCCTCCACCAGGGCCTTGAGCCGGTCGTCCACTCGATCCCACTCGGGCAGTTCGCCGCGCATGACCTCGATCGAGAGCAGCCAACTTCCCGAGTGCAGGGCCATGGACAGACTGAGTTGGGTGCCGATCGGAGTGCGAATGTTCCAGCCCCCAGCGAAGGGCACCAGTGGCGCGTTGGCGTACAAACCCTCGTCGTAGGCCCGGGTCAAGGCCGCCCGCCGCGCGGGCATCCACTCGCTGCGCAAGTAGGTGCGAATCTCCTCGCGCAGGGGCTGGTCCAGGGCATGGAGCGCTTGCTTGGTGTCGTCATCGAGTGCGAAGCCGGGATTCACCCGCCGGTGAGCCGCTAACCCATCCGCGTCCAAGTCGAGCCCGTGGCGCGTGGCGTGAATGTTCAACTGCATCTCGAGGTCGGGGGGCGACTCCCACTTCGGTGCGACCAGACTGCGCAGCGCGCTCCTCTCCCAGGGCGTGTACTGCGCCCAATCGGGCTCCCCATACCAAGCCGCGGGGTCGAATCGCCCGGTGTTGCCCTGTTCGCGGCAGGCCTTGAGGAACTGATATTCCAAGCGCGCAAACGCATCGGGATCCAGGTGAGCGGCCACCAATTCGGCCACGCTGGCCGCTTGGGGAATTTCCCGAAGGCGACTCGATTCTTGCTCTGACGGCTCGGCAGCGTAGGCATCCCGCTGGCCTTCGATGTGCGCCGGTCGCAATCCGACGGTCCCTTTTGCGGAGGCCGCATCCAGCCCATCGACCGCCCCCGGCACAACGGCTTCGCCACCACCCTTCGCCCCCCAGGAGGCGATGACGAGCGCAAGCGTGACGACGGCGAGCCCCAGGCCGGCGCCCAGGAACCAGATTCCGGGGATCGATCGGAACTTCATGGCAAGGATTCTCCTGCGGCGATTTCATCCGCTGCCTCGAAATCCGGCAAGGCGGGTCGACGGCGATGCGGGGGATGTTGCCGAGTGGTGACAGCGGATTCGCGCGGGGCTATTCCGCATGCGGATCGGCGCCGCGTGCTCGGTGTGCGATCCAATCCCAAATTCCGAGCAGGAGCAGCGGCCCGAGGAACAGGGGGAAGAGCCAGGTGGGTTCCTCCCAAAGCCCTCGGGTTTGCCAGGCGCCGACGGGGGCGTAGAGCAGCGGGCCGGCGGCGGCGAGCCAGGCCAAGGTGCGCGCGCGAAGGAGCGCGGCGAAGGGCACGATCCAGGTCAGGTACCAGGGGTGCACGGTGGGCGACAGCAGCAGGAACAGGGTCAAACCCGCGGCCGCGGCTTCCACCGGGCGCACGCGGGCGCGCCACAGCAGCGCCATGGCCAAGAGCCACAGCGCCCCCACCGCCGCCCGGCCCAGGCGCCGGGGATCGCTCCAACTGCCGTCCCGTTCGCCGAAGTGTTCGAGCGCGGGTTCCACGAACCGATAGAGCAGCGGCGTCGACTCCCACACCGCGGCGTATTGGCCGAGCCCGGCCCCCAGGCCGCGAAGGCCGCCGTCGAACAACAGCAGCGGAAGGTGGAGGGCGACCAACGCGCCCAGCGCCGCGCCGGCCAGGAACACGGCGCCGCGCCCGGCGCGTGCGAGGCCGCCGAGGGCCACCAGGCGCAAAAACTTCTCGGCCGCCCCGAGGCCCAGAAGCACCGCTCCGAAGACCGCACGAGGACCCCGCGGGCCTTCCCGGCCCGCGCCGCTCCACATCCACAGCGCCGCGAGCAAGAGCGCAATGCCCGCCGAATCGAAGTGGCCGCTGGCCGGGTACGCCAGCAGCACGAGGGGCGACCAGCCCCAGGCCACCGCCAGGGCCGGCGGCCGGCCGCGCCGCCGCAGCAGGGCGCCGAGCAGCGCGAGCACCAAGAGATCGCAGGCGGTGAAGACCAGGCGCACGGCGAACAGCCCGCGCCGCGCGCCCTCCTCCGTCGCCAGCGCTTCCCGGCCGCCGGCGAGGCCCACCGCCAGGGCGAACAGCGCCTGGGCCCCCGGCGGATAGGCGGCCGGCACCTCGGGATGGTTGACCGCCGCGGCCACGGGCGCCCAACGTTCGCGCTCGGCCTCCCGCTCGGGATCCGCCGGCGCGGCGGCGTAGGGGCTCTTGCCGTCCAGAACCAGGGCGCCTTCGAAGAGATAACGCTGCTGGTCGTCGCTCAACTGGGGATCCGCCGCCAGGGCGATCAGGCGCAGGACCAGCGCCCCGGCCCAAACCAACCCCAGGCGTCCCCGCCCCCGCCCGGCCAGGCCGAGGGCAAAGAGCCAGGCCGCCCCCGCCACCGCGAACGCCGCCAGATGCAGCCCGGGCGCCGCGGCAAAGGGCCCGAAAAGCACCGGCACCAGCGCCGCCGCCAGGATGGGAACGAGGGCCAGGGCGAAGGCTCCCAGCTGGCCCGTTTCCCGGCCCGGGTCCCCTCCGGGGGCCCCCGCGGGGCCTTCGTTCTGGAAAAAGCGAGTCGGCACTTCAGAACCCGGTCGGTGTGGCCCTTAAGAGGCGCGGAGCATCACGCTCCCCGACCCGGTACGCGCCCGGGGGGGCCACGGCCGGGTCGGATCTCTCCACGATAGGGAGATGGACACGTGGGAGCGCCAGCGGGGACACGGCTGGCGCTCCTCTTCTTTTCCCCCGTCGGGATCGCGGCCGCAGGGCCCCTTCCCTACCGGCCGGCGCTCGGCACGCCCAGAATCTCCGCGAGCGACACCTCGAAGGAGCCCGACCAGTAAGACGTCGCCGCCCAATCCCGCAGGCAAGCGCGCGCATCGCCGCGCACCACGACAGTCCATCCGGTGGGGTCCGCGGGACGAGCCACCTGGATCCGCGCGCCGCCCGTCAGGGGTTCGTCGCCTCCCAGACCGGAGAGGAAGTCGTAGCGGGTGAGTTTCGCCGAGGTCGCCGCGCGCAGTTCGCCAGCGTGGACCCATTCGATCGCCAGGCCGATGCCGAGGCCCGCAGGGGCCGCGGCACGGTCCAGGCTCCAGTTCAAGTAGAGCCAGGGCTTCTCGCCTCCCCCTAAGTGGACCCGCAGGGCCGAACGCAAGGCATCGCGGAAAGCGGGTTCATCGAAGGGTCGAAGAACATCCTCCGCGCGGGGCACGACCTTCACCCGGCGAGTCAGGAGGCCGCTCCAGTCCTTTCCGCCCTCCAGAGTGACTCGGAACGTCAACTCGTGTTCCCCCTCCTCGATCGGTCCGAGGACCTGGTAACGCCCGGCGTACTCGAAAGCGCTGGCGCCCTCGCCGCACATAAACACGGGGAGCACCATCTCCGCCCGCTGCCAATCGAGGCCCACCGCGACGACCTCGATCGACGTATCCATCAGCCAACTAGGCACGGAGATGCCCACGGCGAAGGGCATATCGGCGGGCCAGAGACTTCGCGAGCGCAGCACACCGGAGGCTTCCAGGGCACGTATCCACTGCTCCTCCTCCAGCACCACTCCACTCCCCAAGCGCCGCTCGAACTCCTCGGCAATCGGATGCAGGATCCACGTCCCATCGTCAGCCACCAGGCTCTCAAAATCCGCATCAGGCAGCCGCGCGATCAACTCATCCAGGGAGAGCTCCTTCGGGTCCTGCAACCGCACCGCCGCCTCGACGGCAGGAACTCGACGATCGGACACGGCCCTTCCGAGTGCATCCACATCGCCCAGAATCAGGGCAAACAGCAAACAAGGTGTCCACGTCTTCATGGTGCGAATTCCTCTCTCCGCTCCGATTCTATCCGCTCCCTACCGCAGCCCCCCCCGACCGCGGAGCGAAACCTGAAGAGGTCCGGTAGGTTGGAATCGCGGTTCCCAGCCCCCCCTCCCCCATGTCTGAGTTCCACCCGGCACGCCGCGCCTTTCCCGTTCCCGCGGCCCTCCTGTTCGCTGCCCTGCTGGCCCTCGTGCCCGCCGCGAGCGCCGGCGCCCAGTGGACGACGCCGCCCTCGCCGTCCCCGCTCGTCCAGCAGCACACCTTCGAGAGCGCCGCGGCGGGGGCCACCGTCAGCTACCACGTGCTGCTTCCCGCCGGGTATGCCCAAGCACCCGACCGGCACTACCCGGTCCTTTATTGGCTGCACGGGGCCGGCAGCCCGCTCGTCGGCATCGCGCCCCTCAGCCAGTGGTTCACGGGGGCGATGGCCCAGGGGAACGTGCCCGCTTGCATCGTGGTCTTCCCGAACGGCATGCCCTACGGCATGTGGACCGATTCCAAGGACGGCGGCGTGCCGATGGAAACGGTCGTGTTCTCGGAACTCCTGCCCGAGATCGATGCGCGCTTCCGCACGATTCCCAATCGCCTCGGCCGTTTGCTCGAAGGATTCAGCATGGGCGGCTACGGCGCGGGCCGTTTGGGTTTTGAGCACCACGATCTCTTCGGGACCGTGTCGATGCTCGGCGCCGGGCCGCTGCAACTGGACTTCTTGAACGCGCCGGCGGGCAGCACGATGCCCTGGGAGCTGCGGCTCGCGATCTACGAACAGGTCTGGGGCAGCGATCCGGAGTACTTCCTCGCCCAGAGCCCCTGGATGCGCGCGCAGCAAAACGCCGCGGCGCTCTTGGCCTCGGGTCAACGCTTAAGGCTCGCCGTGGGAACGCTCGATTTCGTCGCGCCCGACAACGCAACCTTCCAGGCACACCTCACCCAACTCGGCCTGCCCCACGGCTACTTCTTGCCCGCCGGCATCGCCCACGAGGCCCTGCCCCTGCTGGCACATCTGGCGAGCGCCGATCCAGACTTCTACCGCGACGCGTTCGAACACCTGGGCCCGGGCGGCGGAGCCATCACCGTGGTACCCGGATGCCAAACCAGCGGCGCCACGCTGCTCGCAACCGGCGGCGAAGCGCGCATCGGCACAACCTTGCAACTCACAATCGCGGCACCATCGGTCCCAAACGGCTGGAGCCAACTCTTCCTCGGCCTCGCCGCCCCAAGTGAAAGCGGCTGCGGAATCGCCCTGCCCGGTTTGAGCGAGCTGCTGCTTGCCGTCTCACCCCAGCCCCTACTGCTCGCCCAAAAACCCGTGGTCGGCGGCGCGGCGCCCTTCGCGCTCCCCATCCCAAACGAACCCGCCTGGATCGGCCTAGAACTCGCCCTCCAAGCCGTGGTCCTCGCCCCCATCCCCCTCGGTGTCTCCGTCGCCACCACCAACGGCCTGGCCCTGCGCCTCGGCCAGTGATTCCGGTGGGGCATTGCCCCAGGCCCCACTTGACAGAAGCCGTACCCGAGGTCCAATAGTGGAGACGGTAGGGGACCCGCTTCTTAAAGGGCCTTCAGGCTTGAGGGTGGGTTGAAGGTGTGAGATCCAGGCCGCCAAGGTGGAAGAGGATCGCGTTCTTGAACCGCTCGCGGTTGCGGAAGCCACAAGCCATGCGCTTGATGCG
>JBJHAV010000015.1:0-29995 GCA_050480685.1 Planctomycetaceae bacterium | reverse complement strand
CAGGCCGGCGGCGCCCGCCTCCCTCCCCAACCGGCCCGCGTTTCTCCCCATGTCCCATTCCAACCACGTCTTCGGCGCCGCGGACCCCGGCCGCGATCCGGGTGCTTCGCCGTCCCCGTCCTTCAGTCGCCGGGGAGCCCTAGGGCTGGCCCTGGCCGGTGCCGGCGCTTTGGCCCTGCCGCCTGGCGCAGCCCGGGCCGCGGGCTCACTGCCGGCCGGCGCGCTGCCCCGCCGCTTCGCCGCGACGGCCCGGGAACTGGTGTCCGGCGCCCTCGCCTCGAACGGCGCCTATCGAGAGCTGGTGGAGCTCGTGACCCGCACCCCCCACCGTCTCTCCGGATCCGAGGGGCTGGAGCGCGCCATCGAGTGGGCCGCCGAGCGAGCGCGGGCCCTGGGCGCCGACGAAGTTCGCCTGCAGCCGGTGCGTGTGCCCCACTGGGAACGGGGTTCCCTCGAGCGGGTCGAACTGCGCGGCCCGCGCGCCGTGGCCGGCGAAGCCCTGACCTGTTTGGCCCTGGGCGGAAGCGATCCGACGCCCGAGGGCGGGCTCACGGGCCGGGTGCTGGAAGTGCGCGACTTCGACGAGCTCCTTCAGCGCTCGGCGGACGCGCGCGGCCGCATCGTCTTTTTCAGCCGCCCCTTCCCGGCCGAACGCCCCGACACCTTCTCCGGCTACGGGGCCACGGTCAACCAGCGTGTGCAAGGGGCCGTCGAAGCCGCCAAAGCCGGAGCCATCGCGGTGCTGGTGCGTTCGATCGGCACCCACTACGGGGACTACGCCCACACCGGCGCCATGCGCTACCAACCGGGTGTGCCGCGGATCCCCGCAGCTTCCTTGAGCGTGCAAGCGGCCGAACGCCTCTCGGCCCTGCTCGCTGCCGAGGACGAGGGCGAGCCGGTCCAGGTGCACCTCGCCCTCGACTGCCGCTGGCGCGGCGAAGCGCTCTCCCACAACGTGATCGCCGACGTGCGCGGGCGCGAGCATCCGGAAGAGATCGTGCTCGTGGGCGCGCACATCGACGGCTGGGACGTGGGTCAAGGGGCCCACGACGACGGCACGGGCTGCGGCCAGTGCCTCGAAGTCGTGCGCCTCTTCGCGGCCTTGGCCGAAAGACCCCGGCGCACGCTGCGCATGGTGCTCTTCACCAACGAAGAGAACGGCCTGGCCGGAGGCTTGGCGTACCACCGCGAGCACCTGGAGGACATGCCGCACCACGTGCTGGCCCTCGAATCGGACCGCGGCGGATTCGCGCCGCGGGGATTCACCACGAACGCCGCGGACGCGGGTTTCGCGATCCTGAAGGAGCTCTGCGCCGAACTCGACTTCGCCAGCGCCGGCGAGCTGCGCGTGGGCGGAGGCGGGGCGGACATCGGACCGATGGCCGCCAGCGGAGTGCCGCTGGTCGGGTTCCTGCCGGACTCCCAGCGTTACTTCGACTTGCACCACTCCCATCGGGACACCCTGGCGCAGGTCTCCCACCGCGAGGTCAACCTCGGCGCCGGCGCCATCGCCGCGCTCCTGTGGGGTGTGGCCGAGCGCGAAGAGCGATTCCCCGCGAACCTCTGATCGGCCCCGCGTGCCCCCGGCCCCCATCCAGGCGGGCCGGGGATCTCGCAGCCGGGCGAGGTTTCGCGCCCGAATCCCAGTGTCCTGGGTCAGAGGTCGAAACGGATGCCCTGGGCCAGGGGCAACGCCTCGGACCAGTTCACCGTGTTCGTCTGGCGGCGCATGTAACCCTTCCAGGCGTCGGAGCCCGACTCGCGGCCGCCGCCGGTGTCCTTTTCGCCGCCGAAGGCGCCGCCGATCTCGGCCCCGGACGTGCCGATGTTGACGTTGGCGATGCCGCAGTCGGATCCGGCCGGGGACAGGAAACGCTCCGCTTCGCGCAGGTCCAGGGTGAAGATCGCGCTGGAGAGTCCCTGGGGCACGTCGTTGTGCATCGCGATCGCTTCGTCGAGTTCGCGATAGCGCATCACGTAGAGGATCGGCGCGAAGGTTTCCTCGCGCACCACGGACATGTCCGGCCGCGCGCGCACGATGGCCGGGCGCACGTAGTTGCCGCCCCCGAGCACACCTTCGAGCTGCAGCACTTCGCCGCCGGTGAGCACCTCACCGCCCTCGGCCCGGGCCGTTTTCAGGGCGGCCTGCATGCGTTCGACCGCGGCCGGGTCGATCAGCGGCCCCATCAAAACCCCATCGTGCAGGGGATGGCCGATGCGCACCTGCCCGTAGGCGGAGACCAGGCGCCGTTCCAGGTCGTCCGCGATGGATTCATGCACGATCAGCCGGCGGGTGGACGTGCAGCGCTGGCCGGCGGTGCCCACCGCGCCGAAGACGATGGCCGGAACGGCCAGATCCAAGTCGGCCTTCGGGCTGACGACGATGGCGTTGTTGCCGCCCAGCTCCAGGATCGTCTTGCCCAGGCGCCCGGCGACGACGGCGGCCACCTGGCGACCGACGGCCGTGGAGCCGGTGAAGGAAATCAGCGGCACACGCGTGTCGGCCACCAGGCGTGTGGCGACTTCTTCGTTGGAGCCGATCACCAGGGAGACCAGGGCGCCGAAACCGTCGGGTTCGAGCACCCGGCGCGCCACTTCGGTCATGGCGATGGCGGTCAGGGGTGTTTTGGGGCTCGGTTTCCAGAGGCAAGCATCCCCCGCGATCAGGGCCAACATGGAGTTCCAGGCCCACACGGCTGCGGGAAAGTTGAAGGCCGTCAGGATGCCGACCACACCCAGGGGGTGCCATTGCTCGCGCATGGCATGTCCGGGCCGCTCGGAGTGCATCGACAAACCGTAGAGCTGGCGCGACTGGCCGACGGCGAAGTCGGCGATGTCGATCGCTTCTTGGATTTCGCCCAGGCCCTCCTGGAGGATCTTGCCCATCTCCAGGCTCACCAGCCGGCCAAGGGGTTCTTTGTATTCCCGCAGGGCGTTGCCGATGCGCCGCACGTATTCGCCGCGCACCGGGGCCGGCACCTGCCGCCAGCGGAGGAAGGCCTCTTGGGCGGCCGCGAGGGTCTCCTCGTAGTCGGCGGCGCTCGCCAGTTGGACCGAACCGAGCAGTTCGCCGGTGGCCGGGGAGTGCACCAGCAGTTCCGCTCCCCTGCCGGTCAGCCACTGGCCGGCGTAGGCACCGGGGTGCAGGGAGCGGATGTTCAGGGCGTCGAGGACCTGGTGGGCTTCGGCGGATCGGGTGAGGACCATGGGAGAGACGCGGGTCTGGGGCCGGGGAACGGGCCGCGAACGGGGCGAAAGCGGCCGGGCGGGGCGCGGGGCCGACAGAATAGCGGCTGGGGGGGCGGACTTGGGCGAGCAAGCCCCCGCCGGCCCGCCGCTCGGCTCCGGTCGGCACGGCGGATCCTGGTCCGCACCGTCGGCTCCCGTTGGCATCGCCGCCCCCGGTTGGCATCGCCGCCCCCGGTTGGCAGGGCCCGCCCCGGGCGTTACCCTCTTTGCCCCCATGGCCGAGCGAATCATCTACAACCTCCAGGATCTGCGGAAGTTCTACGGACAGCGGGAGGTGCTCAAGGGCATCACCCTTTCGTTCCTGGAGGGCGCCAAAATCGGCGTGATCGGGGCCAATGGCTCCGGCAAAAGCACCCTGCTGCGCATCCTCGCAGGCGAGGACAAGCAGTTCGAAGGGATCGCCAAGCCCATCTCCGGGCTGACGATCGGCTACCTGTCCCAGGAACCGCCCCTGGACGAAACCCTCAACGTTGCCGGCAACCTGGAGCAGGCGGTTGCGCCCCTGCGCGCGATCGAAGCGCGCTACAACGAGGTGCTGGGCCTTTTGGGCACGGTTTCGGGTGCCCAGGAAGAGAAGCTCAACGCCGAGTACGAGCGCCTCAACGACGAGATGACCACCAAGGGCATCTGGGACCTGGAGAGCCGGCTGGAGCAGGCCGCCACGGCCCTGTGTTTGCCGCCCCTGGACGCGGACGTGAAGGTGCTTTCGGGCGGCGAGCGCCGCCGCGTGGCGCTTTGCAAGCTGCTCATGTCCCAGCCGGACCTGCTCTTGCTCGACGAGCCCACCAACCACTTGGACGCGGAGACGATCGAGTGGCTGGAACAGCACCTGGTGGAGTATCCGGGCGCGGTGATCCTGATCACCCACGACCGTTACTTCCTGGACAACGTGGTCGGCTGGATGCTCGAAATCGAGCGCGGCAAGGGCCGGCCCTACCAGGGCAATTACTCGGACTACCTGCTGGCGAAGGAGAACGAGCTCAACACCAAACGCCAATCCGACGCGCGCCTGGACAAGATGATCCGCCGCGAGAAGGAATGGCTCGGACGCTCCCCGGCCGCGCGCACCTCCCACAACAAGGCGCGGGTGCAGCGCTACAAGGAGATGGTCGAGCGGCGCAAGGAGGACCAGGTCAACGAGGTCGACCTGCGCATCCCGCCCGGGGATCGCCTGGGCGACAAGGTGATCACCTTCGAAAACGTGACTAAGGGTTACGGCGAGCGGGTGCTGATTCGCGATTTGAGCTTCGATCTGCCCCCGGGCGCGATCTTGGGTGTGGTCGGTCCGAACGGCATGGGCAAAACCACCATGCTGCGCATGATCCTGGGCAAGGAGGAGCCGGACGCCGGCCGCATCTCCATCGGTCCGACCGTCAAGCTGACCTACCTGGATCAGTCGCGCATGGTCCTGGACGACTCGAAGAGCGTCTACGACAACATCACCGAGGGCAACGACCTGGTGCCCTTCGGCAACACCAGCATGGACGGGCGGGCCTACGTGGCGCGCTTCAACTTCAAGGGCGAGGACCAGCAGAAACTGCTCGGCGAATGCTCCGGCGGGATGCGCAACCGCGTGCTCTTGGCGCGCATGCTCAAGAACGCCGCGAACGTGGTGCTGCTGGACGAGCCGACCAACGATCTGGACCTGGACACCCTGCGGGTGCTCGAAGAAGCGATCGAGAACTATCCCGGCTCCGCGATCGTGGTCAGCCACGACCGCTATTTCCTCAACCGCGTGGTCAGCCACATCCTGGCGTTCGAAGGCGACGGCTACGTCAACTTCCACTACGGGACCTACGAGGACTACTCGGAGTGGCGCAAGGGTTGGCGCGAGCGCAAGGGGCTCGGCCCCGAGTCCCGCGCCGGTCGGTACCGCAAACTGCTGCGCGGATGAGCGCCCGGGGCGCGGTCGGCGCGGGTGACCCCCTGCTCGCTGCAGGGCTGGGGCTGGATCACGCGCGCGCGCTCTTGGCGGCTTTCCCGGCCCGGGACGAGCACCAGGCGGGTGAACGGGAGCGCATGCTCGCTTTCGTGGAGCGGCACCCGGATGCCCTGGAGCGCACGTGCCTCGAAGGCCACCTGACCGCCTCGGCACTGGTTTGGCGGGCGAGCGACGGCCGGGCGCTGCTCACCCTGCATCGCAAGTTGGGCCGTTGGCTGCAACTCGGCGGCCACGCGGACGGGGAAGGCAACCTGGCCCTGTGCGCCCTGCGCGAAGCCCAGGAAGAGTCGGGCATCGCCGATTTGGCGATCGACCCGGAGCCGATCGACCTGGACATGCACCGCATCCCGGCGCGCGGCGCGGAGCCGGAGCACTGGCACCTGGATGTGCGTTTCCTGGTGCTGGCGCCCTCCGATGTCCGCGAACGAATCAGCTCGGAATCGATCGATTTGGGCTGGTTCACTGCCCAGGAAGCCGCGGCGATCGACACGGACGCGTCGGTGCGGCGGCTCTACGAGCGGATCCGGGGCCGTTGAAGGCGTTTTCCGGGGCTAGACCCGTTCCTTGAACTCGCGCGTGTGGGGATCGACGCGCACACGATCGCCGCTGGCCACGATCGCGCTGACTTTGATCTCGACCCCGTTCTCCAGCCGCGCTTCTTTCATCAAGGTGGCGCCGCCGCCCAGGGGGGGCGCCGTTTCCGCCACCGTCAGCACCACCGTGGCGGGCAAGTCGATGGAGAGCAGTTTTTCGTCGACCAGGTGGCCCTTGTAGCTCTCGCAGGGCCAAAGCAAAGCTTCCTCCGCGGCCGACGCGGGCAGGCGGTACTCGATGCCGTCGGCCGTGTAGAAGACCTCTTCGTTGCCGTCCCGGTAGGAGTGCGATAGTTCGATTTGCGAACTGTCGAGTACCTCGAAGCGCGAGTCGGAGAGTTCCTTGAGCTCTTGCATCCGGCCGGTCTCCAGGTCGCGCAGGCGAAGCTGCACGAACTGGCGGCGGTCGTTGCGCAGAATGTTCCAGCGCGAGACCGTGTGGATGCGCCCCTGATGGCGCACGAGCAGACCGGGACGCAGATCGACGGCGGAGCGCATCATGGGCGGTAGCGTAGCGCCGCCGGGCGCCCCGCACGCTACCTTGGATCCATGAGCTCCCCCTCCCCCCCGGCGGACACACCCTTCCACCCCGAGGCCCCGCTCCTGTCCCCCATCCACCGGCGCCTGGGGGTGAGCGTCGAGGACCTGGCGGACGGCTCGGTGGCGCTCTCGATCGTCGCCGACCCGAGCTTCCACAACGAAGTCGGCCTGGTGCACGGCGGCCTGGCGGCGCTCTTGCTCGACGGCGCCATGGGCCGGGCCGTGGGGCGCACCCTGGAGCCGGGGGCGATCTGCGCCACCTTGCAGCTTTCGGTGCAGTACCTCCATCCCGCCGAGGGTCGCCTCTTGGCCACGGGCCGGGTGGTACGCCGGGGCCGGAGCACGGCCTTCGCCGAGGCCGCGTGTGTGCGCGAGGACGGCCGGCAGGTGGCGACGGCCCACGGGGTCTGGACGATCCGCCCCGCGGCCAGGGCCTGAGGCCAGGAGCTGCGGCCAGGGCCGACGCGCGGCCGAGGGGGCGGGGTGGGCGCCGTTCGCACCCCCCCCGCCCCGGGCACCTCCCCCCGCAACCGCTCCGGATCCAGGGTCCCCACCCTCACCCCACACGCCGCGATCGGCTTGCGCTCCGCGCCCCCGGGCGGGAGCACTTCCCCGGCGGCCGCCGAGGCGTATGGGATCGGATCCGGAGGGCCGCTTCCCCTGGGGGAGGCGCCCGCCGACGGCCCGGACGAAAGAGGTCCGGACGGGAGCTCCCTAACAATTTCCGTGCCAAGCCCGCGGGGGCCCTGTGGATGGCGTCCGGCAGGCTCCCCGCACCCTCCAAGGGACACGCCGTTCCCCGCAGGTGACACCGCTTCCCCCGGAGGGCGAACCGGGCGAGTTGGAGGTTACGCGGGGCCCGGGCCGCCGCCTTCGGTCGCCTGCGCTGGCGCGTTGGAGGCCGCCAGCGGCACAGCCAGGTGCTCTTCCAGCCGGTAGTTCGCCGCGTCGTAGCGCGACCCCTCGCCGCTCCAGCGCAAGAGCCCGTGGTGGGAGCGCCAAAGGCCCGCGGCCATGTCCTCCAGGAACAGGCGCAGGGCCGTGTCCACGACCGGAAAGGCCAACTCGCCCCAGGGCAGCGCCGCGGGCTCGAACAAACCGACCTCCAGACTCTCGCTGCCCGGGGCGAAGGTCTCGCGCAGGAGCCGCGCCCGATAGAACAGGTAACTCTGCCCGATGTGGGGCAGGTCGAGCTGGCAGAACAGGGCCTGGATCGCGGCCTCGGCCAGGGCCTCTTCCCGGGTCTCGCGCAGGGCGCCGGCCGGGGCGCTCTCCCCCAACTCGAGGAAACCGGCCGGCGCGGTCCAACGCCCGCGGGCCGGCTCGATCGCGCGGCGGCAAAGCAGGATGCCGCCTTTGTGTTCGATCAGGCAGCCGACCACGGCGCGCGGATTTTCGTAGTGGATCGTTCCGCAGCCCTCGCAGACCGCCCGCGGGCGATCGTCTCCGGGGGGGATGCGGCGCACCAGGGGAGCCCCGCAGTGGCTGCAAAACTTCATGGGGCGTCCCGGGTCGCCGCTCAGCGGCGCGCTTCGAGGATCTCCACGTCGTACCCGTCCGGGTCCTTCACGAAGACGTAGCGCGAAGGGGCCTCGGGTTTGGAGCGGCGGTACCACCAACCGCGCGCTTCGATGTCCGCGACCACCGGTTCGAGGGAATCCACCTGCAAGGCGATGTGTCCGAACTGGCTGCCCAGCTCGTAATCGCGCCCGTCGTGGTTGTGGGTCAGCTCCAGGTGGTAGTTACCCGCCTCGTCGGTCAGGAACACGAGGGTCGCCTCGTCGCCGATCCTGGAGCGGCGCACCTCGCGCAGGCCGAGAAATCCGGTGTAGAAGCTCAGGCTGCGCTCCAGATCGCGCACCCGCAGCATGGTGTGGACCAACTTCATGTCCCCAAGATACGCCGCCGGTCCGCCGGACCCAACGCGGGGCCCGGCGGGCCGGTCGGGGACTGCGCGGGGCCGGCCCAGCGGGCCGCCCGCCCCGCGGTTCAGAATTGGGCCGTCTCGGTCGAGTCTTCCAGGGCCGTGGTCGAGCTTTGGCCCTGGCCCGCGATCTGGCTGACCGCGTCGAAGAAGCCGGTGCCAACCTCGTGCTGGTGGCGCGTGGCGGTGTAGCCCAGAGCTTCGCTGGCGAACTCGCGCTCCTGCAGATCGGAATAAGCGCCCATGCCCCGGTCGCGGTACTCGGAAGCGAGCAGGAACGCGGAGTGGTTCAGGGCGTGGAAACCGGCCAAGGTCACGAACTGGAACTTGTAGCCCATGGCGCCCAGCTCCCGCTGGAAACACTCGATGGTCCGCGCGTCCAGGTGTTTTTTCCAGTTGAAGCTCGGCGAGCAGTTGTAGGCCAGCAGCTTGTCGGGGTACTGGGCGCGGATCGCTTCGGCGAACTGGCGCGCCTCGGCCAGGTCCGGCTTGCTGGTCTCGCACCACAGGAGATCCGCGTAGGGCGCGTAGGCCAGGCCGCGGGCGATCGCCGCGGGAATGCCGCTTTGCACGTAGAAAAATCCCTCGGGCGTGCGCTCCCCGGTGCAGAAGGGCCGATCGCGCTCGTCCACGTCGCTGGTCAGGAGTTTGGCGCTGTCCGCGTCGGTGCGCGCGATCAAGAGCGTCGGCGTCCCGCAGACATCGGCCGCAAGGCGGGCGGCGATCAGGGAGCGCAAAAACTGTGAGGTGGGCACCAACACCTTGCCACCCAGGTGCCCGCACTTCTTCTCGCTGCTGAGCTGGTCCTCGAAGTGCACCCCGGCCGCGCCGGCGGTGATCATGGCCTTCATCATCTCGAAGGCGTTGAGCGGACCGCCGAAACCGGCCTCGGCATCGGCCACGATCGGCGCGAACCAATCGCGCTCCACGCGCCCGTCGACGGATTCGATCTGGTCGGCGCGCTGCAAGGCGTTGTTGATGCGCTGCACCAGCCGCGGCACCGAATCCGCCGGGTAGAGGCTCTGGTCCGGGTAGGTCATGGCGGCGCTGTTGGCGTCCGCCGCCACCTGCCAGCCGGAGCAATAGATCGCTTCGAGGCCGGCGCGCACCATTTGGACCGCCTGGCCCCCGGTCAGGGCACCCAGGGAGTGCACATAATCCCGCTCCTGGAGCATCTTCCAAAGCCGCCGCGCCCCGCGATCGGCCAGGGTGTACTGCATGCGCACCGACCCGCGCAGTTTCTGCACGTCGGCCTCCGTGTAGGGTCGGACGACCCCGTTCCAGCGCGGGTGATCGAAGCGATCCGTGCCTGAGTCGATCGGGAGAGTGGCTGCGTTCACGGGAGTTTCTCCGTAGGCGGGGGGGCGTCCTGGCCTTGCGCCTCGATCTCGAGGAGCGTGTCGTAGGCCGGCAGGGTCAAAAAATCCGCGAGCGGCCGTTCCACGGCCACCCGCACGAACAGTTCCGCGGCGCGGCGAACGTGCCCGGCGGCGAAGGCCGCGGTGCCCTGTTCGCGCTCCAGCGCGCTGAGTTCTTCGGCCAATAGGCGTTCGACCAACCCGCGATCCACGCTGCGTCCGTCGTCGAGCTTGGCCCCGTGACGCAGCCACTGCCAAACCTGGCTGCGGGAGATTTCGGCGGTGGCCGCGTCCTCCATCAACCGGTGCAGCGGCACGGCGCCCGAGCCGCCCAGCCAGGCGGCCAGGTACATCACGCCGACGCTCAGGTTTTGGCGCAGGCCCGCTTCGGTCCGCGTGCCCTCGGGCGGACGGTGGAGCAGTTCCGCGCTCACCTGGAAGTCCGCTTGGGCCCCGCCGGCGATCTGATTGGCGGCCGGCATGTGGGTGTCGAACACCTCGCGCGCCACCGGCACGAGCGCCGGATGGGCCACCCAAGTCCCATCGTGCCCGGCCAGCACCTCGCGCAGTTTGTCCTGGCGCACCTTCTCGAAAGCCGCGGCGTTGGCCGCTTCGTCGCCCTTGACCGGGATCTGCGCGGCCATGCCGCCCATGGCATGCACACCGCGGCGATGGCAGGTGCGGATCAGGTGCCGCGTGTAGGCCTCCAGGAACGGTTGGGTCATGCCCACTTGGGCCCGATCGGGCAACACGCGGGTCCCATCCTCCGCGTGCACCTTGATGTAGGAAAAGATGTAGTCCCAGCGCCCGCAGTTGAGGCCCGCCGAACGCTCGCGCAGTTCGAAGAGCAGCTCATCCATGGCGAAGGCCCCGGGCAGGGTTTCGATCAGGCAGGTGACCTTCACGGCGCCGCGCGCGAGACCCAAGGCGGCTTCGGCCTCCGCAAGGGCCGCGTTCCAAAAGGCCGCTTCGGCCGCCGCTTCCATCTTGGGCAGGTAGAGGAACGGCCCACGCCCGCGCGCGGCCAATTCCCGGCCGTTGTGGAAAAGGTAGAGCCCGGCATCCACGAGGCAGGCGGGAGCCGGCTCGCCGTTCACCTCCAGGTGCGCTTCCAAAAGGTGCAGACCGCGTGGGCGCACGAAGAGCACGGCGGGATCCGGTCCCAGGCGGTACTGCTTGCCGGTCTCGGCGGTGTACTCGATGGTGCCGCGCACCGCGTCGGAGAGGTTGAGCTGACCTTCGATGCAGTTGGCCCAGGTCGGCGCGTTGGCGTCCTCGAAGTCCGCCATGAAGACCTTCGCCCCCGAGTTGAGGGCGTTGATCACCATCTTGCGATCGACCGGTCCGGTGATCTCGACGCGGCGATCGGCGATCACCTCCGGCACGGGCGCGCAGCGCCAATCCGAGGCCCGCAGTTCTGCCGTGGAAGCGTCGAAGTCGAGGGGCTGGCCGCTGCGCCATGCGGCGAGTCGCAGACCGCGTTCGGCCAGCAACTCCCCCACCCTGGGCCGCCAACGCCGCACCCACTCGGCCACGAAGGCAACCGCCTCCGGGGTCAGCACGGGGTCCTGCGCTCCCACGAGCGGAGCACGGAGGCGTACCCCGGGCGCGAGGGAACGGGAGGGAAACGGGGCGGGGACCATGGGATGCAGTCTGGTCCCGCCCCTTTCGACTCCGCTAGGGCGCCGTCTTGACCCCTTCGGTGCGTGGGCCGATGGCCCGGTCTCGCATCCCCCAGGTCCGCCGGGGGGGCGAGGCCCCTCGGCCCCGGACGGCCGGCGCCGACCTCGGGCTCACCTCAGGCGCCGCAGGCCCTCAGGTGGGAGCACCCAGTCGCCCTCGACGGGTTCGGCCGCCTGCAAAGCGGCCGAGAGACCCTCGAAGGTCGCCGCCGGCCACACCACGAAGTCGAGACCCGACAGCTTGGCTCCCTTCGACAGGGGCAGGATCTCAACCGCGTTCAGGGTCGGCCAGGCGCCCACATAGAGGTCGTCCTCGCCGAAGATGAAGAAGTCGTCGTCGTCGTCGGAGCCGCACACCAGGATGTAGGCGCCGCTGGGGATCGGGCCCCCGTCGAATTCCTCGTCGAGCACCCACTCCAGCCCGCTGGTCGGATTGATCACCGCCTGGGCCACCGTCTCGAAGGACGGAAACCGGATCAGCAACAAGTAGAGGTCCACGTCGACGGGCGGAAGCGGAGTCGCCACCGTCATGGCCACCTGGATTTCGACGGTGCCGCCATTGCTCGGGATCGTCACCGTGCCGATGTAGGTGCCGTCATCAAGCTCTGAGCGGTCCACCTGGACCTGCACGCTGCCCACGTTGGTGCCGCCTTGGCCCGCCACGGTCGTCAAGCTGGCAAAGACGGGGGCGCCTCCCGCGGGGGTGAAGGTCGGGGTGCCCACCACCAGGTTGCCGCCGCCGGCGTTGGCCACGGAGATGTTCAGTTGGGTCAACTCCGATCCGAATTGGAGCAGCGCCGGCCCGGCAGCCAGAAGAGGTTCGGTGCTGGCCGCCCCTTGGGCCGCTTGCACGGCGAGGTCCGCCTGCACCAGTCCATGGCCGAAGATGTTGTCCTTGCCGGGCGCGCCCAGGTCGATGGTCGTGCTCTTGAGGATGGTCTCCACCTGGGCCGGCGTCAGGTCCGGGTTCACCGCGAACATCAGGGCGGCGATGCCCGCCACGTGCGGGCAGGCCATGGAGGTGCCTTGCAGGAACACGTAGATCGGAGCAAACTCCGGGGGTTGGGTCACCAGGGTCGAGAGCACCCCGTCCGGATACCCGTCCCCGTCCAGGTCCACGGACACGTCGCCGCCGGGGGCGGCCAAATCGATCGTGGAGCCGAAGTTGGAGTAGGGCGCTTTGGCGGCGTTGCGGTCCACGGCCATGACCGAAACCACCGGGCCGTAGGCCGCCGGGAAAAACGGCGTGGAGACGTTGGAGTTGCCCGCCGCGCCGAAGAGCACCACTCCCGCGTTGCGCGCGGCGGTCACCGCGCTCTGCATGGTGCTGGTCGAGCCGCTGCCCCCCAAGCTCATGTTGATCACATGGGCGCGCTGGGCGGGCACGGTCCCGGAGCTGTTGGTCAAACCCGCCGCATAACGAACCGCCTGGGCGATGTCCGCATCCGTGCCGCCGAGTTTCCCGAGTACCCGCAGGTGCATGATGCCCACGTCCCAGTTGACGCCGCTGATCCCCAGGCCGTTGTTGCCGACCGCGCCGATGGTGCCGGCCACGTGGGTGCCGTGGAAACTCGAGGGTTTGATCCCCGATCCGTCGCCCACGTCCGTGGGGTCCGGATCGATGCCTCCGCCATCGCCGGAGTTGATCGGATCGCTGATGAAGTCGTATCCGGCCACGGTGTTGGCGTTCAGATCCGGGTGGCTGCGTTCCCCGGTGTCGAGCACCGCGACGATCACGGCGGAATCGCCCGTGGTGATGTCCCAGGCCTGGGGCAAACGCACCAGGTCGTAGTGCCACTGGAACCCGTAGAAGGGGTCGTTCGGGGTGGTTTGCAGCATCGGCCTGCGGATGCGGTTGGGCTCGGCCCACTCCACGTCCGCGGAGACCTCGAACGAAGCGATCAACGCCAAGGTGGTGCGGGCGGCCTGCTCCGCGTTCAGATCGGCGGGCAACTCGACCCGCCAGAGCTCCGAGGTCTCGGGGATCTCGAAGCGCCGCACAAAACCGCGCGCGGCGCCGGCGACGTCGAGGGTGCGGCCGGCCCGGGCGCGCACGAGCGCTTCCCCGGGCATGAATTCGTACGTGATCTCCCCCACCAGGCGCTGCTCCGCGCCCAGGGCGAACACACCCCGTTCGTTCTCCGCCGCGGCCACCACAGCCGCGGGGCGCGGCGCCGCGGCGGGTTCACTCGCGAGCCTGGCCCGGGCGGGGCCTGAGCTGACCAGCTCCACGCGCTCCAGGGGCGCCAGAGCGAGCTGCAGTCGGCCGCCTTCCGCGCCGACCTGGCCCAACTCCACACCGCCCCGTCCGAGGGCGCGCACGGCACCTTCGGCGTCGACCGAAAGGTCGAGGGACTCCGCCGCGGTCAACCAAGCGGCAGCCGCGCCTCCCGCCAGCAACTCGAGCCGCTCGCCGGCCGCAAACGCTCCCAAGGGGCCGTCCCAATCGACGGGCCCGCTCACCGGCTCGCTGCTGACCACCAGGGTGTACGGTCCGTCCTCACCGCGCACGACCAGGTCCACCGGTCCGCGCGCGAGGAACCCGAGCCGGTTGCCCGCCGGACCAAAGTCCAAGGAGAGCGGATCGAGCAGCGCCGCCCGGCCGCTTTCCTCGGGCACATGCACGCGGACACGGGTGCGCGTATCGAAAACCAGACGGGCCACATCGACCCCCTCCACCCGTTCGCCCCGCACGCGCACCCGCCGGCCCATGGGAAGCCGTGTCGCCTGCCGCGTCGCATCCAAGGAGGCGGTCGCGGATCCCAGGTTCACTTCGGCGCCGTCGACGGGCACGAAGAGCACTTCGCCGTCCAGGCGCGGGGGGCCACCGCCGCTGCCTCCCCCGCCGCAGGCGCCGAGGAAGAGCGCGCCGAGGCTGAGCCACGCGCAAGCGAAAAGGGTGGAGTAGCGGAAAGCGGGTGACGTGGAGGTCATGGGAGGGAGGCTAGGCCGTGGGACCGAAAGGCGACAGCACCAGCCTCCACAATGGCAATCCGCCCGGGCACCTGTCCATGGCCCGCCCGCGCCCGTTCCAGTGCCGCTCAGGCTCGCAGGTGCCGGCGGAGGCGCCCCACGAGTTCTTCGGGCCCGGCGGCGATCGAGCCGCCGCGCAGCCAGTCGGGGCCTCCGTCCAGGTCCGTCACGGCGCCCCCGGCTTCCCGGACCAAAAGTCCCCCGGCGGCCACGTCGTGGGGCTCCAGGTGGAGCTCCCAAAAGCCGTCGAAGCGCCCGGCCGCCACGTAGGCCAGGTCCACGGCGGCCGAGCCGAATCGCCGCAGGCCGCGCACCAGGCGCGAAACCCGCGCGAAGTTCTCCAGGTTGTCGTTGGCGAGTTTTCCCAGCCGGTAGGGAAAGCCCGTGGCGAGCACGGCTTCGGCCAAATCCACGGTTTCCCGCACCCGGATCGGCCTCCCGTTCAGGGTCGCTCCCTGGCCACGCGCGGCGCTGAAGGTTTCGTCGAGCACGGGCAGGTGCACCACGCCCACCCAGGGTTCGGCGCCGCGCCACAGCCCGAGGGACACGGCGAAGATCGGCAAACCGCGCACGAAGTTCACCGTGCCGTCGAGCGGATCGAGGAACCAACGCGGGCGCCGATCGTCCCGCTCGTCCTTGGCCTCCTCCTCGGCTTCGATGTCGTGCTCGGGCAGGGCCGCGCGCAGGCGTTCGACCAATAGGCGTTCCGAAGCCAGGTCGGCGGCGCTCACCAGGTCCCGGCGAGAACTCTTGCGCCCGAGGGAGGCCTCGTCCAGGGCGCCCATATGGGCGAGCAAAACCTGGCCGGCCTCGCGCGCCCAGCCCTCGGCCAGGGCCCGCCAGCGGGCCAGCTCCTGGGGGCTCGGCTCCGCTTGCCCGGGATCCACCGGGCCGGGAAGCTTTTGGGTCACCGGCCCGCGCCCCGGGGCGCACCCGCCGGCCCGCTGGAGACCCCACCGTTCCATGCAGCCAGCATGGCGACCAGGTCGTCCTGCATGGGTTTCCAGACCCGATCGTTGAAGCCGTCCAGGGGCGGGTATTCGACCAGGATCGCGAACACCCGCTCCCCGCCGTCCGGGCCGCTAACCACCCCCGTCAGGGCGCTGGCGCCGCGCAGGAAACCGGTCTTGGCGCGCACCCGGCCGGCGGTCGGTCCACGGCCCATGCGACCGGCCAGGGTGCCGCTTTCGCCGGCCACCGCCAGGGAGTCGAGCAGCACGGCGCGCCGCTCCCCGCCGAGCTCCATGCCGGCGGCCAGCAGTTCCACCAACTGCCTGGCCGTGGCCCGGTTGTCTCGGCTGAGGCCCGAACCATCCACCTGCACGAAGCCGGCCGTGGGCACCCCCAGGGAAACCAAAGCCGCCCGCACGGCCGCCTCCGCGGCCGCGCGTGTCGGCGTGCCGCCGTGCACGTTGCCGAGGGCCAAAAAGAGCGCGTCCGACACGGCGTTCACCGAGTGGGTGTTGATCGGGACGAGCAGATCCAACCAGGGGCTCTCCAGGCGGCCGAGTTCCGTGCCGCGCGGGGTGCCGCGCACGTGCTGCACCCCGCCGCGCACCTCGATGCCCGCCCCGGCCAGGGCGGCCATGAGGGCGGCCTCGAACTGCAGCGGCGGATGGGGATGGCGGAACGCTCGCTCGAAACTGCCGTAGCGCGCACCCAAGCGGCCAGTGATGGAAAGGCTGCGCCGGGCGTCGACCACGCCGATGCGCACGTCGTGGGCGGCGTCGTCGGTGGTCAGCACGTCGTCGCGCTCTTCCAGACCGCTGGGCCCGGGACGCACGTCGACCGCCGCGCGCCGGCCGGGCTGGGCCGTGCGGATCCGCGCCGAGAGCTGCCCGCCGTTGAGGGTGAAGCCGCTGACGAGGGCATAACTTGCCGTCCAACTGCCCTGGGGCTGGGGCCAGCCCGGCGCGGGGCCCGGATCGGGCCAGGCACCGCTGTCGAGCAACACGCGGCCGTCGATGCGCGCCAGGCCACGGGCGCGCAGGGCGCCGGCCAAGAGGTCCAGGCGAGCCCGCCCGGCACCCGGGTCCGAGTGGTCGTAGAAAGGATCGCCCGAGGCGCGCACGATCAGGTCGCCGCGCAGCACGCCGCCTTCGAGGGGGCCGCTGGCTTCGATCGGGGTGGTGAAGCTCCAATCGGCCGGGAGCAACGCCAGGGCCGCCAGGCTGGTGGCCAGCTTCATGTTGGAGGCCGGCGCGAAGGCCCGGTCCCCGTGGCGTTCGGCGATCAGGACGCCCGTGGTGAGGTCCACAGCCGCGTAGCCGACCTCCAGGCGCGCCCGGGGGGCTCGCCCCGCGCCCTCCCGTTCCGCCGCCGCGAGGGCCGTTTCGACCCTGGTTTGCATGCGCCGGCCGAGCTCCGGGTCGATGCGCCGCGGGCGCGCCTGCGGCCCGCTTTGGACCGGTTCGAGCGCCGCGCGGACGGCAGCCGCGGGCTCAGTGCCGGGGCTCGCCGACGCCCAAGCACCGCAGGGGGCGCACAGCGCGATTCCGGCGAGGACCAACGCACCCCGCCATCGATGGGAGTGGATCGCCGCGGACGTGCGCCGCGCGGGCGGGCCGAGGGAGTGGGGAGAGCGACGGGGGCCGGGGAGAGTCATCGTCCGGGTCGGGCGGGGAGGTCATCGCCCTCCGCCAACAACCACAGGAGGTTGAACGCGAAGCGCGCCGTGCGCGCGACCTTTTCCGCATCGACGAGTTCCGGCCGGTCGCGCCAGGTGTGGTAGTCGCGATTCTTCTCGATCGGCAGTTCCTCGAACAAGAAGAGCGCGGGCACGCCCCGGCGATGGAACTCAAAATGGTCCGAACGGGCCCACAGGGCCTGGCCCCCGCGGGTTTGCAGTTGGCGGATGCCAGTGGGCGCGAGCCGCAGGGCGCGGTTGGCCAAGGCTTCGATCGAACGATCCTGATGGGCGCCCACCAGGGCGACCAGATCCCGTTGTCCGCGACCGATCATGTCCAGGTTGAGCATGAACCCCATGCGCTCGATCGGAATCGGCGGCCGTTCCAAAAGCGCCGAGGCGCCGAGCAGGCCCTTTTCTTCCGCCGCGAAAAACGCCACCAGGACGGAGCGCCGGGGCTGGGCAGCCGCCAGAGCCCGGGCGACCGCCAGGACCCCGGCGGAACCGGACGCGTTGTCGTCCGCGCCGTAGCCGATCCGCCCGCGCGGATCGACCCCCACGTGGTCGTAGTGCGCGCCAATCACGAGGATCTCCGCCTCCGGATCGCGGCCTTCAATCCAGGCCAGCACGTTGTTGTGCGCTACGTCGGCCGCCGCGATGTGGCTCTCCAGGGCGACCCGGCGCCCGTCCAGCTCAAATCGCATGGGCCGGCCGCGCGCATCGAGTTGTTCGAGCCACTCGCCGATCGGCGCGCCGGCGAGGCGTTCGGCCGCTTCCAGGCTCACCTCCACCGCGGGGATGCGCGCCGGTCCGTGGGGCTCGGGCCGCTCGCCGACCCAGGAAGCCCAGGAATGGCGAAAGCCAAAGGGCGCCACTTCCGGAAAACCCTCAGGTTTGGGCGGGTCGCCCTCGTAGGGCCGGCGCACGACGATCGCTCCGGCCGCGCCCAGGGCCTGGAGTGCATCGAGTTTGCGAAACACGTTGGCCGCCGGGCTGCGCTCGGGTCCTTCGAGCACGCGGGGGTGGCGCGGGTCGCCTTCGACGATTAGGGCCACGGCGCCCGAGAGCGGCAACCCGCGCAAACCGTCGTAGCCGCGCACTTCGATGCCGAAGCCGGCGAACACCAAGGGGCCCTCGGCCCTGCCCGTGGCGCCGAGCAGGGGCACGAAGTCCTTGCCCAGCACAAAACGGCCGGGCTCTTCCGCTCCCTCCCCGGTGTCGGGCGCATCCGCACGCCGCAGGAAGGAGCGCTCCGGAACAGGGGCCGGCACACGCCGGGTGAAGCGCCACAGGTGGCTCTCCTGACCGGGAGGCGGCGGAAGTTCGGCTTCTTGAAGCCGCCGCACGAGCCACTCGGCCGCCAAATCCAGGCCGACGCTCGGGCTGTCGCGTCCCTCGAACCAGGGGCTGGCGAGTTCTCCGATCCAGCCTTCGATGCTCTGCGCTTCGATCGCGGCAAGTCCGGCGCGGTGCTCTTCCCCCGCCCGATGGGCCAGGGCCGTTCCCGCGGCGAGTGGGCTCGCCGCGGCGACAGCCGCGCACAGGACGATTCGGGTCCAATTCGATATCCGCGCGCGGTTCCTGTTCGTCATGGCAAGGGTGTTTGGAGTTGCACAACCAGGCCGTCGTGGGCGGCGCGCACCGGCCCGGCGTACTCGCGCCTCGCCGAATCCAGCGCATCCTCGGGCGAGAGGGCCGGGTAGAAGTGGGTCAGCAAAAGTTCGCGCACCCGGGCTTCGTGGGCAATGCGCCCGGCTTCGGCCGGGGTCAGGTGGTGTTCGCTCGGTTGTGTGTCGGGCAGAGCGCTCTCGCACACAAAGAGGTCCGCGCCGCGCGCCAATTCCACAAGGCGCGGGTCCGGGCCGCTGTCGCCGCTGTAGGCCCACACGAATCCCGAGGGCAAACGTACCCGCCAGGAAACCGCGTGGGGTGTGTGGCCGTTGGGACGGGCGCGCAGGGACATCCCCGAGCGTTCGACCTCCCAGATCCCATTGGGCTCCACCGCGAACTCCAAAAGACGCGCGCGGGGATCCTCCACCCAGCGGCCGAGGGCAGCCACGCCGCCTGAAACCAGGGCGGTGAGGCCCGCGGGTCCGATCACCTCCAACTCGGGCAGATCTCGCACTTGCGGGTTGCGCCGGGCGAAGAAGAGCGCGAACAGGTCGAGGCAGTGGTCCGGGTGGTAGTGGGAGAGCACCACACGCTCCACGTCACCGAGCCCCAGCCCCAACTCGCCGAGGGCGCGCAGGCTGCCCGGTCCGCAGTCGAACAGGGTCCAGCGGGCGTCGGCGGAGGGCCGCAGGGCGTACCCGGCGGCCCCGTAACCGGCCCGCGGCAAAATCGTGCCCGCCCCCAGCACCGCAAGCAGCGCGTCCCCGGCCGGCGGCGCGGCGCCGCTCATCCGCCGTAACCCGACGGGTGGGCCGAGTGGAAACGCCAGGCGTCTTCCAAGATCGTCTCCAGGGCAGCGCGCCGCGGCACCCACCCGAGCAGGTCGCGGGCCCGTGTGCCGCCGCTGACCAGTTGCGCGGGATCCCCGGCGCGGCGCGCTCCGACTTCGGCCGGAATGGCGTGCCCGGTGATCCGCCGCGCGGCTTCGATCAACTCGAGCACCGTGTAACCCTGTCCGGTGCCCAGGTTGCAGACCACCGAAGGTGTGCCCGCCTGCAGCGCCGCCAGGGCGCGCAGGTGCGCGTCGCCCAGGTCGTCCACGTGGATGTAGTCGCGCACGCAGGTGCCGTCCCGGGTCGGGTAGTCGTCGCCGAAGATGCGGATCTTGTCCCGCTGTCCGAGGGCCACCTGCAACACCAGCGGAATCAGGTGCGTTTCGGGCCGGTGGTCCTCGCCCAGGTCCCCCGCCGGCGATGCGCCGGCCGCGTTGAAGTAGCGCAGGGCCGCGTAGCGCAGTCCGTAGGCCGCGGCGAAGTCCGCGATCATGTGTTCCATGTGCAGCTTCGTGCGGCCGTAGGGATTGATCGGCTGCTGCACGTGGTCTTCGGTCATGGGCAGCTCACGCGGCTCGCCGTAGGTAGCGCAGGTGGAGCTGAACACCAGATCGCGCACGTCGGCCGCGCGCATGGCCTCGAGCAACTCGAGGGTGTACGCCACGTTCTCGCGGTAGTACTTGGCCGGGTCCTCCACGGATTCGCCCACATAACACTTGGCCGCGAAGTGAATCACCGCGGCCGGCCGGCGGCGGGCGAGCACCTCATCCAGCCCTTTGCGGTCGCCCAGATCCACCTGCTCCAAGGGCACTCCCAGCCGCCGGATCGCTTCCCCATGCCCCGTCGAAAGGTTGTCGAGCACGACCACCTCGACGCCCCGCTGGGACAAGAGCCGCACCGTGTGACTGCCGATGTACCCCGCCCCCCCGGCCACCAGGACCGGGCCCCGCGGGGCCACGTCCCGCGCTGCGTCCGTGGCTTCTCCCTGCTCCACCATGGGGGCTGAGCATAGCGGCGGACCCATCCGGGCGCTCGACGGCTGTGTCGACGTTGACACACGGGCGTGTGCGTGGGGTAATGCCGCGCCATGGCTTTCGTTTCCGAGGATCCCGTCTCTTCCCGGGCTCGCCGCCCGACGGGCGCGCTCTGGTTCTTGACCTCCCTCTGTCTGATCTTGGGTGCGGCCCTGGTCTTCGTGGTGTGGCGACCTTCCGCCGCAGGCCAGTTCGACCCCCGCGATCCGGAAGTGATCCGCCAAGCCGCCGAGATGCTCGCCCGCGAGAGCGGCGGCGTTTGGGACAGCTTCTCGGACCCCGATGTGGGGCGCATCCTGCAGGCGAATCTGGAAGAGCGGCCCATGGGCCGCATTCGCGTGAGTTCCAACGCCCACGGGGTGCGCGAACGGGCCTACGAACTGGAAAAGCCGGCGGGCACCCTGCGCGTGGTTTTGCTCGGGGATTCCTACGTGTTCGGCAACGGAGTCGAGGCCGACGAACGCTTCGGGGTGACCCTGGAGCGTGAGCTGCGCGAACGCGCGGGCCCCGGAGCGCCGCGCATCGAAGTGCTGCATGTGGGCATGACCGACTGGAACATCCAGTCGGCCGCGAGCTTTTTGCGCCGTCAATTGCACCTGCTGCGCCCGGACCTGGTGGTGCACGTGCTGATCTACAACGATTTGGACGATGCCAGCGCGACCCGGGGTTTCGGCGGTTTGGCGCGTTTTTCGTCCCAACGCCGCGAACGTGCCGACGCCATTCTCGCCATGCGCGCGCCCTTCGAGGCCGGAGGCGGAGGCCTTTCGTACCTCACGGCCGGACTCGACTACGAGAGCCTCACGCGTTATGCACAGGCGCGCGAACACCTGGAGCGCCTGGCGACCGCGGTCGAGGCCTCCGGCGCGCGCTTCTTGGCCGTTTCCCATTGGGTCGACCGCATGGCGGTGGCCGACCGTTTGCTCCTGGCCGGACTGCCCCCCGAGCAGGTCGCCCACCTGCCCTCGTCCATCTTCCACGACCCGGCTTTGCGCATCTCGGCGAACGACGCCCACTGGAACCCGGCGGGACACACGCGCGTGGCCCAGACGCTGTATACGTGGATCCGCGAACGGAACTTGCTCCCGGAGCTTCCACTCGCGCCCTGGCCGCGCGCCGAAGCCGTGGCTCGGGAATTCGAGCGGGCCGCTGCCCAAGAGCTGGGCCTGAAGGGCACACCCGCCGACTGGTTGAGTGGAGACTTGCCCACGGCCTCCATGGACATCGCCCATCCGACCCGCCAAGGCTCGCGGCAAGTCCACGGTGGGTTGGATCGCCAGGGTCGCATCGGCCCCTACGCATCCTTCGTGCTCGCGAACGCCGGCGCTTCCCATGCCCAAGTGCGCGCCCGCGGTCTCGATCGACCGGAGCTGGACGGGGCCAGAGTGCGGGTCTTTCTGGACGAAATCGAAGTGGGCGAACTCGAACTGCGCACCGGCGCCGAACTCAACGGCCGCTGGTCGATCCCCGAACCCCTCGCGGCGCGCCCGTTCCTCAGCCTGCGCCTAATCGCGAGCGACTTCGTGTACGCGCCCGAGGACCTCCAGCACTGCATCGTGCTGGAGCTGCGCTCGATCGCCCTCGTCGGCGGCTGACGGCCTTCATTCGCCCTGGGGACCGGGAAACGAGTCCGCGCCGTCCGGGCCCCGGCGAAGGGAACTTGGGACCTGTGCCCCGAGGCGTGACAGATCGCGCCAAAAGTGCGGCCAGGTTTTGGCGACGACGCCGGGGTCCTGGACGCGCACGCCCGGGCGCACCAAACCGATCAGGGCAAACGCAAAGGCCATGCGGTGGTCCCCGGCTGAGTCGAGCACGCGCAGGTCCCGGGCGGTTGAGGCTTCGGGGCGACCGGCCAGGGAGAGGTGCCCGGGCCCGCGCTCCACCCGCAGGCCCAGCCCTTCGAAGCCGGCCGCCAGCACGGCGATCCGATCGCTTTCCTTGCGCGCCAGGGTTTCGAGCCCGGTCAAGGTCGTCGGCCGAAGGTCCGGCCGGGCCAGGGCCAGGCCCGCGCCCACCGCGGCGAGCACGGGAGCCAGGTCCGGTTCGCCGGTCAGGTCCAACTGCACCGGCCGAAGCGGAAATCCGCCGGCGAGCAGGCCCTCCGTTTCGAAGCGTGTGCGGCAGCCGAAGGCCGCCAGGTGCTCCGCAATGCGCACGTCCCCCTGGCGACTGCTGGGGCCGAGTCCGAGGGCGAGCACTTCACCGCCGCTCAAGCAGCCCGCGGCCAGGGCAACGGCCGCGCTCGATGCGTCGGGCTCAAGGATCCAGGGTTCGGCCGGCGCGCGCATGGGGCCGGCGATGTGCCACCTCCGCGCACCGCCTGGGCCGCCTTCGCTTTCCACGCGCACGCCGAAGTCCGCGAGCACGGCGAGGGTCATCCGGAAGTAGGGCGGACTCGGCAGTTCGCCCCGCACGATCAGGGTGTGCCCGCCCGGATAGGCCGCCAGGGCCAGGGCCAGGGCGCTGGCTTCCTGGCTGGAAACCGGCGCGACCAACTCGATTTCAGGGGGCGGCCCGAGGGGGCGCAGGGTCACCGGCCAACCGACGGGTTCGCCCTGCGTTTCCATGGACACACCCGCGGCGCGCAGGGCGGCGAAGAGCGGTGCGCTCCCGCGCCGCGCGAGGCTTCCCCGGCCGACGACCCGGGGCCGGGTCCCGGGGGGAGCGCACAGACCCAAAACGGCCGTGGCAAAACGCGCCAGGGTGCCCGACTCTCCCACGTCGACGGGCCCGTCGGGGTGGGGACCGCCGCGCCTCCCGGCCGGCGGCCGCCCCTCGATGATCAGGGCCCCGGGTCCGCCTGCCGAGCGCACCAAGGCCCCCGAACTTGCAGCGAAGCGGCGCCCCGCTTCCACGTCCTGGCCAGCGGGCAATCCGCCCAAGCGCGTTCGGCCTTCGGCCAAGAGCGCGGCGGTGATGGCCCTCAGGGCCAGGGACTTGGATCCGGGCACACGCAACTGTCCCACCAGGGGGCTGCCCGGCTCCCATCCGAAGACCTCACACCCTTGGCCCGCGGAAGTCACGGCGCGATTGTAGGTTCCGGCGGCGGCGGACATACTTCGGCCCCGCCCCGCATCCCCCATGACGGACGTTTATCTCGGCCAGCGCGGTCGCCCCGGCGGCCCCCAACCCCTCGGCGGTCTCTCCCCCTTGGCCGTGGGCAAGGTGCGCGACCTCTATGAACTCGATGCCGAACGGCTCGTGTTCGTCACCACCGACCGCATCTCGGCCTTCGATGTGGTCATGGCGGAGGGTGTGCCCGGAAAGGGGCGTGTGCTGACGCGCCTCGCCGCCTGGTGGTTCGAACGCACGGCCGACGTCGCGGCGAATCATTTGCTGAGCACCGACGTGGGCGAGTTGGTCGGCCTCGACGCACGGGAACGAGCCGAACTGGAAGGGCGCATCCTGATCGTGCGCCGCGCCCGCCCGACACCCGTGGAGTGGGTCGTGCGCGGGTACCTGGCGGGCTCCGGCCTGGCCGCCTACCGGCGCACGGGCGAACTTTGGGGTCAGAGCCTGCCGGGCGGACTGGAACTCGCCAGTGCGCTGCCCGAACCGCTGCTCACGCCGACCACCAAGGAGGACAGCCACGACCGTCCGCTCACCCTGGAGGAAGCCGAGGCCCTGGTCGGCACGGATTGTTTCCGCCGCGCGCGCGAGCGTTCCTTGGCGCTCTTTCGGCGGGGCGGCGAACTCTACCAGCAGCGGGGTTTGATCCTGGCGGACACGAAGTTCGAGTTCGGGATCGATCCGCGCGGGGAGCTGCTCCTGATCGACGAGCTGTTCACCCCGGACAGTTCGCGCCTGTGGCCCGCCGACGAGTGGCGGCCCGGCACCAACCCAGCCTCCTACGACAAACAAATCCTGCGGGACTACCTGGAGAGCACCGGGTGGAACAAGGAGGCGCCCGCGCCCTCCCTGCCCCAGGCCCTGGTGGAGCGCCTCGCCGCCCGCTACCGCGAACTCGAAGCGCGGGTCCTGGGCCGCTGACCGCCCCCGACGCAGGTGCGAGGCCCGGTGCGCGGGTCCCCGGCCCGCTTCCCCCCCCCGGGACGGGGTATGCTCCCCGAAAGCCTCGCCCCCCTCAACCATGACCGTAGAGACCCTCTCCTGGCTCGGCAGTTTGCCCGGCCGCTGTCGCCTGCTCGACCAAACCCGCCTGCCCCTGGAGGTCGTCCATCTGGAGCTCGACCACCTGGACGGCATGGTGGATGCCATCCGCCGTTTGGCGGTGCGCGGAGCCCCGGCGATCGGCATCGCGGCGGCCTACGGCCTGCTGCTCGGGATCCAGCACAGCCGCGCCGGCGACACCGCGGCGCTCATGGAAGAGATCGCGGGGGTCTCCAAGACCTTGGCGGACGCCCGCCCCACGGCCGTCAATCTGTTTTGGGCCCTGGAGCGCATGCAAAACCGCGCCGCCCGCGAGGCCCGCTCCGGGGTCTCCCGCGAAGCCCTGCTCGCCGCACTGCTGGAAGAAGCCCTGGCGATCCACCGCGAGGACGCCGATCAGTGCGCCCGCATGGGTGAATATGGCGCGCCCCTGGTGCCCGACGGCGGCACCGTGCTGACCCACTGCAACGCGGGTGCCCTGGCCACCGGCGGCATGGGCACGGCGCTCGCGCCGATCTACGTGGCGCACCGCGCGGGCAAACGGGTGTCCGTGCTCGCGGACGAAACGCGCCCCCTGTTGCAAGGGGCCCGACTCACCGCCTGGGAGCTCTCCCAGGCCGGCGTGCCCGTGACCCTGATCACCGACAACATGGCCGCGCGCATGATGGCCCTCGGGCGCGTGCAGGCGGTTTTCGTCGGCTCCGACCGCATCGCCGCCAACGGCGATGTGTGCAACAAGATCGGCACCTACGGCGTGGCGGTGTTGGCGCGCCACCACGGGATTCCGTTCTACGTGGTCGCGCCGCTTTCGACCTTCGACGGCCGCATGCCCTCCGGTGCGGGCATCCCGATCGAGGAGCGCGCCGCCGAGGAGGTCACCGAAGGTCTCGGCCGGCGCATTGCGCCCCCGGGTGTGCCCGTGGAGAACCCCGCCTTCGATGTCACGCCGGCCGCCCTGGTGACGGCCATCGTGACCGAAGCCGGGGTGGTGGAGCACCCCGACGCCGCGGGTGTGGCCCGCATCCTGGCCAGCGGCCGCGCGGCCGGCTGAGCCGCCCCGGCGGACCCTCGCCGACGGAACCCGGTCGCCTTGGCCCGGCGGCGGCCGGCGCAGTTCGAGCGGTTGCCGTTCAGATCGGCCCGGCGGCGCTCCGAAGGGGCTTTTGGCGCGTCCCCGCGTCTCCACCCCGATGGCAGCCCGCTCCGAACGTCCCTCCCGTACCCGCTCCACGCCGAAGTCGCCCGCCGGCGATGCGGCGGCACCCGGACCGTCCTCCGCGGCTCCCAAGCCCCGCCGCAGTGCGAAAGCGGCTGGCGATCCGAAGGCCGCCGAGGCCCCGAAGACCGCCGCCAAAAAGGCCGCATCCGCCAAGGTCTCCCCCGCGCCCGAGGGCGCCCCCACCGCCAAGGCCGCTGGCAAGACGCCCACGGGCAAACGCAAGGTGGGCAAGGGGCTGGCCAAACCCAAGGTGGAGCGACCGGACGAGCTCTCCCGGGAGACCTTCGAGTTCATCGCGGCGATCGACGAACACAAACGCCGCACGCTGACGAACCACCTGGGCATGGCCGACGTGCTCGGTGTGCTGCGCCGACTCGGTTATCGCCGCTCGGGCGATGGCACGGACGAAGAGACCTTCGCCCGGGAAGCCATCGAACGCTACAAACGGGCCCACAAACGCCTGTTCCCCAACTGGAGCGAAGTTTTTGGCGTGCTGCGCGAAGAAGGCTACGAACGGGTCGGGGACCCGGGCGAATCGGCCGCCTGAATTCGCTCCCAACCCCGTCGCCACTCCTCGCTGTCGAGGTCGCGGCCGATCGCCACGAGGATCGATTGCTCCGGCGCGGCGCCTTCCCCCGGGCCGAGTTCCAGCCACTCACCCACGGCCTGGATCACCACGGGGCCCGCGTGGTCGCTGCAGCGCACGATGCCCTTCAGGCGCCAAAGCTCCTGTCCGCGGCGGTTGACCAAAAACTGCAGCCAGATCTTCAAGGCGTGCAGGTCGAGGGGCCGTTTGCTGCCCAGCACCACGGTTCCCGCGCCCGCGGTGTGACCGTGATCCGCTCGACTTCGGAGCGCGTCCACGACCTGCTCCCCGGGATCCACCAGGCGCCAGCGGGACGGATTCGCCCGGCCCAGATCCCAGCAGCGCTCGATCGGCACCCGCGCGTGTTCGGCGATCTCGACGGGCAGGTCCGGCCGGAGCGCTCGAATGGCGTCCAGGGCGCGCGCGCGCACAGCAGCGCTTGCGCGGTCCGCGTGGTTGAGCACGAGCAAGTCCGCGTGGGCCACCTGTTCGACGGCTTCCGGGTGCCGTGCGAGCTGATCGACACAGAGTGCCGCGTGCGCCAAGGTGACGATGCCGTCGAGTTCGAGTCCGGCGCGCAGCCCGGCATCGATGGAAAGTGTCTGTGCGATCGGCCCCGGGGAGGCGAGGCCCGAGGCTTCGATCACCACTCGCTCGAAGCGCAAGCGCCGCCAGGCAGGCCCGCGGCGCCGCTCCAACAGGTTGCCGAGGGCCTCGACCAGGTCGCCGCGCACGGTGCAGCACACGCAGCCGTTCGCCAACTCGACCACATCCTCCTCGGCACCGACCACCAAGCGTCCATCGATCGGCGTTTCGCCAAACTCGTTGACCACCACGGCCACGGGCACTCCACCCGCTCCCGCCAGCAAACGGTTGAGCAGGGTGGTTTTGCCCGCACCCAAAAAACCGGCGAGCACGGTGGCGGGAAGACGTCGATCGCAGTCCATGGACTGTCAGGCGGCCGCCCCACCCGGCATCAGGTGGCCGCCGCCTGGGGCGAGCCAGCGTAGATCGGCTTCGCCCGGCAAAGTTCGGCGACTTCGCCGCGCACACGGGCGACAACGCCCGCATCCGCCGGCGCCTCCAGCACGTCCGCGATCCAATCCGCCAAACTCGCCATGTCGCCCGCGTCCAGTCCGCGGCTGGTGATGGCCGCGGTGCCCAGGCGAATCCCCGAGGTGCGCATGGGCGGCTCCGGATCGAAGGGAATCAGGTTCTTGTTGCAGGTCAGGTCGACCGCATGCAGGGCGTGTTCGGCCTCCGCGCCGCACAGCCCCTTGGTGCGCACGTCCACCAGCAACAGGTGGTTGTCCGTGCCGCCGGAGACGATGCGCAGGCCGCGGGCGGCCAAACCATGGGCCAGGGCGGCGGCGTTCTCGATCACCCGCCGGGCGTACTCGCGGAAGGCGGGAGCCAGTGCTTCGCGGAAAGCGATCGCCTTGGCGGCGATCACGTGCATGAGCGGGCCGCCCTGGCTGCCGGGGAACACGGACGTGTTGAGCGCCTTGAGCCGCTCCAGGTCATTGCAGACACAAAATCCCCCGCGCGGCCCGCGCAGGGTTTTGTGGGTGCTGCTGGCGACCAGATCCGCGTGGGGCACGGGACTGGGATGCACGCCCGCAGCCACCAAACCGGCGATGTGGGCCATGTCCACCAGCAGCGCCGCGCCGCTTTCGCGCGCGATCTCGGCGAAGACCGCGAAATCGATCAGCCGCGGGTACGCGGAGCCGCCGGCGATCAGCACCTTGGGGCGCAGCTTCTTGGCCAGGTCGCGCACCTGGTCGTAGTCCAGCCGTTCGTCCTCGCGGCGCACGCCGTAGTGCTCGAAGCGCCAAAAGATGCCCGAGGCGTTTTTTGGGTGCCCGTGGGAGAGGTGCCCGCCGTGATCCAACGACATGGCGAGCACGGTTTCCCCGGGGCCGGCCAGGGCCATCAGCGCTCCCAGGGTGGCCTGGGTGCCGCTGTGGGGCTGCACGTTGGCGTACGCCGCCGAGAAGAGCTCCTTGGCCCGCGCGCGCGCCAGGTCCTCGACCTCATCCACGTGTTCGCACCCGCCGTAATAACGCCGACCGGGGTACCCCTCGGCGTACTTGTTCGTGAGCACCGTGCCCATGGCGGAGATCACCTCCGTCGAGGCGTGGTTCTCCGAGGCGATCAACTCGAGCTGCCGCTCCTGGCGGGAAGCTTCCGCGGCGATGCTGCGCCAGACCGGATCGTCCGACGCCGCAGCGGGTAAGGGGTGTGCCTGCATGGCACCAGAGTAGCGACGGGCGGGCCGCGGCGGCTCGCCCGAGGGCTCGCACCGGGGCGAGCTCCCCCGTCGCGGACCGCCGCTGGGCCGGTGCTCGGGCCTAGCCCTGGGCCCGGATCACTGGCCGTAGCCCGGGAAACGCGGCTTGACGTCGTCCGGCAGTTTCTCCGGATCGTCGACCGGCGCAAAGTTCACCTCCAGCCTGCGCAGGGCCTGGAGGTTCGGCCGGAAGTTCTCCACCTGGACCATGCGGTTTTCCACTCGCAGGTGGCGTTCCAGATCGTCGCGGCGCATCAGGTTCTCCTCCGGGATGGTGGTCCAGGTGGAGATCGCCCGGGCATAGAGGCGCTTGCCGCCCGGCCCGCGTGCCACGTACATGCGCGGATCGATGTGAAATGGGGTGCCGTTGATGTCCACACCCTTCAAAACATCCGCACCGCCCAGGTGCCCCCAGCGCTGATCCATGAAGCGCTCCCCCATCTGGTGTTCCTCGGGGATATCGTCGCGCATCGCCATCAGGCGCAGCACCAGGGCTTCCCGCTCTTCCTGGGTGCGAGGGGTGTTCTCAGGGGCGGCGGCGGTCACGGGCTCTTGGGCGGTGCGCGGCCAGAGGATGCCGGCGAGCACGCCTAGGGCCAGGGCGCCGGTCGCGCCGACGATGATCAGGAGCTGCTTGCTCTGCATGATGCTGGGGGAAAGGAAACGGGGGCGGCCGCGCGGCGGGTGGGTGCCCGGGAAGGATCGGATCCCCGCGGCGGCCAAGTGGAGGCTACCGCGGGCGGCGGCGAAGAGCGAATGGGTCCCCCGAGACGGGCGCCAGGAGCGAGTCCCGGGATGGCTCGGGGGGGGAATTCGGAGGGGAAGTTCCCTGCACATCCCCGTACGGCCCCGGAGTGAGGTGCACGGAATCCCCGAAACTACGACGCAGGCCGCCCGTCGTTGGTGCCAAAGTCCCGGGTGTTTGCCCCAGAACGGGGCGCCTTGGAGGGAATCACCCCGGTTCGGTCGCGGCTCCTCGGCAGTCCGCAGGTGCCGCCCGGAGATCCTCGGGGGGGCACCTCCGACTGCGCGAACCCGAGTTTTACGGATGCACAGCGCCCTTCCCCGGGTTCTCGCAGGTGGATCGAAGGGCCTGCTCCGTAGTGGAATGGAGAAGTGCGCCCCTCCTGGGGGGACTCCCGGGCGTTTTGCGCCTAAGGCCTGATGGGTCCCCACCACCGCTCCGCCCCGATGCATCAAGGTCCGCTCCCGCGTCTCTCCCCCCGCCGATCGATCGGCTGGGTTCTCGCCCAGTGTGCCCTGGCCGGCCAGGGCGGCGGCTCGAACACCCCCGCTCCCCCCCCGCGCGCGCGCGGCAGCCCGCGCCAGCACAGGCGCGGCGCACGTGCCCGCCGCCACTGCGCTCCTCCACCACCCGCCCGTCGCGCAGCCGGATCACGCGCTGACCGTGCGCCGCCACGTCCGGCT
>JBJHAV010000014.1:1696-30612 GCA_050480685.1 Planctomycetaceae bacterium | reverse complement strand
GGCCGGACCTCACCTGCCAGCGTTGCGCCGTTCGGCCCGGCCGCGGCTACCCCCTAGCTCTGCCCGGCCGCCGAACCCACTCTCAAGCCGGAAGCGCCACCAGAAGTTGGCTGTCGCAGGTGGACATCACGGCGGCAAAGAGAGTGGCCAACAGCACACCGACGAAAGCCGGCACGAGATATTCCGCGGAGAGGTCCCGCGAGAGCATCTGGTAGAGCTGCTCGCGATCCGCCCCCGGCAAATCGTCAAGCCCGGGATAAAGCGCGCGGCCCACCAGCCCCGCGATCAGGGCTCCGCCGGCCAAGATCACGTTCCAACCGGTGCCGGTCACGGCCGCCAACTTCGCCTTGGCCGGATCGCCCAGGGACATGTGGCGCACGAGGATCGCCGGCTGCCCCGGGGAGCCCAGCCCGATCGCCAGCCCGCCGAAGGCCCAGAGCCAGCCCCGACTGGTGGGGTCGAGCAAACTCGGATCCACCGCTTCCAACGCCGCCGCCAGCGCGCCCGGCCCGCCCAGCGCCATCAGGCCGAGCACGGGCAACACGAGCAGCCCGACCAGCATGAACAGCGCCTGCAGCACGTCCGTGAAGGCCACCGCGCGAAAGCCGCCCAGCAGGGTGTAGAGCGTCACCACGCCGGCCGTCGCCGCCAAAGCCCACAGCTCGCCCTCCCCCGCCGCGCCGGGCATCAGCACCGCCTCCAGGGTTTTGCCCCCGGCCAAAAGCTGCGCCCCCACGTACGTGACCGTGAACAACAAGAGCGCCGCCGCCGCCACCCGCCTCACGCCCCACCCCGGCGCTCCGACCCGCCCACGCCCGTCCACCGTGTGCTCCGCAATCACCTCCGGAATCGTGATCGCCCCCGTCGCCGCCGCCGCCCGCCTCAGCCGCGGACCGAGCCCCACGAACATCCACAGCTCCGCCGCGATGTACCCCGGAAACAACCACAGGGCCGACACCCCATGCAACCAAGCCGCCCCCGTCGCCCCCAGCACCAACCAAGCCGACCTCCCCGAACTAACCGCCGACAACGCCACCACCAGCGCCGACATGCGCCGCCCACCCAAAAAGTAGTCCTCCTGATCCCCCCTCCCCCGCTTGGCCGCCCAAAGCCCAATGGCGACCATCCCCACCAAGTACCCCACAAACAAACCCAGGGCCGCGCCCCCGCCGGTCGTTTCGCCGTCCGCCACGCGCCAAGGGTGCGCAGTTGCGCCGCAGCCCGCAAGGTCCTCCCGGGGACAAGCTTCACCGGCCGCCCGAGCAACAGCCCTTTGGGCGCTCGAACCCAGGCTTCTTTGAGACCGCTGAAACGCCGCCAGACGGAAACCGGCTGCGCTACTTGCCCGCTGAGTCCGCAGCCAACCTCAGGGCCCGATCGGTGCGATCCCCCTTCGGAACGTACACGAGTGTGGGCGCGAACGACGGGTCCAGGGACTCGCAAAACACCCGATACCAACCGGGCGGCACGGACGGAAGGCGGCCCCGCCCCTGCGAATCGAGGGGAGTGGTCAACCAATCGGACAGCACCCAAGCCGACTCGCACAGGCCTTCCAGGTCCGGTCCGCGCACTTCCGGCACCAAGACCACCGACTTGGGGATGGGATGGGGACCGGGCTCGTAGTCGCTGACCTGGATTTCGAGGGGCGATCCGCGCACCAGGTACTGCTCCACCTCCGCAACCGCTCCCACCTCCACTTCAACGAACACCGTCTCGAGGTGGGCGTACCCCCCCGCGAAGAGCCGCACCTCCCACCGCCCGGGAAGTACGTCCACCTCGATCCACCCCTCGCGGAGGTAGTCGCCCGAACGCCGCGCCTCAAAGCCCCTTTCGTTCTCCGCTCGCAGGAAAACACCCGGCGCGGGCACGACCTCATGGGTCTCCGCATCCCGTGCGCGCAAACGCAGTCGAGCGGTGCGCTCAAGTCGCAGTACCACCGCTGTGTCCCCCGCAAAGACCTGCGCGGACGTCCGTCGATCGGAAAACCTCGCAGCCAGTTGATAAGGGGCCTCGCCCGTCGAGGGCACTTGGAAACGGAATGCGCCGACAGCGTCCGTGGTTTGCAGCCAATGGCGCGGCCGGCTCGACTGTTCCGGGTCATCCGGGTGGCTGTAGGGCCGCGTCTCCAGGAGCTGAACCAACGCGCCGGCGAGGGGGCGATTCTCTCCGTCGACCACGACGCCTTCGACCACCTGCGACGGTGGCAGCGGCACAACCTCCAAGGTCAAGTCGCGGCGCTCGCCCGGCCCCAGCTCGAGGACGACACGCGCGCCCGCGAAGGCGAATCGTGAACCGTCGGTGGAGGGGCCCGTGCTCAGGCTGAGCGTCAGGGTGCCCGAAGGCAGGCGCGGCACAGTGAAGCGCCCGCCGCGTTGCACTGCGGCGATCTCCACCCCAGAGTCGTGCCGGACATGCACCCACGTACTGAACGGAACACTCGCTCCCACAAGACGCCCTTCCAGACTGGCCCACGGTTTGAGCCGGAAATCAAACGTCTCTTCGAGACCCTGAGCAGGCACACGCAGAACCAGTTCCCCGAAGCCTTCCGAGGAGTCCAAATACACGTACTTGAGTTCGGCCCCGGGAAAGGCCAACGAGCGCCAAAGCCCCGCCTCCGAGGTGGCTTCGGTGGCACCCCACGGGTAGTAGGTTACGCTCGGATACTCGCGCAACCCCGTTCGATCGTAGGTCCCGCCACTCATCACCAGGCGGCCATCCTTCACGGGTTCGCCGGCCGGAGTTTGAACGCGGATGAGCGAGACGCCGCCGCGCGCGAGGGGCACCTCCATTTCCTCGACATCCTGCGGCAAGGACACATGCACCTGCAGCCTGTCGGGCGTGTTCACGCGAAAGTTCAAGGTGCGGCGCCCGAACCCGCCCATCGCAGCCGCAAAACGCTCGATCCGGACTTCCCCAAATTCATCCGCTCGCCACGCACCGCCCGGATCCAATTCCACCTCTTGTTTCGCCAGGGGCGTACCGTCGTGGGCATCCACGAAACGCAAGCGCGCCGGAGGATCGGCCACCAAGAACACCTGGTAACCATCTTCCTGTCCTGCCTGCAAGTGGAGCGCGGAGTGCAGTGGCGCCTGCCGATCCGGCCAAATATCGATGTACACGCTCCCGCCCCGGGGACCCGCGGCGAACGCAAAACCACCGTCATCCTCGGTCACACGCTGTTGGACCGGGTAGAGCCGTTGGCCCAATAACACCGGTTGACTGACCTGGATGGTCACTCCACCGAGCGGTCGGTCGCTGCCATGCTGCAACAGCTCCCCGGCGAAGGGCTGAGACGGCGTCAGCCGCAACGTTTGCCCGGCGGCTCTGAGGCCTGTCCACTGGGGCAGGTGACCGGGTGCTGCGACACACATTCCGGCCGCAGCGTCCCAATCTGCCAGCGGCCAAGGCAGCCAACCCTCGGCGTCCGCATCCAATGCGCGCAGCACCGCATGCGAACCCACCAGTGCATCGTCCCCCTCCTCCGGCGGCCCCAAGAGCAACAGCCTCGCCCCAGCGATCGGTCGCCCCTCCAAATCGAGCACTCGTAAGAAACCGCCACCGTGCCCCCAGTCCCCCGCCACCCCAAACGCACCCTCACCACCCTCAACCGCGCGGCGACCCTCGGAAACCACCCCGCCAAGGGCCACCGCACTCGCTCCCTCGAACTGCGTGTGCGCTTCGGGCTCTCCCGCTGAATCACCGCCGCCGAAGGGCACGGTTCCAACCGGCTCGCTGCGAGCTTCCCAAAGGAGCCAAGCCACCAGTCCAAGGACCAGCGCCAATGCGATCGCCATCCAACTGCGTTTCATCGCTCTCCCGGGTTTCGCGGCGTGGCATGCGGCCGCCGTTCGCCTGACTACCGAACGAATCGCACGTAGGTAACCGGGCGGTGCCCAGCGGGCACCTCCAGGTGCGCTGGGGTGAAGGCTCCCGCGGAGCCATGGGGGTCCAAGCGGTAGCGCCCGGGAGCCACGGCGGGGAAGTGCGCGCGACCTTCGAGGTCGATCTCGGCGATCAAGAGATCGGCGAGGAATTGAAGCACCTGGCAGTCCTCTCCAGACTCGCCCAAGGGATCCTCGGGGATGAGTGTCAGGTTGCGCGGGTGCTTCGGGTCCTGCGGATCGATGCCGTGGAGGACTAGTTCAAGGGGGGTTCCGCTTGGAAGGTAGTGCTCCACTTCGTGGAGTTCGCCGCCGACTGCATGGATCAACTCCACAGGTCCAAAACCACCGCCGACGACAGCCACTCGTACTTCCAGGGGGCCGGACGCGACTTCCAACTCGACCGCGCCCGAGCGCAAGAGGTGTGCGGGTGCATGGCGAACAAAGTGCTTGTCGTCGGGTCGGCGTAGAAAGACCACGGGGACAGGAATCGGCGCGGCGCTGCTCACGTCGCGGACGACCACACGCACGCGCGCGGGCACGGGCAAGACCAGGTCGACAGGACCATCGTCCGGGTCGAGTTGGGCTTCCGTGTGGGCGTAGGCGGTACTTGCGCTGACAGCCAAAGGCCACTGCACATCATGGGTGACAGAGAACTGAAACTTGCCCCCTTCGCCGCTCTTCACTCTCCAAGCGAATCTCTGACGGGGAGCCCCCCACTCGCGGGGCGATCCAGCCGCGGAGAGCCGAACGTCGGCAGCGACGATCGGTCGACCGAGTGTGTCGCGCACGACACCTTCGATGGTTCGTGCGGCCGAAAGTGGCACGACCTCGAGATCCATGCGGTTGAGTCCGGGACTTAACTGCACTTGAAGCACTTCGCCCTCGAGTCCGAAACGTGTCCCATTCGGCCCCTGCACCGAGACGAACAAGGAGAGCGATCCGGGTTCGAGGCCGGTCAGTCGAAAACGATGGTCCTCGTCCACCGCTGCCTCGCGGCCACCTGTGCCCCCCAGCGCCGCGATCGTGACGGAGGCTTGGGCCGGTGCCCCGACCAACCGGCCTTCGATCGTCGTGCCCATGGGCAAACGCAGTTCGGCGCTGGTCGCGGATTCATCCGGATGTGTCTCGACCCAGAGCTCACCCACCGCGAATTCCGGGTGAAAGAACGCCATGACCAGCGAACTGCCCCCGAGCACGCGCCAGCGCCATAGGCCTGGCTCATCCGTCCGTTCAAGGGGGCCCCAGGGTGAGATTGAGGTTCCAGGCAGTTCGAGATCTCCGATGGCAGGGCTTTGGGCCACACCCCGTGGCATGAGCGTTCCGCCTTCCACCGGCGTGCCGTCCTCGGTGAGGACACGAACCAAAAGCTCCGTACCGCGCAGCAGGGGCACGACGGTGACCTCTTGCCCCACACGTGGACTCACATGGGTCACCAGCGTTTCGGCCCCCCAGACCTTGAAGTTTGGCTCGATGAGGTCGCGCTCCTCGGGCCGGTCGGCAAAAAGCCGGACATCGACTTCCCCCGCGGCATCCGTGCGCAGCCACCCGAGCGGCTCGACTCCCACGTCCGTGTGGGCGAACGGGGTTCCGTCGCGCGCATCGACGAAGCGCAGTCTCGCCCGATCCGGGGGCAAGAGAAGGACTTCGTAGCCCTCCTCGACGTCACCCGAGAGTTGGAGCGTTACGTCGACCCCAGTGCTCGAGCCGACGGGAATGTGCAGCCCCAGCTGTGCACCCCGGGGCGCCGACTCGAAGGAGAATCGGCCGTCGCTGTCCGACACCGTGCGCTGCGCAGCGTGGTACCTCTCCCCCGACAGCAAAGACCGGCCGAGGACCAGCCACACACCGGCTAGCGGTCGATCGCTTCCGTGCTCGAGCACCCGGCCCGCAAAACGCTGGGCCGCAGGGAGTTGCACGGTCCGATCGGCGGGCCGTCTTGTGAAGCGGCGCCCCAGGTACCCCGGCGCATCCACATGCAATTGCGACCAGCTCCACTCCACACCGAGCGGCTCAGGCAACCAGCCCTCCTCCCCGGCCTCCCAGGTCTGCAGCACCTCGCGCTCCAACCACGGGCCGATGCTGTCGCTGCTCACCGGGCCGAGCAAAGCAAGGCGGCCATCCGACAGGGGCTGACCGTCGGATCCCAGCAACCGCAGGAACCCGCTGCCGCCCCCCGCTGCCTGCCCCTGGTCGAATGCTCCCCCCCCGTTGGCGTCCGCGGCGCGCCGTGCATCGCCGCGGGATTCGGTCCCTTCGGGTGCAGGCACCCCCCGAACCGGATCTTCTCGAGCCTCACCCGCAGGCGCAGCCCACCCGGATCCGGCTGCCCCCCGAACCTCGCCCGCATCCCTCCCATCCAGCGCGACCCAAAGCAGGCAGAGCGCCAGCAGGCCCCCCAACGCTGCTCCCGCGACCACTCGACGATGCATGGCGCCATCTTACCTACCCCTCACGGTGAACCGCTGTGCCGAGCGGGGGGCGGTGACCCACCGGAAACCAGCGCGCACCGCGCCGGTCCTGGGGGCGGCTGGGCGGGGGTGGTGGGTCCGGGGCGGGGAAGGGGCTTGTGGGGTATTATACGGGTGGGTATATTACGGGGGTGGAGGCGTTTGTTGGGCGGGGGCGGGAGCTGGGGGTGCTCGAGGAGCTGGCGGGGTCGGGGCGGGCGGAGTTGTTTGTGCTGTATGGGCGCCGGCGGGTGGGGAAGACGGAGCTCTTGCAGCGGTTCTGCGAGGGGCGGCGGTCGGTGTACTTCTTGGCGGCGCAGGTGCGCGACAAGGACAACCTGGCGGCGTTTAAGCAGGCTTTGAGGGAGGCCTTGGACGATCCGCTTTTGGATGCGGTGGACTTTCCGGATTGGGCGGCGGCGCTGGCGTTTGCGGCGGAGCGGGCGGGGGACGAGCGGTTGGTGGTGGTGCTCGATGAGTTCCCCTACTTGGTCGAGGGCAATCGCGGATTGCCTTCGCTTTTGCAGCGTTTTTGGGATGGGCGCGGCAAACGCTCGAAGTTGATGCTGGTGCTGTGCGGCAGCCACGTTTCGTTCATGGAGCGGGAGGTGCTTGCGGAGCGCTCGCCGCTGTTTGGGCGGCGCACGGGGCAGCGGCGCTTGGAGCCGCTTTCGCCCTTCGAGACCTTGCGCTTTTTCCCGCGCTGGCCGTTGGTGACGCGGCTGGAGGCGTACGCGATCCTGGGCGGCATGCCGGCGTATCTGCGACGCTTCGACGACGGCGAGGAATTGGAAACCAACGTGCTGCGCGAGATACTGCGGCCGGAGGGGTATCTCTTCGACGAGGTGCAATTCCTTTTGCGCTCGGAGATGAACCAGCCGGCGACCTACAACAGCATCCTGGGCGCGGTGGCCGCCGAGGCCGAGCGCGTCGGCGATGTGGCGGCGGCGGTGGGCGTGGATTCGACCACGGCGAACAAGTACCTCTCGACCTTGCGCGAGTTGGGCCTGGTGCAACGCCATGTGCCGCTGACCGATCCCGATCCCCTGCGCTCGCGGCGCGGCACGTACCGCATCGCCGATCGTTTCCTCGCTTTCCACTACCGCCACGTGCAGCCCAACCTCTCCAGCATCGAAGCCGGCCGGGGCGCGCGCGTGTGGGAGCGTTTTGTCGCGCCGGATCTAGTGCGTCTGGTGGACGATGCCAAGGGCGACTTCGTGCTGCACCACTTGGAGCGGGAAGGGCCCGACATGGTGCAAGACGAGCTGGTCGAGGTCGGACGCCACAACGGGGCCCACGTGCGCGCCCTCGCGCGCACCGCGGGCGGTGCCTGGATCGCTGCCGTGCTGCCGCCGCCGGAGGGGGCGCGCGGCGACCGGCTGGAGGCCGAACTGGAAGCCCTGCGGCAGGCCTTCGACGCGCCACTGCACCGGCTGCGCTACGCCTTCGGCAACGACCCTTCGGCGCCCCTGCGCGCCTCGCTCCTGCGCGACGAATCCGCTCCTGCCTGAGCGGCGCCGGCCCAAGTCCCATGTCCATCGACCGCCACTTCCTGGAGTACTTCGAAGCGCTGGAGCGCGCCGGCGGCGCGGATCGTTGCTTCCTGTGCCGGCGCACACCGGCCGACGTGAAGGCTTTTTTCGGCTTCCACGAGGACGGCACGCCCCTCGACGCCGAGGCCCACGGGCTCGAGGACGTGGTGCTCGAACGGCTCGACATCATGAGCTACCGCGGTCTGCGGCCCGTCTGCGCGGTCTGTCAACTCAACGTGGATGCGCTGGAGCTGGCCGAGGAATTGCCCGTGGTGCGCGCTCTGCTCGATCAGATGGCGCGCGAGCGCGACCGGCTCTGGCCGGATGAAGACAGAGCAGCGGACGCCGCAAGGGGAACCGACTAAGTGGGCTCCGCCCGTCGTGTCTTCCTGCGCCGCCTCAGTCGCCGCCTCGGTTCGGCGCGCTTCAGCTTCGCCACCAAATGGATCGGGCTGTCGGCCCTGATCGGCGTGGTCGGCGGCCTGATGGCCGCGATCTTCGATTGGATGGTCAAGTTCGTGGCCAAGTGGAGCCTGGAGCGCACCATCGGCCTGACCGGTGAGAGCGCCTTTGGGCTCGGCCCGGAACGCTGGTGGCTGCTGGTGATCCCGGCGGCGGGCGGGGTCGCGGTCGGGCTGATCGTGCAGCGTTTCGCGCCCGAAACCCGCGGGCACGGCACCGAACAGTTGATCCAGGCCTTCCACCGTTTCTCCGGCCGGGTGCGGCGGCGCGTGATCGCCTTGAAGGCGCTCTGCAGCGCGTTGACCGTCGGCACCGGCGGATCGGGCGGCCTGGAGGGCCCCGTGGGCCAGATCGGCAGCGGCGTGGGCAGCGCCCTGGCGGACGGTTTTGGGCTGGGCGCACGCGACCGGCGCGTGTTCCTGCTGGCGGGGGCGAGCGCGGGCATCGGCGCGCTCTTCACCGCGCCCCTGGGCGGCGCGCTCTTCGCACCCGAAGTGCTCTACCGCAAACCCGAACTGGAAGGCGAAGCGATCATCCCTTGCATCGTCTCCTCGATCGTCGCCTACACCACCTTCGTGGCCGTGACGGGCAAAACGCGCGCCATCGACCTGCCGGGCGAGGTGCTGCAAGGATTGGTGGTCGAGAGCCCCACGCACCTTTTGTTCTACACGGTGCTGGCCCTGGTCTGCGTGTTGGTCGGCTGGCTGTGGGTGCGCGGACTGGAGCGAACCACGGCGCTCTTCGCCTCGCTGGAGCGTGTGCCCTTGGCCCTGCGCGCGGGCCTTGGCGGCATGCTCGTGGGCGCGCTGGCCCTGGCCCTCGTGCCCTTGACCGGCGAACACGGCATCCTCTTCAGCGGCTACGGCCTGATTCGCTCCTCGATCATCGGGGAAATCGCCCTGGGCGCCACGGCGTTGCTCGTCCTGGCCAAGATCCTCGCCACCTCACTGACCATCGGCTCCGGCGGCAGCGGCGGAGTGTTTTTGCCCTCGCTCGTGATCGGCGCCTTGACCGGCGCGGGGGTCGGGGCATTCGCGGCGCAGCTTTTCCCCGGTTTCGGCCTCAACCCCTCCGCGTTTGCCCTGGTGGGCATGGGCGGCTTCTTGGCCGGTGTCGCCAAAACGCCCATCGCGGCGGTCCTGATGGTCTGCGAGATGACCGGCAGCTACACGCTTCTCGCGCCGCTGCTTTTGGTGTCCGTGGTGCACCTGGTGTTCTCGCGCGGTTGGTCGCTCTACAGCACCCAGGTGGGCGGTGTCTTCGAATCCCCCGCCCACGCGGAAGAGGTCATCGTCGACGTGCTCGCCGCCTTGAAAGTGGAGGACGTCATCGACCGCGCTGCGGCGCCCCAGTCCGTCTCCCAAAACGCGACCCTGCGCAAGGCCCTGGACATCGTCTCCAAGGCCCACGGCTCCTACTTCCCCGTGGTCGACGGCGAGGGCGAACTGGTCGGCATCTTCAGCCTGTCGGACGTGCGCCGCATTTTCCTCGAAACCGACGTGCACGATCTGGTGATCGTCAAGGACTTCATGGTCGACCGCGTGCGTCTGGTCCACACGGGCGAGAGCCTGGACACGGCCCTGTCGCTCTTGAACGAGCTGGCCGTGCACGAGGTGCCCGTGGTCGAGCGGGATGCGCCGGGACGGGTGATCGCCATGTTGACCCGCAACCAGATCGGGGCGGCCTACCACCAGCGCCTGCGGGAACTGCGGCGCCTGCAGGAGGGTTGAGCCCGGCGGGGGCTGCCCGGGCCGCGGGCTTGGGCTACATTGCTGTGCGATGGAAGCCACCCGTTCGACCCTGGCCGCCGAGCTGCTGCTCGAAGCGGTCTACGCCTCGCGCTCGCGCCAGGGCGCGGCCAACACCCTGGGCGGCGGCGATCCCTCCTGCGGTTTGGGCGCCAAACCGGAGCTGGCCTCCGATCTGACCGAACGGGGCCGCGAGCTGCTCGCCGCCCTTTGGCCCGCGGGCCCCGGCGATCCGGACGGCCTGCGACGGGCCATGAGCGCTTGGGTTCGCCGCCAGGATGCGTTCGACCGGCGCCGCAACCACTACCTCAAGGACTTTCGCGGCGAACACGGCTTCGACCGCTCCGCTTATTCCGACGAGGTGCGCGCCGCATACGAAGCGGGCCTCGAGGAAATCAACGCGGAGAATCGCTCCGCGCAAACTGAGGCCGCGGCGGCGTTGCTGGCTGGGCAGGACCCCGGGAGCTGAACACTGCGCGGGGAGATTCGCCGCGCGCGCTGCGCGCCGGACTTCTGTTAGGCGCGGGACATGTGGTCGGCGCCGCCCGAGGGGGGGCCTTGGCCATCCCAGCGGACGAGCAGGCCGCAGTGGGTGCATGGGCTGACGCCGCGGGCGAAGTCGACGGTGACGCCGCAGCGCGAGCAGGGGGCGCGGCGGCTGGGGACTTCGCCAGCGGGGAGCAGCGTCACGCCGCGGTCGCGCCAAACAAGCGGCAGGGCCAGGGCGCCCAGGCAGAGGCCCAGCCAGGCAAAGGGCAAGGCTTGCAGGGGCGCGGCGGAGGGCCAACCGAGCAGCAGCGAGGCCGCGCTGATCCAGGCGCCGACGCGCAGGGCGAGTCGGACCCGGGAGCGGGCGCGGGCCAGGGGGCGCGGCCAGGGGGCCACGGTCAGGTGCGCGGCAAGCGTTTCGCCGATACCGAGCAGCCACAGGGCGGCGAGCCACGGCAGCGGGCCGCCACCGGGCAGACCGCTTTCCGCCGCCGCGAGCGGCCCCTGACCGGCGAGCGCGAGCAGCGCCCAGGCGAGGCTTCCCATGGCCAGGGCCACCAGGCCGAAACCACCGGCGGCGCGCACGGCCGGCCGGCGGCGCAGGGCCAGGAGCCGCGCGGAGGCGACCGCGCCGAGCAGCACCACGATCGCCGCCTCCAGGGCGCCGGCGGTGGCCGCCGGGACGTTCGGCAGACCATCGACCAGGGGCAGGGGGCGGACCAGGACCCCGAACAGCCCCCCCGCGAGCAGCGCGACCAGGAGGGACGGTGGGAAGGCTTCCCGCGGACGGATGGCCGCGGGACGGGTGTCTTCCGAGTAGATTGGCACGGCTCCCATGGGGCCGATTCTAGGCCCGACCACGGCAGGCGGAGCGCCCACGGCGGAAGTGGCGAAATGGCAGACGCGCGGGATTTAGGTTCCCGTGGGGCAACCCGTGGGGGTTCGAGTCCCCCCTTCCGCACCATGGCACAGCAGCGAGCGGCGAACCAAGGGGGAGAGCGAGCTTGGATGTGGTGACCCACGCGCTCGCCGGGGCGAGTTTGGGCGTCGCGCTGGCGGGACTGGCCGGGGCCCGGCGCACGCTGGCGCGGCCCGCCGACGGGAACGCGGCGCGGGGACGTCACCTGGCGGCGGCGGCGTTTGCCGGAGCGCTCGGCGGCGTGTTGCCCGATCTGGACGTGCTCGTGCGCAGCGAACGCGATCCCCTGCTCGTGCTCGAAGCGCACCGGCATGTGACCCATGCCCTTATGAGCGTGCCGCTGGTGGCGCTTTTGGCCCTCGGACTGCTGCGGCTGTGCGCTGTGTTTTGGCGCCGATTGGGCGCGCTGAAGTCGCGCTGGCTCTACGCCTTCGCGCTGATCGGCGCGGCGCACCACGGGGCGCTCGATGCGTGCACCAGCTACGGAACGCACCTGCTCTGGCCCTTCACAGACTCTCCGGTGGCCTGGAATCTGATCGCCGTCGTCGATCCGCTCTTCAGCCTCGCGCTTCTCGCCGGGCTTGCGCTCGCGCTCGCAAAAGCAAAGGCGCGCTTCGCCTGGGCCGGCCTAGCCCTGGCGGCCGGCTACTTGATCTTCGCGGCGCATCAACAGAGTCAAGCCCTGGAAGCCGCCCGCGATTTGGCGGCCAAGCGCAGACTTGTCCCCGAACATGTGCTCGCCAAACCGACCTTGGGCAACCTGCTGCTCTGGCGGACCCTGGCGCGGACTCCGGAGCGCATCTACGCGGACGGGGTGCACGTTTCACCCTGGGGCGGCGTGCGCATCTACCGGGGAACGAGCGAGGCGCGATTCACCGAGGATTCTGAAATCGATTGGGCGCCGCCCGGCAGCGCGGCGCGCCGCGATGTGGAGCGTTTCCGCCGGCTCTCGGACGACTGGCTGGCGATCGATCCGCGCGCGCCGGAGCGCATCGGGGACGCGCGCTACGCGATGCTGCCCACGCTGCTCGAACCCCTTTGGGGCATCGCACCCGGGGAAGGCGATGCGCCGATCCAGTTCGTCGTAGTGCGCGAGTTGCCCAAGGGCGGCGATAAAGAGCTCATGCGCATGCTGCGCGGGCAACCCCTCGACGAAACGATCGGGATCCGCCAATTCCGCTAAACTTGGCCGGGATGGGCTTCGCGGGTGAGCCTATCGCTGCGCCTCCACTCGCCGCACCAGGTACCCATGCACCACCGACTGCCGACCCTGTGCCTCGCCGCCTTTGCGCTCCTCGCCGTAGAGCCCTTCGCGGGGCTATGCGGTGCGGCGCAGCCGAGCTCCCTACAGCCAAGCGCCCTACAGCCAAGCTTCGGGCAAGGCGGGCTCGACCGGTTGCAGCGTTTGGGGCAAGGCTCGGGAACAGCCACAGGCTCCGCACCTGAGGAAGCGGGCGCCGCGATGGAGCTGCCCGACTGGATCCAACCGGGTGTGCGCATCGTCTACTACGGCGGCGCTTCGGTGGAAGGCAGCGGCCAACGCATGGGCAGCGAACCGACCAGCCCCGTGGATCACGGCTCGGCCGGGCTCGGTTATTCGACCTTCGACATCCACGCGGTCGACCCGACGTTTGTCATCGCGCTCTCGACGGAGTACCTGCAAGAGGGCACGAACCGCGCGCGCCAAGCCATCGTCGGAGCCCAGGCGCTGGTGCTGACCGCCACCGAGGCTGTTTCGGGCACGGCTTTCTTCATGCCACCCAACCTGCTCGCCGAAGCCCAATCCGCGGCGGGCATCACGGTCCAGCGCGGCCCCTACGCCGTGAACGGGGAAGCAGTCCAGGCGGTGCAAATCACCGTGCGCGGGGCCGACTTCATCGCCGAGACCACCTACGACGCCGAATCGGGGCTCAAGTTGGCCGAACGCCGCGCCAGCGGCCCACTGCGCCGCGGCGAAACGCAAAACGAGTTCAACCGCAGGAACCGCGAGCACAAGGAGTTCGTCGGCATCCGGCGCATCGAAGGCCCCTGGTGGGATGCGGGTTGGCCCGAGAGTGTGGGCGAGCCGAAGGAGCTGCGCTACCGCGGACGCATGGTGCACAGCCTGCCCGGCCTCGAGCAGTACTCCCAGGAGGTCCCGGTGGACCTGGTCATGCGCTTCACGCGCCAGGGCCCGGGTTGGTTGCGCGGAACGTCCGAGATGACCCTGCGCATGCCCGGCCAACGGATGGAGCCCCAGCGCACAGACATCGCCGAAGTGGCCGGGGCCCTGGGCGGCACTTGGATGCACCCGGACGTGCTGCGCTCGGTGCGGCCGGGGGTCATCGACCGCGATCCGATGACCGGCTGCATCACGCGTTTGCAGCGCACGGCCTCCCACGCCACGCTGACCGTCGAGACCACCGGCGGCAGTCGCATGGTCGCCCACTACCGGCTCAGCGACGGCCTGCGCGAGTCGTTCCAGATCACCCTGCCGGCGGGCGGCGCGGTTCAGGTCCTGGAGCTGAGTTTCCAGGGTCGGCGCTGATCCTGCTGGGGGCGCGGGGCGGAGCGGTGCGGTCGCGAAGGGCCGCGGGAAGGGGCGCGTGGGGCCGCTTTGCGAGAAGTGCGTCGGCCGGAGGCGGGCCACAGGACACGAACGGGCTCGGCACGGCCCCCTCAAGCCCGATCCGCAGGGTCATGCTGCTCCGATCGTCCTTCCCTGACCGCCCATGCCCAGCAGCCCCTCCGCCGCGGCCTTTCCGAGCCCTTCGGGGGCCGCCGGAACCGCCGGAGCCCTCGCGGACGCCGCCCGCGGTGTCCTCCGCGGGGGTAAACTCGCGCCGCTGCGGGCTGTGGGACGAACACGGGCGCCGGCGCGTCCGTGGACGCGCTGTCTCCTGCCCCAGGCTGGAACTCGGCAGCCGGCCAGCATGTCAGGACCCCCCCAGCACAGCGCGGACGCGGCCCTCGCCCGGGCGGCGTCGGATGGCGACGCCGACGCCCGCGAGCGGCTGTTCCGGCGCCTCGAGTGCGTGCCGCGATTCCTGGCGACCCTGAACCGCCGTGCCGGGCGCCCCCTCGACGAGCAGAGCCTGGAAGACCTGGCCCAGCACGTGCTGATGCTCGTGTGGAGCAAGCTGGCGGAGTACCGCGGCGATGCGGCTCTGGAGAGCTGGACGTTTCGCTTCTGCGCGCTGCAGATGCTCAACGCCGTCCGCAAGGCCGCGCGGCGCGGACATGGCCAACAGCGCGCGGGGGCCGAGGACCCCCGGCCCGAACAGCTCGGCGTGATGATGCCCGTGGATCGCGGGCTCGTCCTGGAAGAGATGGAAACACTGCTCGCCTGTCTGGCGCCGCGGGAAACGGAGGTGCTCCGCCTGCGGCTGCTGGAGGACCAGACCCTGCCGGAAATCGCGGAGACCTTGAAGATTTCCGTCTCCAGCACGAAGACCCACTACTACCGCGGCCTGGAAAAGCTGCGCTCCCGCCTTGCCCCCACCCAGGGAGAGTTGCCGTGACGACCCAAGACCATCTTCCCGACCCGGAGGGTTTGCTCTCCGATCTGCTTTGGCTGGATTCCGAGGATCCCCGCCGCGTGCGCTTGCTCGCCGAACATCCCGAGTTGCGTGAGCGCCTCGAACAGCTCGAGGAGGCGGCCGCGCGGATCGATGGGGCCGCCCGGTCCGACTTGGCGCGGCTCGAACGGGAGGTCGCGGGACCGGGTGCGGGGCGCGAGCCCGAAGACGGCGATCTGGCCCGCAGGGCGATGGATCGTTTGCGCCGGGAGGTGGCTTCCCGGCCCGGCGGCGGGCGCCGCGCTGCTCCGCGGCGTTGGCCGCTCTACGTGATCGGCGGCCTCGCCGCGGCGGCGGCGCTGCTGGTCTATCTGGACAGCCAGCGCGGTGATCGGCACACCCACGAGCCTCCCGGTGGCCGCACGCTGCTGAACGAAGGGCAGCGAGATGCGCTGGGTTCCCCCTCCGGAGCGGTAGAGACCGTCGAACACTTCCACTGGGCCCCCGCTCCTGCGCCGGGAACCGTGCAGCGTGTGCACCTCTGGTACGATCCGCTTCGCGATGGGCCGGCGGACCACCAGAGTCCCAGCTTGACGAGCCCCGAGTGGACGCCGCCCGAATCGATCCTGGGTGCACTCGGCACGGAGTTCCGATGGGCGGTGATGGAACAGAACCCGATCACGGGGGAGCAGCGGCGCGTTCTGGAGGAGCGCGTCCGAGTCCAGCGCTGACGAACGGGGCCTTTGGCCCTGCCAAGAAAAATCGCGGCGCCCGGCGGTGGGCTGCCGTTGCCGGAACGCTGGCTTTGGCCTGCGCGTTTGCTTGTCGAGACGCAAGCGAACACAGCGCGCCGGCCGCTGAACCGGCGGCTCGACAAGCGCTGTCTCCCCAGGAGCAAGCCGACCTGGACCGGACCGCCTGGGAGGCCGATCCCGTCGTCCGCGAGGCCCTGGCCGCGGCCCGCTATGGGGATGCCTTGGAACATGTCCTCGCCCTCCTGATCGAGCCCCGGGCGAGCGCCGGACAACTCTTGCCCCTGGTGCTGCTGGGCGTCGATGCGGCGCGGCGCAGAGGTGAGCTGCGCACGGCAAACCAGCTCTGCCGTGAAGCGGATGAACTCTTGGAGCAACTCGGCGGCGACTGGCCGTTCCGCGGAGCCTATGCGATCGCGCTCTTGGATCTGCGGGCGCGAGTCGCCCAGGACCTGGGTCGACCTGACGAAGCAGCTCGGCACCTATCGGATGCGCGCGAGGTGGCCCTGACTTCCGGGGAGGAAGGGGCGCTGCTGAGCATCGAAGTTGGACTGGCGAGCCTGTGGTTGGAAGCGCAACAGTACGAACTGGCTGAGGCCCAGGTCGCTGCCACCCTCGCGCGACTGGATGCCGACTCCCACGGGGCGATCCGGGCGGCCCTGGAGCTGTGCCTCGCCACCAGTCTGCTCGCGCGCGGGCGCGAAGGAGCATCGATCGAAGTCGTGGAACGGGCGGCCGCCATGCTCGGGCCGCTGGTCGAGTCCGCGTCGGCCTCCCCCCGCGACCAGGTCCGCGGCCGGCTGAGGCTATCGGAAGCGCATGTGCGCCTGGGCAACTTCCGGGCGGCAACGGAACAGCTCCAGCGAGCGGACGAGGAGCTCGGGGCCCTGCAACTGCCCGTCACGAGTCCCGAGCACACGATGGCTGGTTGGCTCCGCCTGTGGCTCATGCGCGTGCAAACGAACCCGCGGGAGGACTCCGACAATTCCGCGGAGGAGCTCTCCGCCGCCGGGCAACACTTCGATGATTGGCGAGCCCACATCCGCCAAAGCCCCCTATTGCCGGATGGCGTCGGTTTGCTGCACCGCGTGGAAGTGCGCGGCTACCTGGGGGAGTACCTGGCCCTGGAAGCTGCCCGAGAACACGGGCATGCATTGGCACTTTTGGCCCAGGTTCACGCCCTAGCCTCCCGTCACCGACGCGCGGGCCGGGATGCGCCCGGGCGCATCGACGCCGAAGCGCTGGGTTTGGGTCCAGACACGGGCGCGCTGGTGTTTTTCACGGCGACGCCGCGCAGCCTGCTCTTTCTGGTGGACCACACCGGCATCGAACTTCATTTCCTGCCCGACACCCACACCATCCGCTCCCTGCGCGATTCTTTCGCCGCCGCCGGTCCCCTCGACATGCTGGGCCCGGCGCAGCGCCGCCTGGGAACAGAGTTTCTCGACGCGCTGGTGCCCGAAGCGGCGCGGGCGCGCATGGCCCGTTGGAGCCGCGCGGCCCTGGTGGGCCTCGACCTGGTGGGTTACGTGCCCGTCGAGCTTTTGCCGTTGCCGGACGGGACACCCTTCGGCGAACGCTTCGCCGTCTCCTACGTGCCGGATCTCGTGACCTTGGCCTGGCTCGTGGAGCGCGAAGCCAGCGGCTCGGCTGCAAATCGAAGTGCTCCCCAAAACAGGCACGCACCCGACGTCGCGTATCTCGCCGCTCCATCCCTGGCTCCCGACCTGGAGGCCCTGCGTCTGGACCGACGGGCGCGCCGAAATCTGGCGGCGGGCACGGGCCGAGGACGCCTGATGGCCTTCGAGGGCACCGAAGCGAACAGCGCGAACCTGCGCCGGGCGGCCGAAGGCGGCGCGCGGCTTTTGCATGTGCTGACCCACGGCGTCGCGCTCTCCGAAGGGCGCATCGGGACGGGTCTCGCGCTCAGCCGTGGGCGTTCCGAACACGAAGTCGTGGCGCCCGATGATGTCGAAAGCCTCAGACGGGTCCCGCCGATCGTCGTGCTCTCCGCATGCCTGGCCGGGCGCGACTCGGCGCGCCGGGGCGACGCGGGCCTAGAGGGCTGGGCCGGGGTTTTGCTCGAACGCGGCGCCCAAGTGGTGCTGCTGCCCTACGAGGACGTGGCCATGGAAGACGTGCTCGAAAGTATCGCCGTGCTGCAACCCCTGCTGCTCGAAGGGATGCCTGCGGCGGATGCCCTGCGCCGCTCCCAATTCACCGGCGCCGCCTCGACGGGTCGCTCCCCGCGGGTGATCTACCACGCCGTCGGCTTGGGGCACCGCTCGATCGGCGCTGATGGGTTCCCCCGCTGAAGCACGGGGGCGACGGGCCACTCGACCCCCCGCCTCACAAGTCGGCTTCCACGGCGTCGAAGGTGAGCTTTCAGCTACCGCCACCCGGAGGCGGCGAGGGAGGCGGCACCGGCCGCGGGGGAGGCATGCGCGGAATGATCGGGCCGATGCCCTCGACGCCGGTGACGCCCCCATCGGGGCCTTCCAGGGTGCTGAACCACAAACGTCCGCCCGGATTGCACTCGTCACACAGGTCATCCAACTGGGACGGCACCGGGGCCACCAGAATCAGACCCGAAGGCAGCTTGTTGCCATTCGTGCGGACCAGCTCGTATTGGATGTACCAGACCGAATCGGCTTCCTGTTCGGGCGTGAGCGATGTCACCGGCAGATCCAAAGCGCTCGGCCACGTGGAGTTGAGCGCGATCGATCCGGTGTGCTCTGTCTCGACGACTTCGAGTACGTCCGCATCCGGGCGCGCGACGATGCGGTAGTCGAGGGACGCGATCTCACCGGCGATCGAAACCCAGGCGACCGGCTCCAAAAAGCGCAGATTCAAAGTCGTGTTCGCTCCGGTCAAAAACGCCTGGCTGGGACCCTGGGCGACGGGGCTGGGCTGGACCGAAGCGATCAGGTCGTCGTGGTGGATCTGATCCGAACGGGCGAGGAAGAGGCGTGTCTGAGAGACCACGGCGAAGTCGGTGTCCCCGTCCCGGTCCAGGTCGCCGAAGACGATCGCCACCGGAGTTTCCCCATCGAACTCGGAGTCGAGTTCCGCGTCAGGTGAGCCCAGCACGGCAACCGGCTGTTCGCTCTCGATGTCGAAGGGCTCGCTGCCGCTGCCGGCCGGGAGGATGCGCAGCTTCGGCTCGAGGTCGAGGCCCGCATTGCCCGTTGTGAGCAAAACCAAGTCCGCGAGCCCATCCCCATTCACGTCGGCCCCCGCCATACGCGTAGGCGGATCCACATCGAGGCCAAGCTCCGCGGAATCAACCACACTCAAGTCCACGAGCCGGACTTCCTTGGGCAGGCTTGGGTCGTACCAGGCCAGGCGCTCGGCGCCGTCGATGTTGCGCAGCCGGGCCAAACGGTCGAGGTTGGGATTGATTTCGCCTGAAGAGCGCCCTTCCACCAGCGGCACCTGACCCGTGACGTCCACGACCACCAGGCCGCCCTGTCCGGTCGCGGCCACCTGGGCGTAGCCGCTTCCCACCAGATCCACAACCGTGTGGGCACCACTGCCGCTCGGAATCGGGTAGTGGAGTCCGGTCATCCAGTGGTCACCGCTGCCGCGCTCGAACGCCACCGGCTGCAGCCAAGTGCCGCCGGGCCCGACACGCCAGGCAACGGCATGGGGTCCATCGCCCAGTTCGTCGAAGAGCACCCTCCCCCCGGTGTGGGTGTCCGTTCCGCTGACGACATCGCCGTCGAAGGTGCCCTCGTCGTCGATGGTGCCGACCACAAGCCCGCCGTCCGTTTCCAAAAGCAGCCGGTCGGGACCCGCGGTCCCCCCAAGGCGCTGGACCGCAATCCCGGTCACCACAAGCGATGAGTCCCCACCCGAGTCGAGCTGAACGATGCGATGGTGCTGTCGCTCCGCCACGGAAATCATCACCACCACTCGATCGGCGCTGGTCAAGGCCGCGAGATCCGCGCGGCCGTCGCCATTGAAGTCGCCGAGCAGGAGGTCGACAAACGCCTCCCCCTGATCCAACACGTGCTGGAAGCGCGTCGCCGGATCGAGGTCGAAGTCGCTCGCCGGCGCGGAAACCGACAGAGAAGCCAGGGCCATCAGGCCGAACCAACCGGCGCGTTGTTTCATTCGAGGATGGGGGTGGCGGGATACGACGGGCGGTGGGAGCTACCGCCAAACATCCGGCGGCTTCGTGTCGCCGCCGGGGCGAAAGGTCGACGCTCTCAAGGTGCGCGAAACTCCTGTTCGCCGGGGAAGGGCTGCCCGCGAAGACCCTCGGAAGCACTCGTTTCTTCCCAGGGGTCACGGGACACACCCGTGCATCGGCCTGGGGCGGACGACCTGCGGCCGGGCCGAGGCCGGGGCCGGGCTGGGAGAGCCTGCGGATGCCCCGGCCGCCGCGGCCCACCAACCCCCACCCTCCACCCCCTGGACTCAGGATCCGCGGCGGGGTTGCCGGAAAAGCTCGGGAGGTGCGCGGGCAGGAATGTGCCCACCAATGGGGCAGTATAATGCCCACCCGGCGGGGTTCACCTGGCGGGGAGCCGGCCTCGGGGCGAGGTTGGGATGTCTCGGCGCCAGAGGATCGGTTCCACGATCCGAGGAGAGGGCAAGACCATGACCGTGCGGCAGCTCCAGGACTACGTCTTCACCAGCAAGTACGGGCGGTACCTGCCCGAGCGGCGGCGCCGGGAAACCTACGAGGAGGCGACCGAGCGGGTGCTGGCCATGCACGCGGAGCACTTCCGGCGCCGGGGCATCGAGGTGGGCGATCTCTTGGACGAGGTGCGACCGGCGCTCTTGGAGCGGCGTGTGCTGGGCAGTCAGCGGGCGCTCCAGTTCGGGGGCGAGCCGATCCTTGCCAAGAACGCGCGGCTCTACAACTGCACGACCTCCTACTGCGATCGGCCGCGTTTTTTCCAGGAAGCCTTTTGGCTGCTCCTGTGCGGCTGCGGCGTCGGTTTTTCGGTCCAGCGCCACCACGTGGCCAAACTGCCACCCCTGGCCAGGCCGGAGGGCGGTGAAGTGGTTTTCCGCGTGCCGGACTCCATCGAGGGTTGGGCCGACGCGCTGGGGGCGCTGATTTCCTCCTACGCGGTGTCGGACGCTCCCCTACCCGAATACGCCGGCCGTTCGGTGCGCTTCGACTACGGGGGCGTGCGGCCCAGGGGCGCCGCGATATCGAGCGGTGTGGGACGCGCTCCCGGGCCAGAGCCCCTGGCGCGCAGTCTGGAGCGGATCCGTGCGCTGCTCGAACTGCGCGTGGCGCAGGGGCCCGCGCGGCTGCGCCCGATCGACGCCTACGACCTGTTGATGCACGCCAGCGACGCGGTGCTCTCCGGCGGCGTGCGGCGCTCGGCCACCCTGTGCCTGTTCTCGCCGGACGACGACGAGATGCTTCAGGCCAAAACCGGCAACTGGTTCACGGAAAATCCCCAGCGGGCGCGCTCGAACAACAGTGCGCTCCTCTTGCGCGAGAGCACCTCGCGCGCGGACCTGGGGCGCCTGATCGCGGCCGTGCGCGAGTACGGCGAGCCGGGTTTCGTCTGGGCCGACGATCCGGAGATCACCTACAACCCCTGCGTCGAAATCGGCCTCTACCCGCAAATCGACGGGCTCTCCGGTTGGGCCTTTTGCAACCTCTGCGAGATCCACGTCGGCGCGGCCGAGTCCGCGGAAGACTTCGAACGCGCCGCGCGGGCCGCGGCCATCCTGGGAACCTTGCAGGCGGACTACACCGACTTCGAGTACCTCGGCGACGTTTCGCGCCGCATCGCGCGGCGCGAAGCCCTGCTGGGTGTGTCCATGACCGGCATGATGGATCGGCCGGAGCTCGCCTTCGATCCGCAGGTGCAGCGCCGCGGCGCACAGGTGGTGCTCGACACCAACGCCGAGGTGGCGGCGCGGATCGGTCTGCCCCCGGCGGCCCGGGCCACGTGCATCAAACCGGCGGGCTCCACGAGCTGCTTGCTCGGCACCAGCTCCGGCATCCACCCGCATCACGCCCGGCGCTACTTCCGCTGCGCCCAGGCCGGCGAGGACGAACCCGTGGTGGCCTACTTCCGCGGCGCCAACCCCAAGGCTGTCGAACGCTCTGTTTGGAACCCCAGCGGCACGGATGTGGTTTTGACCTTTTGCATCGAAGCGCCGCCCGGATCGCGCACCAAACGCGACTACTCCGCGTTGCAGTTGCTGGAGCAAGTCAAGCTCACCAAAGCCCACTGGGTCGACGCGGGTCGGCGTCCGGAGCGCTGCGCCCAGCCCTGGCTCTCCCACAACGTCTCCAACACGATCACCGTCAAGGACGAAGAGTGGGCGGCCGTCGCGGACTACCTCTACGACAACCGCGCCTGGTTCGCGGGTGTCTCCTTGCTGCCCGATGGCGGCGATCTGGACTACCCCCAAGCGCCCTTTGCCGAGGTCTGGACCGCGGCGGAAATCGTCGACCACTACGGCGTCGGTGCGATCATGAGCTCGGGCCTGATCGTCGACGGCCTGCACGTGTTCGACGACAACCTGTGGGCGGCCTGCGACGCCGCCCTGGGCCGCGGCGAAGACCTGACGGGCGAGGCGCCGCCCGAAACTCCGCGCCGGGTGCGCGAGGCCCTCGAAGCCGTGCGCCTGGAACGCGTCGATTGGGTGCGCCGGGCGCACAAATTCGCGCGCAACTACTTCGGCGGCGACGTGCTCAAGATGACGCGTTGCCTCAAACGTGTGCACAACGCCAAGCTCTGGGAAGACATCCAGCGCGAGGCCCGTCACGTGGATTACACCCAACTGATCGAGGAAGAGGACCGCACGCGGCGCAGCGAGGCGATCGCCTGCGGCGGCGGAGCCTGCGAAATCCTCTGACAGGTTGGGAAAATGTCTGCTCGGCCTGGCCACCTTGCCTGTCAGGTGCCGTTTGGGCCGCCGTCCGGCGGCCACAGAGTGTGGGAAGGTCGCTGCGCGACCATTCTTTCCCACACTCTGAGATCCGGTGCGATCAGCCGATCAGGGCAAATTCTGCGAAGAGGCCCGGTCCGAAGGCCAGGAGCAGGTGCGGCGCGGGGGCGGCGGAGGCGCGGAAGCGTTCCAGCAGGAACAGCACCGTCGGCGACGAGAGATTGCCCAGCTCGCGCAGGAGCCGGCGCGACTCCCCCAGGGCTTGCCCGTCGAGTTCCAGCGCGTGTTCGACCGCATCGAGCACACGCACACCGCCCGGGTGCACGGCCCAGCCGCCGATCCGCTCCGGGGTCGTGCCCCGGGCCGCGAGCCAAGCGCGCAAAGGCTCGGCCAGCGCCGTTTCGATTGCCGCCGGCACCTCGGGAGAGAGTTCCATGGCGAAACCGCGGTCGCCCACACGCCAACCCATCAGCGCTTCGGTGCCCGGCAAACGCAAGGATCCGGTGTCGAGCACCGTCCACGGATCCGCGGCGCCGACCTCCCCATCCAGGGCCAACGCCGCGGCACCATCGGCGAAGAGCGCGGCGGCCACACCCTGTCCCGCGCCGGCTTCCCGGGAGAGGTGCAAACTGCACAGCTCCGCGGCCACCAGGAGCACACGCGCTTCGGGCTGGGCGGCGAGTAACCCGTTGGCCACCCGCAAGCCGTTGATCGCCCCGTGGCAGCCCATGAATCCCACCTGCACCCGCTGCACGTGCGCGGCGAGCCCCAGGGCATCAAACAGCGCCACGTCGAGTCCGGGCGATGCGAAGCCGGTGCAGGTGACGAGCACCAGGTGTGTCACTTCGGAACCACTCCAACCCGCGCGCTCCAGTGCCGCCCGGGCGGCATCCGCGGCCAGGGGTCCGGCCAACTCGCACCAGGCCGCCATGCGCGCCGCCGTGCCCGGCTCCGGCTCACCGGCCGCGTAAAGCGCCACCGATCCATCCGCGGCGATCAGCGCGCTGCGCCGACGCTCGACGCCGGAGCGCGCCATAAGCGCGTCGTAGGCGCGCGCCGAGCGGCCCGTGAGCCCAAGCAATTCAGGCAGCAACGAGCGCGCGCGCTCCAACGTCAACTCGCCGGGGGGCAAAGCCGTGCCGATGCCGGCGATGCGCGCGTTCGCCTTCAACGGGCTGCCCCCACTCGCGCGCCGTAGCCAAGCCGCAAAAGACCGGCACCCAGGGCGGGCCACGCGGTCATGGCGCAAAGCCCCAAGGCCAGCCAACGCGGCCTGCGCACCAGCGCCGCCACCCGCGCGCAGGCCCGTTGGCGCCGCGCGAGCGTGCGCCGGTGCAATTGCCGCCAGTGGGTTTCCGCGTGCGCGGGCCAGCGCCCGCGCGCTCGATCTTCCTCCGCGAGCACGGACACCGCCCACTGCGCCGCCGCCCGCGCGCCCGCGAGCGCCCAGGCCATGCCTTCGCCCGTGAAGGGCTCCACGTACCCCGCCGCATCGCCCAGGGACCAGGCCCTCTCCAGGGTCAAGGGCCCGAGGGTTTGGTCCAGGGCAGGTGTCCCGAGCACACGCGGATCGCCGCTGCTTCCTAAACCTGCGGGAGCCTTGGCGCCCGCTTCCGAGAAAATGCGCTCCAACGAAGCTGCGGGCCCGAGGCGCGCGAGATCGTCCGGCCTTACGGCCGCGGCCAAGTCGAGGCTGCCGTCCTCGAGTCGCACCAGTCCGGCATAACCCGACGAAGCCACCGCGAGGGCCACGACACCCGGCTCCAGCGAAGAACGATCCCCCGAAAGGCGCAGGAAGAGCCCCACACGCCGCGCATGGGCCGAAACGCGCTGGCGCGGCTCGGACTGGGCGCCGGCCAGAAACGCCCCGCCCAATCCATCCGCCGCGAGCACGAGCCTGGCTTCGATCCGCCGAGGCAACCCGTCGCCGCCGCGAGCGCCCGCGCCGACCTCGCGCAGGGCCACGGCCCTTCGCGGCGCACCGGGCGAAAAGGGCAGCGCGGTAGCGAGCGCGCCGAACTCCACCCGCGCGCCGGCCTGTTCGGCTGCCCGCGCGAGGGCCGAATCGAAGGCCGTGCGCGATAGGGCGCGCGCTCCTGCGGGCAGAGCGAGCTCCGCCGTTCGTCCGCGCGCGCTGATGCGCCCGGTACCAAGCGCCACAGCGCCCAAGTCGTCCACCAGACCGCCAAGGCCGACTTCGTCGAGCACCCCGACACCGCGCGGATGCAAACACGCTCCGCAGACCTTGTCGCGCGGGAAGCGCGCGCGTTCCACGAGCAGCACATCGAATCCGGCGCGCGCGAGCAGAAAGGCGGAAAGGGAACCCGCCGGGCCCGCTCCGACCACGAGCACGTCGACCCGCTCCACGCCCTTCCCGGTCGCCCGCTTCACGCGGACCACTCCAACTGCCAGCGGGCCGGCCAGCAAGCCGCGACCCGCGCCCCGGACAAACCCGCGCGCCGGGCGAGGCCCAAGGCCTGGTCGGGGCGCCAAGCGGCGCGCACCGAGAGTCGCGCATCGGTGTGCACGATCCCCGACCCGGTCACGAGGCGCGGAACACTCGCCGCCAACATCCAGCCGAAGGCACTTCGGTCCAGGTCGTGGATCACGATCCGGCGCGGCCCGGCGGCGCGGCAGCGCGCCAAAAAATCGACCGCTTGGGCCTCGTCCAAGTGGTGCAGGAAGAGGCTCGCGACGATCGCATCGGCGCCTTCGGGAAGCGCGTCGCCAAGCAGGTCGCAGCGGCGATACGAGATCGCCTCCGCCAAGCCAGCGCGGCGCGCACGCTCCCGCGCGAGCTCCAGGGCGGTGGCGCTCCTGTCGAGGCCCAGCCAGCGCAGATCCACACCCGCACGCCGCGCGCGCCGCGCGATACGCGGCCCGAGGTCGCCGCCACCCGTGGCCGCGTCGATCACCGATAGCACGGCGCCGGGGCGTTCGGCGGCCAAAGCGCACAGCGGCTTCCAGATCGCGCCCGCCACGTTCGCAAGCCCGTTGAGCCGCGCCAAACCCTCCAGGGCGCGGCGGTGCGGTTCGGGCCGAAGTTCCGGATCGTCCATGCGCTCCGGTTCGAGTTGTCGCTGCCCGAGAAACGTCATGGCGCCGCCTCCGCGAGCCACCAGAACGCCAAACCGCCGCGCGCGGTCCAAAGCAGCGAACGCAAATGATGGCTCCACACCAGCCGTCGATGGGCGGCGGCGTCGAAGGAGCGCTCCAGCCGCGCGTGCAGCGGCACCTGCACGAGCGCCGTGCTGAGCCACACCCCGCCCAGAAGCGCCAAACCCACAATCGCCGCCGCACGCGGCACACCCGCCGGTGGATCGAAGGCGAGCGCCACAGCCAGGAGCAATTCGATGCCCATGGCCGGCGCCACGATCCAGGTGGTGCGCGCCACGTGACCGGCGTGGTAGCGCGTGTGCTCCGCCCGGCCGACCGCCGCGAAGAGCGGGTAGTGCACGACACCCACGAACCAACTGAGGCCGACCAGGAACCACGTCGCGCCGGCGTGGGCCAAGAGCAGGTTGCTCAAGGCGTCTCCGCGCCCGCCCGGTCGGGGGCCGCGACCGCGCCGAGTTGGGCGAGCACCGCCGCCGCAGCCCGCTCGCCGCTCGCCATCGCACCGTCCAAGGAAGCGAGCCCGGTGTGGTCGCCGGCCACGAAAGGCCCATCACCCAGCCGCGCGGGGGTCGGCACGTGACCCGGCCGCTGGTCCGGTAGGGCGTGCGGGATTTCGAGCACACGCAGGCACTCCAGGCCGCCCTGCACCTGGGGCAGCCACTCGGCCAAACGCGCGCGCACGGCCCGCTCCAGATGGGACACGCCGCCGCGCTGCTCGGCGCCGCCGATCACGGTCGCGGAAATCAGGTGAGCCCCCGGCGGCGCCAACTTCGCGCGCACGGAGCTCGGCACACACGCATCGTTGATCGGTCCCTTGCCTTCGCCATCGAGCAACAGCCACGGGCCCACACCCGGTTCGTGCCGCGCGGCGAAGGAGAGATGGGTCACCGCGCGCCAAGGCCCGCGGGGCAGCGTTTGCCCGGCTTCGCGCGCGAGCTGCTCCAAGGCCGGCCCGTCCACGGCCAAAACCACGGTCCGCGCGCGCACGGTTTCGCCGTCCGCGAGGCGCACACCTTCGGCGGTCGCGCTTTGCACCCGGGCGCCGAGCCGCAGTGCCCCGGGTGGCAGCGCCGCGGCCAGTTGCGCGGGCACCTCGCCCATGCCACCCGCGGGCAAAGCCGCCGTGCCGCGCGCGAAGGCGGAAAGCGCCCACAGCGCGCGCGCCGAGCGTGTTTCCAGTTCCCGGTCGAGCAAAATTCCGCCCAGGAACGGGCGCCAGAACGCATCGATCATGCGCGGGCTGAAACCCTGGGCGCTGAGCCAATCGTGTGTGCTCAGATCGCTGGCAAAGTCTCCACCCGACAGAACTCCGCCGCCCGCGAGGCGCAACCCGAGGCGCCCCACGCGCAGTTTGTCGGCCAAGCCGCCCACGTCCGCGCGCAGGGTGCCGAGCAGCCCGCTCGGATCCCGGCGCGGATCGCTGACGCGCTGCCAGCTCGCACCCCGGCGCACCTTCGCCCCGGAGGTGAAGTGCCCCAGGTCGAGACTCGCCAGATCGAGCCGGCGCCGCACCTGCGGATAGGCTGTAGAAAGCACCTGGAAGCCGCGATCCAGGCGAAAACCAGCCACGGCGTCGGTGCGCACACGACCGCCGACACCGTCGGAGGCTTCCAAGACGAGCACATCCAGCCCCGCGCGCGCCAGGTCGAGCGCGGCCACGAGTCCGGCCACGCCAGCGCCGACCACGACGGCGTCGCGCATTTCAGCTTCCCCCGCGGGCGCCGCGACTGCGGTGCTCCTCGGCGAAACGGCGCAGCCAAAGGTCAAAACTCGCCAGGTCCTCGGCGTATTCGACGCCGCGCGGGCCGCGGCGCACACCGCGCGCCCCTTCGCCGCCCACCAGCAGCCTCGTGCCCTCCGGCAGCAACGAGAGCAACTCGGCGAGCTGTCGATCGGTGTCCACGCCACCGCTGGAAAGCGACACGCTGATACCAACGGCGTGGGCCCCCAACTCGCGCGCGGCGCCGGCGATTTCCTCGAGCGGCGTATCGACGCCGAGCACACGCGGTTCGACTCCGCTCAAGGAAGCGAGCAGCGCCGCCATCTGCAAACCAAGGCCGTGCATCTCGCCCTTCAAGGTGGCGAGCACGATCACCGGGGCGCGCTCCGGCCGCGACAACTCCGCGCGCGCCGTGCGCAGGAAATCCGTGATCGCCTCCGACGCCAGGTGCTCGTGGCGCACGTCGATGCGCCCGTCCGCCCAAGCTCTGCCGATCGCCACCAGAAACGGCCCGAGGCGCGACTCCAAAAAGTCCAAGGGTCCGAGCGCGCGCCAATCGGCGCGCAGCCGCGAGAGCAGCCCGATCTCATCGTTCAGGGCCACGCGCTCGCACAGGGACGCGATCTCCGGCGCCAGGCTGTCCCCCGCGAACGGATCCCCGAGCATCGCCTCCAGCTCCCGCTCGCCCGCGCGCACCACCCGGCCCGGCCGATGGCCGCGGGCGATCGCCTCGGCCACGCGCCGGAGCCAGCGCACCTGGTCGGAGGTGTAGCGCCGATGGCCGGAGGGCAGGCGAACCGGGGTGGGCCGGCCATAGCGCCGCTCCCACATGCGCAGGGTGTCGGGGGAAATGCCCGTGGCGTCAGCCAGGCCGCCGATCGAGAGCAGGCCGTCTTCCGAGTCGACCTCGGCCTCGGTTGGGCGGGAATCCGGGAGGGAGTAGTCCAAGACGATAGGTCGACAAAAGCCGTCGATACCGGATCGTCGTACGCGGGCCGCCCGGCGTCAACCCGCAGGATTTTCCCCCGGCCGGGCCCTTCGCGCCGGGTCCCCGGCGGGCCGCCCTCGCGGGACCCCCTCCGCCCAGCGCGAAACCAGGGCGGGGGCGGGGGCGAAGAGCCCCGGGGGCCGACCATCACCCCCCCGACACCCTTCCAGCCCCTTCCATGGCTCCGCCGCCTCCCTCCACCGACCACCCCCGATTCCGGCGATCCGGTCACTGCTGGAGGTCCGGGTGAGCACCACCTTGCTGCGCCGGGCGGCCCAGGGCGAGGCGGCGGCCATCGAAACCTGCGTCGAGCGCTTCGGCCCGCTGGTCTGGACCCTCGTGCGCTCCCGGTTGGCGGACCGGGGGTCCGCCCAGGAGCTTTGCCGCTCGATCTTCGAGCGCCTCTGGACCGAGGGTGCCTCCCACCGGCCCGAGCGCGAGTCCGAATCGGCGTTCGTCACCGCCCTGGTCGCCGCAGCCGCCGGGGC
>JBJHAV010000014.1:0-1686 GCA_050480685.1 Planctomycetaceae bacterium | reverse complement strand
CACCGCCCTGGCACGCAGGGTGCTGCGCGAGTCCCGCGTCGAGGCCGATCCGCCCGGCGATACCCAGGACGCCGATCCGGGGGTGATCCCCGGGCCGCCCGCCCTGGCGCCGAACTGCCCCGAGGTGGCGGCACTGTCCCCCCTGCTCAGCACCCTGACCCCCGGCCAGCGCCAGTTGCTCGACCTCTCCCTGCGCCGCGGCTGGAGCCCCGGCCGCATCGCCGAACACCTTTGCCTCGCCCCCGAACGGGTGGCGAGGGACCTGCGCGAGCTACTGGATCGCGCCCGACGCCAACTTTCCGGTCCCTTGGGCGGCGCCCCGCGCCGCGACCGATCCCGCCCATGAAACCCCTCTCCCAGGCCGAGTTCGCGCGCCTCGACGAACTCCTCGCCGATCAGGCCCTGACGCCCCTCGATCCCGCCGAGCAGGAGGAGCTCGAGCGGCTCCTGGAGCGCGCCGGCGGTGAACCCGATGTGTCCTTCGACCGGGCGGCCGCGGCCGTGGACCTGGCTTTGGCGGGCGGGCGCTATGAACCCGTGCCCCCGGCGCTTTTGCGCGCCATCGAGCGCGACGCCCGGCGCCACTTCGATCAGGTGCGCCCGGGACCGCGGGCCGGACGGGGCCGGATCCTGCCCTGGCTGGGCTGGGCCGCCGCGGCCGGCCTGGTGCTCTACCTGGCGGTGGACCGGGGCACGGCGCCCGACGAGCGCTCGAACGGCCGCCTGGCGACGCTCCAGGAGGAAACGCGCAGCCTGGAGCGGCGTTTGGCCACCAGCGAACAGCGTTTGGCGGTGGAGCGCCAGGCCTCCCAGGAGGCCGAACGCAGCCTGCGCGCCGAACTCGCGCGGCTCGAAGTCGAGTTGGAGCGGGAGCGGGCGCTGCTGGCCCGGCGGGCGGCCGAGGACCTGGCGCGCCGGGAAGGCGAGCTGCTCGCCCAAGGCGAACAGGCCCTGGCCGATCAGGCCAGCGCCTTCGGAAAGCGCGAGCAGGAACTCTTGGACGAAATCACGGGCCTGCGCGGCCTGCTGGAGGATCTGGATCCGGCCGCCCTGCGCCGGCGCCTCCTGAGCGAAGCCCCCGACCTGGTGCGCATGGACTGGACCGCCACGGAAGACCCGCTCGTGGCGCGCGCCGGCGTGCACGGGGACGTGGTTTGGTCGCCCAGCCGCCAGGAGGGCTACATGACCTTCCGCAACCTCCCGGCCAATCTCGCCCGGGAGCGCCAGTACCAGCTCTGGATCTTCGACGGGAGCCGCGACGCGGCCATGCCCGTGGACGGGGGGGTGTTCGACATCCCTACCGCCGGGGAGTGGGTCACGGTGCCGATCCGCGCCGGGCTGACCGTGCGGGACCTGGAGGCCTTCGCGGTGACCCTGGAGCCCGCGGGCGGGGTCGTCGTCAGCCGCCGGGAGCACCTCCTGCTGCTGGCCGGCCTGTAGGGCCCGGTCCCCCGCGTACGGATTTCGGGCTTTCCGCCTGGACGGGATCGGACGGATATCTGAAGAGGTTTTATTCTGGACAGCGCCCCATGGACGCCCCCCCTAGCCCCCCCGCCCACACCGCCCCGCCCGCCGGCCGCCCGACGGCGCGACCCCCTCGCGCCACCCGGTCGGCCGCGGAATCGGCTCCGGCAGCGGCAAGACCAGCGGCCGCGGCGTCAAGGGCCAGAGCTCGCGCTCCGGCGT
>JBJHAV010000013.1:27634-30621 GCA_050480685.1 Planctomycetaceae bacterium | reverse complement strand
ACGAACCTGCGGCAAGTGACGAACTACCCCCAGTTCGACAGCTTCCCGATGTTCAGCCCCTGCGGTCGTTGGCTCGCTTTTTCGAGCAACCGCGGCGGCTCTTGAATCATCCGGGCTTAGAGCACGATCGTGTCGCGCGGCCCCGGCCGCCGCACGGGCCACCCGTAGGTTCTGCGGATGGCCCCTTCCATGCCGGCCGCGCCGCGCTCTTCCCCGTGCACCAGGGCCACCTCGCGGGGCGGCGAGGGCAACCGCCCCAGCCAGGCCAAGAGCTCGCTTTGGTCCCCGTGGGCCGAAAACCCGCCCAGGGTGTGCACCTTGGCCTTCACGGCGATCGGCTCGCCCAAAACGCGCACCTTGCGCGCACCGTCCACCAGGGCCCGGCCCAAGGTGCCCTCGGCCTGGTAACCGACGAACACGAGTTCGGTGTCCTCGCGCCACAGGCGGTGCTTGAGGTGGTGCAGGATGCGTCCGCCCTCGCACATGCCGCTGGCAGAGAGCAGCACGATGCCCCCCTCCTTGTTGAGCCCCATGGACTCCTCCTGGGTGCGCGTTTGGCGCAGGCCCCTGGGCAACTCCAGGCACAGCGCATCGCCGTTCTCCCGCCGCAGGCAGTCCGAGTGGCGCCCGTAGAGTTCAGTGACTCGGATCGCCATGGGGCTGTCCAGCACGATGCGATCCCCGGCCAGCACACCGCGGCGCACGAGCGCCGCCAGGTGGTGCAAAATCTCCTGGGCCCGGCCGACGGCGAAAACGGGCACGATCAGCGTGCCTTCGCGCTCCAAGGCGCGTGTGAGCACCCCTTCGAACTCGGCGAGGGTGGCGTCGAGGTCCTTGTGCTCCCGGTCGCCATAGGTGCACTCCATCACCACCAGATCCGCCGCCGGGGGCACCTGGGGAGGCGCCATCAATAGATCGCGATCGCGGCCCAAATCGCCGGAGAAGAGCACACTGCGCGTGCCGTTCTCGCCGCGCACGCGCAGGGTCACGCTGGCCGCCCCGAGGATGTGTCCGGCGAGCGCAAAGCGCGCCTCGATGTCCTCGGTGACGGGGAACCACTCGCCGACCGGGCGGGCCTCGAAGGCGCCCAGGCAGGCTTCCACCTCGGATTCACCGTAGAGCGGTTGAATCGGACCCAGGTCCTGTCTTTGGCGCCGCCGGGAAGCGCGCGCGGCGTCGCTTTCCTGCACGTGGGCCGAGTCGCGCAGCAGGATCTCGGCCAACTCGACGGTGCCCTCGGTGGCAAAAATCGAACCCTCGAATCCGCGCGCCACCAGCAGGGGCAGGCGCCCGCTGTGGTCCAGGTGAGCATGGGTCAGCAGCACCGCGTCGAGGCCCGGCGCAAAGGCCAGCCCGGCCCGATTGCGGCGCGCAAGGTCGCCGCCGCCCGCGCGGGAGCCCTGGAACAGGCCGCAGTCCACGAGCACCCGGCTGCGGGCGGTCTCCAGCAGGAAACAGGACCCCGTGACCTCCCCGGCGGCGCCGTGGAAGCCGATGCGCAGGGTTTCGTGGGGGCCGGGCCGAAAGCGCGCGCGCCCTGACTTCGCCTTTCCCATGGTGTTGCTACCCTATCGCTTCGGGCGCCCATCGCCCGGGAGGCAACCATGTCGAACGACCCCGATGCCTGGATGTGGGAGCGCGCGCGCTCCATCGTCGACCGCGCCGACCGCTTGCAGCGGCGCTTTTTCCAGCCGTCCCAAGGGGCCGGCACCCGCGTCACCTGGGAACCGCCGGTGGATGTCTTCCGCACGGCCACGGAACTGTGGGTGCTGGTGGCGCTGCCGGGCGTCGAAGCCGGAGCGGTCGAAGTCGGCCTGGAAGGCGGCACCCTGGTGGTCGCCGGCCAACGCCAGTTGCCCGAGGCCTTCCGCAGCGCCCACGTGCACCGCTTGGAAATCCCCTACGGGCGCTTCGAGCGCCGCATCCCCCTGCCGGTGGGACGCTACGAGGGACCCGTGCGCCAAATGGCCGACGGTTGTTTGGCCCTGCGTTTCCGCATCCTCGATTGAACGTGCCCAGTCCCCGCTCTATCGGCCCGCTCCTCTCGCCCGCTGCCCCCCTCGCGTCCTGACCCCATGGCCAAAAAGAAGTCCACGGTGAGGAAACGGTCCACGGCGAAGACCGCCGAGACCAAGCCGGCGCCGCCGCGCACCGAGCGCTCGGCCAAGAAGAAGACGTCCAAGCGGTCCTCGGGCAAAACCACGCGTCCGGCGAAACGCCGCACCCGGTCCACCCGCGGGGCGTCCGCGGAGCAGGTGATGCAGCAGCCCTCGGGCGAGATGGTCGCTACCTTGCGCGAACTCTCGCCGGAGCACGTGGTGGTGGTCGCCGTGCGCGGCATGATCCTGTTCCCCGGTGTGGTGCTGCCGGTGGTCGTCGGCCGGCCGCGCTCCGTGCTCGCCGTGCAGGCCGCGATCCAATCGGAGCGGCCGATCGGTCTGCTCTTGCAAAAGGATCCCGGGGACGATGAACCCGGCCCGGAGGCGCTGCACGACTTCGGCACCCTGGCCGAGATCGTGCGCTACGTCACCGCGCCGGACGGCACCCACCACGTGATCGTGCAGGGCCGCGAGCGCTTCCGGATCGAAGAGTTCGTGCGCACCGAACCTTTCCTGGTGGCGCGCGTGCGCACCTTCCCCGAACCCCAAGTGGACCCCACGGACGCCGATTTGCAGGCCCGTGTGCTGGCCCTCAAGGCCCAGGCCCACGAGGCACTGGAACTGCTCCCCGAGAAGCCGGAGGAACTGGACCAGGCGATCCAAGCCCAGGGTTCGGCCCCGGCCTTGACCGATTTGATCGCCACCTTCATCGATGTGCCCGCCGCCGAAAAGCAGGCCGTGCTGGAGACCGTGGAACTCGGCCCGCGCATGGAGCTCGTCAGTCGCAAACTGGCCCAGCTCGTCAAGGTGCTTTCGCTCTCCAAGGAGATCCACCAGCGCACCCGGGGCACCCTGGAAAAGACCCAGCGGGAGTACTTCCTGCGCGAG
>JBJHAV010000013.1:0-27624 GCA_050480685.1 Planctomycetaceae bacterium | reverse complement strand
GCTCAAGACCATCCAGAAGGAGCTCGGGGAAGGCGGAGCGCCCGAGTTGGCCGAGTTGGCGGAAAACATCGCCAAGGCCGAAATGCCCGAGGAGGTGCAGGCCGAAGCGACCAAACAGTTGGCGCGCCTGGAACGCATGCCCGAGGCCGCCGCGGAACACTCCAGCCTGCGCAGTTTCCTGGAGTTCCTGGTCGAGCTGCCCTGGGCCGTCAGCACCAAGGACGCCATCGACCTGGCCGAGGCGCGCCGCATCCTGGACGAGGATCACTACGGGCTCGAAAAGGTCAAACGCCGCATCATCGAGTTTTTGGCGGTGCGCAAGCTCAAACCCCGCGGCAAGGGCCCGATCCTGTGCCTGGTCGGGCCGCCGGGTGTCGGCAAAACCTCCCTGGGCCAATCGATCGCGCGCGCCATGGGCCGCAAGTTCGTGCGCCTGAGTTTGGGCGGCGTGCACGACGAAGCCGAGATCCGCGGACACCGGCGCACCTACGTGGGCGCCCTGCCGGGCAACATCGTGCAGAGCATCAAAAAGGCCGGTTCGATGAACCCAGTGCTGCTGCTCGACGAAATGGACAAACTCGGCCGCGGTTTCCAGGGCGACCCCTCCGCCGCGCTGCTCGAAGTGCTCGATCCGGAGCAAAACCGCGCCTTCCGCGACCACTACCTGGGCGTGCCGATCGACCTCTCGCGGGTGCTCTTCGTGGCCACCGCGAACGTGCTGGAGAACATCCCCGGCCCCCTGCGCGATCGCTGCGAGGTGATCGAACTGTCGGGTTATACCGAGGAGGAAAAGCTCGAAATCGCCCGGCGCTACCTGGTGGCGCGGCAACTGGACGCCAACGGCCTGGATGCCGAGCGCTGCCGCATCGCGGACGAAGCGCTGGTGGAGATCGCCCGGCGCTACACCCGGGAGGCGGGCTGCCGCAATTTGGAGCGCGAAATCGGCGCCGTGTTGCGCCACGCGGCCACGCGCATCGCCTCGGGCGAGGCCACCGCGGTCGAGATCGGCCCGGGCGACCTGGCCGCGATCCTGGGCCCGCCGCGCTTCGAGAGCGAAGCCGCCCTGCGCACCAGCGTGCCCGGCGTGGCGACCGGCCTGGCCTGGACACCGGCCGGCGGCGACATCCTCTTCATCGAAGCCACGCGCATGCCCGGCAAGGGCGAGCTGGTGCTCACCGGCCAACTGGGCGACGTGATGAAAGAGAGCGCCCTCGCGGCCCTGAGCCTGGTCAAGTCCAAGGCCGCCGAGCTGGGCCTCGGGGACCAACCCTTCGCCGGCCACGACATCCACGTGCACTTCCCCGCCGGCGCCATCCCCAAGGACGGCCCCAGCGCCGGCGTCACCGTGGTCACCGCCCTGGTCTCGCTTTTGTGCGACCACACGGTGCGCAGCGACGTGGCCATGACGGGGGAGATTTCCCTGCGCGGATTGGTGCTGCCGGTGGGTGGCATCAAGGAAAAGGTGCTCGCCGCCTACCGGGCCGGCATCACCACCGTGGTGCTGCCGGCGCGCAACGCCAAGGACCGCGAGGAGATCCCCGAAAGCGTGGCGAAGAACCTGCGCCTGGTCTTCGCCGAGCGCATCGAGGAGGTGCTGGCCGAGGCGCTCGAAGGCTGGAGCGTGCCCGTCGAGGCCCCCGCGGGCCTGCGATCGCCCGGCGCCGGCCGCTCCTCCGATCGCGGTGCCTCCGATCGCGCTTCCGCGGAAGGCGCGAAGCGCGGTTAGTCGCCGGCCTGCGCGGGCTCGAGCGCCGCACGCAGATCCACGAAGAGCAGTTCTTGGCCCAAGGCCGTGCGCACCGGGGTCGTCGGCCCGAATGTCGCCAGGGTCCGGGCCAGGCTCCCGTCCGCGTCGATCAGCGGGAAGTAGTGCAGGTCGACCAGGTACACCAGCCGCCTGGGGGGCGCGATGCGCGCCACCAACTCGTCCCGGCGCAGGCGCAGGGCGGCCGGGTCCTCCAGCCCCCACAGGACCGTGGCCCGCGAATAGAAAGCAAGCCCGAGCCCCCGGCCCACGTGGGTCACGACGATCGCGCTCGGATCGTCGAGCAGCTCGCGCACCTCGGGAGCAAAAGCGATGTCCACCAGGCGATCGGTGCGGAATTCGGCCTGGCGCTCCAGGGTGCGCTGCACCGAAGCCGCCGTCAAAGAGCCCAGGACCAGCACCAAAAGCGTGGACGTCGCGGCGCGGCCCAGGCGCGGCGCGAGCGCGGCCCAAAGGCTCGTCACCAAGTCGGCGAGGGCCAGGGCGAACCAGGGCAACGAGACGAGCAGGAAAAAGTCGTGGATGTGGCTGCGGCCCGGGAATAGCCCGATGTAGAGCGCGGCCGGCGCCAAGAGCAGCAACATGAGGCTGCCCTCCGGCCCCAGGCGCCCGCGCACCAGCCGCACGATCGCCAAGAGCAGCGCGGCGCCGAAGAGCACGAGTCCGGGCGGCGTCAGGTAGCGCTCCAGGAACAGCGCCTGGTTCGTGAAGAAGACCCCCGGAGCGAAGTCCGGGTCGAGCCCCATGGCCGAGCGGAGCGCCACGCCCTTTTGGGTCTGCACCGCGTCGTGGGGCAAAACGATGGCCAGGTGCACCCGGTGCAGCAGCACGGTCAAACCCGTGGCGAGCGGCAGCAGGAACACACTCCTTCGATCGGCCGCCAAGGGACCGCGCCGCGCGTTCCAAAGGGCATGCAGGAAGAAGGGCCCGGAGGCAAACGCCATGGGCCAATCCAAAAGACCGCCCAGGGCCATCCAGAGGGCCACCCGGTGCAGGTGCTTTCGGCCGCCGCCGCGCAGCCAAAGCAGTTGATCGCGGGCGGCCAGGGCCACCAAAGCCGCGATCGCCCCCTCGGTCCAAAAGAGCAGCCCGCACAGGGCCGCCAACGGCAGCAGCGCCGCCACGAAGGCCGCCACCAGACCCGTGGGCGGCCCGCGCCAGGTGCGCCCGAGCAGGAAACAGGCCCAAATCGCGAGCATCGAGAAGGCGAAGGGCACCAGGCGCAGGGCCCACTCCTCGGCGCCGAACAGGCGCAGGGAAAGCGCCGCCAGCAGCATGAAGAGCGGCGGGTGGTGGGTGTAGTAGTTGCGCGTGATCTCGCCGTCGTCGTACTCGACACGCGAGTCGTAGGGCATCAGGCGCGCTTCGAGCAGGCCATGCTCGGCCATGGCGCGCACCCGCCCGCCGCCGAGCATGCTGCCGAAGATCGTGTGCCAGTCGTGGGGCAGGTCGCTCCAGGGCGCACGCAGCTCCGGCCAGCGCAGACCGAAGCCGGCCAGAAAGATCAGGGCAAAGACGACGAGGGGACCCCGGCCAGCCTGAGCTTTGTGTCCCATGGGCGTCGGGGATGCGCCGCTCAGCGCGCCTCGCGCAGGGCGAAGGTCAAGAGCACCTCCTGCTCCTCGCCGTCCCGCTCGAAGCGCACGGTGACCGTTTCGCCGGGTTTGTGCACGGACAGGGCGTACATGAAGTCCGCGATCGCCAGGATCTCCACGTCCCCCACCCACAGGATGCGGTCGCCGGCCAAGAGGCCGGAGCGTTCCGCCGGACTGCCCGCGGTGGTGCCGCTGATCAAAAGCCCCGGATCCGGGTCGGTGTAGTCCCCGGGCACCGCGCCGAAGAGCACGCGCCAACTGCCGCCGCGCATGCGATCCCCGGCGGGCGGCTCGGCCACCGGCACGAAAGCCAAGGGCTCGGGGCCGAAGGTGCGCTCGACCAGGTCCACGAGCAACTCGGTGACCTTGGCCGCGCCGGCCGCTTCGAAACGATCGGCGGTGTCGCTCGGGCGGTGGTAGTCCCCGTGCAGACCGCTGAACAGGTGCAGGGCCGGAATGCCGCGCTCCAAGAAACTCTGGTGGTCGCTGCCGCCCAGGGCCCGGCCGGAGGGTTCGGCCGCGACCGCCAAACCGCGGCGCGGCCCGTGTTCGGCGAGCCAGCTTTGGAATTCCGCGGCGCTGCCCGCACCCAGGGCCTGCAGGCGGCCGTCGTCCGCGCGGCCGACCATGTCCAGGTTGTACTTGGCGGCCACACGCTCCAGGGGAACGGTCGGTTGGCGCATCCAGTGTTTGCTGCCCAAAAGGCCGAGTTCCTCGCCGGACCAAAGGGCGATCAGCACGTCCCCCGCCGGGCGGGGTCCGGAGGCGAGCAGGCGCGCGGCCTCCAGGGCCACGGCCACGCCGCTGGCGTTGTCGTCCGCGCCCGGGTGGACCTGGCCGATCGACGCGGGCTCGAGGGAGCCCGTCTCACCGAAGCCCAGGTGGTCGTAGTGGGCGCCGATCACCGCGATGCGCGCCTCGGGGACCGTGCCGCGCACGAGCCCGAGCACGTTGCGCGCCGGCGCGCGCCCGCGCTCCACGTCCGCGAACACCTCCACGCGCGATACGCCGTCCACGGCGCCGATCAGCTCCGCCACCTCGCCGGCCGCGGCCGGGGGCCCGGCCAGGGCGCGATCGATGCGCGCCACCCGTTCGCGGTAGTCCGGCAGCATGCCTTCGGCGAGGGCCACGCTCACTGAAAGCGCGGGCAGCGCGGCCAGTGCCGTGGAGCCGCTGTCGAAGGGAGCCAGCGGCGCTTCGGCATCCTTCGGGTGCGCGGCCACGAGCACCGCACTCGCGCCCCGGCGCCGGGCGGACATCACCTTGTGGAAGAGCCCCGCGGCCACACCCACGTCCCGCTCGGTGCCGGCTTCGGTGCGCGGCGCACCGCGCACCAGCAGCACCACGCGGCCCTCCACGTCGAGGCCGGCGAAGTCGTCGTAGCCCAGATCGCTTTCCACGAGCCCGTACCCGGCGAACACCAGGGGGCCCGCCGCCGCGCCCGCGCTCGAACAAAAGAGCGGCACCACGGCGTCCGGACCGCCCTGGGCGGCGGCCGGGGATTCCCCATCGGCGGTGTGTGTCCAAGCGACCCGCGAGTCCCCGCGATCGCGCGCGGGCAGGGGCACATCAAAACTCTGGAACCAGCCCTCTTCGCCGGCGGGCTCCAGGCCCAGCTCCGACATGCGCCGGGCGATCCACTCGCCGCTGATCCACTCGCCCCGCAGACCGGCCCGGCGCCCCTCCCGGGCCGGATCCGCCAACCAGAGCACGTCGGCCATCAACCTGCCCGGCGAGGCCTCCGGGCGCTCCAGGAGGGCGGCGGCCTGCTGCACCCCGGCCGCCTGAGAGGATCCACCCGCTTCCCCTTGCTCCGGCCCGGCCGTCGAAGCGCAGCCGGCGACCAGGCCGGCGAGGACCCAACCCGGCAACCACGGGGAGAGGAAACGCGCTCGGCGGCGGCTCGGTGCGGTTTCGATGGGTGCGGCGGCGGTTCGACCGCGGGTTTGGGGGGAGACTCGCATGGCCGCAGATTCTACGCGGCGCGGTGCGCGGCTCGTCCCCCCGGCCGCCGCCGCGCCCGCCGCCCGTCGACAGGCCCACGCCCAGGACCTACCCTGACGCGCCCGCGGAGCGAGGGCACGGGGCCATGATGGCGAGGCGAAACGCAACGGCGAAGGCAGTGGCCAAGGCCTGGACCCGATGGCGCCTGCGCCTGTTGCTGCTGCTCGTGGTGCCCCTGGCCCTCGTGGGCCCGAGTCTGCTGCCGGGACGTTTTTTCCTGCCCCAGGCGCCGGTGCTCTACGCGCCCCTGCGCGGGGAGGACTCCGAAGCCGCCCAAGCGGTGCACGCGCGGGCGAACTTTTGGAGCGGCGACCGCATCCTGCCGGCCCTGACGGACCAGCTCCGGCTGCGCGAGCGCTGGCTCGCGGGGCAGCCCTGGGGCTGGGACGCGCACCACGGCATGGGTGCGCCGCTCTTCGGCAACAGCATGCACGGGCCGCTCTACCCGCCCAACCTGCTGCTGCTGGTGGCGCCGCCGGAACGGGCAGCGGGTGGATTGGCCCTGCTGGCGCTATTCCTGGCGGGGCTTTGGACGTGGCGTTTCCTGGAGCGTTTGGGGATCGACGGGCGAGCGGCGGCGTTCGCGGCCCTGGCGACCCAAGCGGCCGGATTCGGCGTGGCGAACCTCCACCTGCCCATGAAGGTGGACGCGATCCTGTGGCTGCCGTTTTGCCTGACGGCGCTGGAGGACTTCGGACGCGGCCGGCGCGGGGCGTGGCTGTGGGTGCTGGTGGGCGCGGCTTTGCCCCTGACCGCGGGGTTCCCGCAGATCGCCTTCTTGGGGCTGGCCGCCGCGGCGCTCTACGTGCTGGTGGCCCTCGGGCCGCTGCGGCGCAGCGTGGGGCTGGCGGGCGAAGTGTTGCCGGGCAGCCAATCGCGCGCGCTGCTGCTCTTGGCGCTCGCGCCGGTCCTCGCCGCGCCCGCCCTGTGGCCCACCTGGGAAGCCAGTCGTGAGTCCTATCGGGTGCCGAAGGGCGCGGCGGAACTCGCCACGCAAACCCTGCCGGTGGTGAGCGCCCTGGGGCTCGTGGCCCCGAACCTTTGGGGCCGCCCGAGCGATCCGACCCTCGGCAGCCAGCAGCCCGCGGTGTGGTGGCTGACGCCCCCGGAAGAATGGCAAAAGGCGGCCACGGCGAGCCCCCTGGAGTGGGATCCCTGGTGCGGCTCGGCGCTTTTGATGTTGGCGCTGGTGGGGCTGATTCGCGGCGGGCCCCGGGCCCGGCTGCCCGCGCTGCTCGTGCTGCTCGCTTTCGGCTTCGCGCAAGGCTGGCCCCTGGTGCGCTGGCTCTACCACCTGCCCGGACTGAACGCCGGAGCGCCGCCGCGCGCCCTGGCCCTGACCTGGCTCGGTTTTGCCTGGCTCGGCGCGCTTGGCCTCGAAGCGCTGATCCAAGGGCGCCCCGGCGCGCGCCGGGTGGCGTTCACCTTCGCCGTGCTGCTCTTCACCACCGGCCTGCTCTTCAGCCACGGCCTCGATTCCGCGCGCTTCCGCGACGGCATGGAGAAGCGCCTCTCCCAGCGCTACGAACGGCCGATCGAAGAAGTGCGCCTGGTGGTGCCCCCCGATGCGGCCGAGCGCGCGGCGGCGCAACTGGCGCGCACCCTGGCCCTGGCGGCCGGATTGGCCGCGGCCTTCGCCGCCGCCCTGGCGATCGGACAACTGGGCCGCCCGGCCGGCGTGGCGCGGCGCCTGCCGCTTTTCCTGGCGTTGCCCCTGGCCGCCGACCTGGCGCTCGTGGCGCGCGAACACGTGCGCCCGATGCGTTTGGCCGAGGGCCGCGCCCTGTTCCCGCAGAGCCCGGCGATCGAAGCGGTGCGCGCGGCCGCGGCGGGCGGGCGCGTGCTGCGTTTCGACCCCACGCCGGGTGGGCCCCAGTTCGTCTCCGAACTGGCCCGACCGAACCTGCTCGCCCACTACGGCATCCGGGACGTGAACGCCTACGTGCCCTTCAACCCGCGCCGTCCGGTGGAACTGTTCGAGGCACTCGATCCGCGCACGCGCTTCCTGACGGGCATCGCGCGGCTGCCCGACGCCGGGCTTCTTGGGCACCCGATCCTGGACCTGGCCGGCGTGTCGGCCGTGCTCTCGGTCGAGCCGATCGAACACCCGCGCCTGGAACTGGTGCACTTCCTCTCGCCGGAGGTGGCTTGGCCGGGCTTTGCGGTCCACCGGCGCAGCGGCGCCCTGGGGCCGGTGCGTTTCGCCGCCGAAGCGCGGGTGGAGCCCGATCCGATCGCGCGCCTTGCGGCCCTGACCGCTCGCACCGATCCCGCGGCCGAGGTCTGGCTGGAAGTCGAACCGCCCGGCGACGTGGCGCCAGCGCGCGGCGCGCCCGACGAGATCCGCTTCGAGCGGCCTTCGGACGGCGAGCTGGTGGCCCGTGTGCGCGGCGCCCGGGGAGGTTGGCTGGTCTGGCACGAAGCCCTGGCCCCGGGTTGGGTCGCCCTGCGCGACGGCGAAGCCGCGGAACTGTTCGCGGCCGACCACGCCTTCAGTGCGTTGCCCCTGGGCGAAGGCGACGTGGAGCTGCGACTGGTGCACCGCCCGGGCACGCGGCTGCTGCCCTGGCCAGCCTACGTGCCCTGGATCGCCGTCGCCGGCCTGCTTCTCGGCGCTTTCGTGGCGCGCGGCCGGCGGGGGCACTGGCGTTGAAGCTGCAGGTGCTCTCCAGCGGCAGCGAGGGCAACGCGTTGCTCGTGCGCGCCGGCGAACTGGACCTCCTGGCGGACGCCGGCCTGCCCGGGACCGAGTTGACCCGCCGCCTGGAAGAAGCGCGTTTGCCCCTGGGTGCGCCCCACGCGGTGGCCGTGACCCACGGGCACCTGGACCACGCGCGCTCGGCGGGCCTGATCGCGCGCCGCAGCCGCGCGCCGCTCTACGCCGCGCACACCCTGCACGGACAATCCTCCCTGCGCCGCGCCAAGCGGCTGGTGGCCCTCGGCGCCCTGCGCCCACAATCGATCGAAGATCCGTCCGGCAACGTGGCCCTCGAATTGACCGCCGTCGAGTTGCCCCACGACGCCCATCCGACCTACGCCTTTCGCTTCGATGCGAAAGGGCGCCGGGCGGTGCTCTTGACCGACATGGGGCGCCCGGAGCCGGGCATCGCCCAGCACCTCGCCGGGGCCCACGTGCTCGTGCTCGAGTTCAACCACGAGGGCCGGATGCTCGCCGAGGGGCCCTATCCCGAACCGCTCAAGCGGCGCATCCGCGGCGGCCGCGGGCACCTGGAAAACCAACAGGCCCGTTTGGTGCTGCGCCACCTGGCGGGGCCGGAGCTGCACACCCTGGTGCTCGCGCACCTGTCGCGCCACAACAACACACCCGAGTTGGCCCTGGCCGCCGCCCATGCGGAACTGGACCTCTTGGGACTCGGGCACGTGCGTGTGCTCGTGGCTTCCCAGGACCGGATCGGTCCGAGCATCGACGTATGAGCGACGAAGCCCGAGGCGTCGAAGCTGTCCCCCACGACTCGGAGCCCGGCGGCGTGCTGGGGCGCCAACGGGCCCATCGCAGCGTGCGTCGCTTTCGTCCCGAAGCGCCCCGGGAAGAGCACGTGCGCCAAGCCTTCGAAGCCGCCCAGCGGGCCGCGACGTCGCACCTAATCCAGGCTTATGCGGCGATTCGGGTGCGTTCGCCACAAAACCGCGCCCGCCTGGCGGAGCTCTGCGGCGGACAGCCGTGGGTGGCCGAAGCCGGCGCATTTTTTGTGCTGCTCGGCGATCAACTCCGCCACCGGCGGGTGCTCGAACGGGCGGGAGCCGAGTACGCCGCCAACTTGGAGTCCTTCCTGCTGGCCGCCATCGACACGGCGCTCTTCGCCCAGAACTTGGCCCTGGCCTTCGAGGACTTGGGCTACGGCATCTGTTTCATCGGCGGCCTGCGCAACCGCTCGGCCGAGGTGGACGAGTTGCTCGAATTGCCGGCGGGATTGTTGCCCTTTTTCGGACTGTGCGTGGGCGTCGCCGACGAAGAACCTCGGCCCCTGCCGCGTTTGCCCCTGGAGGGTGTGCTCTTCGAGGAGCGCTACGGATCCCAAGAGCAGGTGGATGCGGCCATCGAAACCTTGGACCGGGAGCTGGAGGCTTGGCACGCACTGCGCGGCAAACCCGGCCGCACCTGGAGCGGCCACATCGCGCGCCTGTTTTCGCGCCCCCAGCGCACGCACTTGGCGGAGTACTACCGCGCCAAGGGCGCGCGATTCGAGTGATCCCGCCTAGAGCCGCGTGGAATCGCCCTCCGCTCCGACCTCGGAGCGGGCCGCGCCCTCGGAGGTCAGCACGAGTCGCACCAACTCCGCCAGGGACTGCACGCCGAGCTTGCGCATGGCGTTGGCGCGGTGCACTTCGACGGTCTTCGGGCTGAGCCCGAGGTCCCGGGCGATGTTCTTGTTCGGCTCGCCCTGCACCACCAGGTCGACCACCTGACGCTCGCGCGGACTGAGCCGCCCCAGGGAAGTACGCGCTTTGGAGCGCTCGGCTTCCTGTTCGCGCCGGGACTCGCCCAGGCGAAACGCCGAGCGCAGCGCATCCAGCAGGCGCTCCTCGGACACCGGCTTCTCCAGCAGCGTCAACGCACCCTGTTCCATGGCGCTGACCGCGAGCGGCACATCCGCCTGCCCGGTCAACACGATCACCGGGCAACCGGGCTTCAGAATCGCGAGCCGCTCCAGGCACTCCAAACCGTCCATCCCGAGCAAGAACATGTCGAGCAGGATCGCATCGGGTTCGGTGCGCCCGATCAGCTCGATCAGCTCCTCGGCCCGTTCCAGGAGGGCGCAGCGCATGCCGGCCCGCACCAGGAGTCGCCCGAGCTGTTCACGCAGGCCGCGGTCGTCCTCCACCACGCACACGAGGGGCGCCACGGAAGCCATCACGCCCCCACCTCGGCGCCCACGGGGCTCTGTGCCGACGGACGAACCTTCTCGAGCACGGGCAGACGCAGGCTCACCCGGGTGTTACCAGCATCGTCCCGGCGCCACTCCAGGCGGCCGCCGAGCCGGCCGAGCACCGCGCGCGCCAGGGCCAAATCGCGCAGTTCCGCATCGAATCGCGCGCCGTCCCACTCGAAGAGCAGTTCCCGCGGGGTTCCCCCGTAGGCGATCACCTTCGCCCGCGGACCGCTCGCGGTTCCTCCCCCGAGCGCGGATGTGATCGAGGAAAACAGCAGCAGCAATGCCGGCGTCTCACCGGGCAGATTCACATCCGGTGCTCCCGGCTCCCATTCCACGGCGACACCCGACGCCGCGAGGCGCGCGCGCAGTTCGATGGAACGGCAGATGCCGCGCGCCGACCCGGAGCGCGCCAACTCGCGCACGGAGGCGAACAGTTCGAGCAACTCCCGCGCGCCCTCGCCGATGCTATGGGCTTCTGCGCGCACGTCGGCCAAGCCCGGACCGCCCTCGATTTCCTCCAGCCGCGCTTCCAGGGCCGAGGACCCCAAGGAAAGCCGCGAGAGCGGCCCGGCCAGGGCGTGAAGCAAAACCGCCGTCGCGCGCCGAACATCGGAGAGGACCGCCGCAGCCGACCCGCTGACCGATCCTTCGGCCCGGCGCAGGCCGCCGCCGACGGGCCGCGCGACGATGCAGTCGAAGAGCGAACTGAGGGGCACCCGCTCGAGCTGGACGGCAAAGTCGCGTCCGGTCTGGGCGGCGCGCAGGCGTCCCGGGCCGCTGTGCACGTCGGCGTCGGGGCACCACACCCGCCACTCGCTGCCGCGCAGTGTTTCCCGTTCCACACCCAGGGCGAGGCAGGCCGCCGGATTGGCGTGCCGAATCGCGCCGGAGCTCACGAGGAATGCAGGCTCGGCCCAAACGTCGAGCAAGACCTGAAGTTCGGAGGGGGGGGAAATGGACATGGGGTTCGGAGGAAGGGCCTCGAATCGCTGGTTCGGCTCGATCGAGGCCGACCGTCGTTAGCGACACCCGGTACGCGCCGGGCGACCCTTCTCCCATCGTCGCGGCTCAGTCTGGTGAGGGAGAGAGGTGGGGGTCAAGGCTCTCAACAGGAGTCGTGCACGGCCCGTTCCGGGAACGCGATCTCCCCTAAGGACAAATGGGCTTAGGGGAATCCCCTGAACGTGGCCGTAAGCGTCAGCCCTTTTTTGGCGGCGAGCAAAGCACACGGGCGGACGCAGGTTTCGCTTTCGTGGCACACGAACACGGCAGCTCTGCGTATCCCAAGAACTCACCCAGGACGACTCCGGACGGCCCGGAGGGCCCGCTTGGCATACTGTGGATCGCATGTCCTTCCGACGCCTCTCTCTGTGTGTTGGGATCCTGATCTTCCAGGGGTTCCTGACATTCGGCCTGAATTCGAACGCCCCTCGTCTCGAAGAAAAGTCGGACGAATACGGGGAGCTCACACAGGAGCCCCAGCCTCCCAGTTCCGGTCAAGAGGCCTCGCGCGAGACTTCCGCTGGGTCGGACGGCGGCTCCGGTGTCCTGCCGCCCGCCGGGGTTTTGCCGGCGGGTGTGTCCGCCGAGGCCGCCGCCCTGTGGCGCCGCTTCGCCGAAGCGCAGGCCGTGCCGGGCAGGCCGCCTGGCCCCCTGCCCAGCTTCGACATCGAGTTCGTGTTGCGGGTTCGCGAGGGAGCCCAGAGCAACGACCTGCGCGCCCAGGTCCGCTACTTGGGACCCGGCTTCGTGCGCTTCGGCCCGAGCGGAAGGGCCGAGTTGATGCGCGGCCCGCGCGGGGACTTCCTCGTGGATGGGGCCGAGTCCGTGGCCCTCCGCGGCCGCGAGTACGCGGAGGACCGGCGCCAACTGGACCAGGCCCTGATCCTGGCGCGCACCTTCGCGGCCCTGGCGGACACGAGCCAACTGCGCATCGCCTCGCTGACCCTGATGGAGCGCCCCCCCGATCGGCTGCCCGCCCGGGTCGGCTTTCGCCCCCTGCGACTGACCTGGTTGGAACTCGTCACCCCGGACCTCTCGCTCTTCGAGCCCCAGGCCCAGCGCCCCGGCCAGTCCCCGGTGTTGCAGCGGGCCCGCCTCGGACTGGAGATCGACCCGGAGGGGTTGCCGAGGCTGCGCTGCTTGGAACTCTCCCCCACCGGGGAGCGCGATCCCCTCGGCCCCCCGCCCCTGGAGCGAGTGGTGCTCCTCGAAAACTCTCGCATCCTGGATGGGCGGCTCGTTCCCGGCGCGCTGATCGTCTTTGAACGGGGCGGGCCTCCCCCGGAGGGTTTGACCTGGGAGGAAATCGCCGCCGATCCCCAGCTATTGCGGCATTGGTCCATGCCGCGACCGACCCAGGAGATCTACCTGGAGCGCGGCAACCTGCGGCCGGGACTGCAGCCGCGCGACTTCGAGCCCTGACCCAAGGGGCGCTTGCGCCCGCGGCTCAAGCACCCACCGGCGGGCCGGACACGGCCACCGCGGGAGCTTCGAACCTGGCGGCGCGCCACTCGATCCACGCCAGGAGCAGGGCCAGGAACGCGGCGAACGCCAGCACCGGGCCGAAGCCCGTCATCTGCACCGGATCGCTGCGCCAAACCCCGGAGATGTGGTCCGCCTCCACCGAGAAGAGGCCCGGATCGAAGGGGCCGATCGGGCCCATGTCCGCCATCCACATGGCTTGCACGCCCAAGAGCAAGAGGGCCGGCAAGAGCGGCACGAAGGGCCGGATCCGGTCCCCCATCCAACGCACGGCGAGGGCCAAACAGGCGAAACCGATCCAGAGCCAAGCGGCGAGCAGGCCGGCGGCGGCGGGTACGGTCACTTCGCGCGGCAGGTGTCCGATGCCGCGCGCCCGCTCCAACTCGGTGATCGGCGCCAGGTCCACGGGCAAAGGTCCACCGAAGCCGTAGCGCACCAGTTGCCACAGTCCACCGACGGGATCGCCGCTGCTGTAGGGACTGGAGTGCGGATGGGGCACGAGCAGTTGCAGCACGAAGCCGGTGGCCCATAGCACGACGAGGCCGCCCAGGAAAACCCAGGCGCCGCCGCGACGCCTGCGGCCGAAGTCGCCCCAAAGCGCGACCCGGTCGCCGCGCCAGACCTCCACCAGCAGCACCCCAGAACCGAGGGCGAAGGCGAGCATCGGGAACTGCATCGACCAGAAGTGGTAATGCCAATCGGGAGCGACCACACGCGTCCATGCGAGGGCCAGGAGCGCGAGCGCGACTAGGACCAAGAGCGCCCGCCGACAGGCTTCGAAGCCGCGCGCGCGAGCGTTCCAGGGGTGAGCACGACAGAGGATCGCCGGGACTGCGGAACGCACCACGGCGAACCCTGCCAGGAAGAGCAGCAGGGGCAAGGTGGCAAGGAACATGGGCCAAAGCCTACCCCGCAGGCACATCTTACGCAGAGGCTACACCTGGGGCCCAACAGGCGCCCTTCCCGGTGCCCTCACCGCCGGTGGAACGCCTTCTCCAGGTCCGCCAAGGTGAACCGCACCCGCGTCGGCCGCGCGTGGGGACAGGTCTGGTCGCTCTCCAGTTCGCCGGCCCGCGCGAGCAGCGCGCGCATGTCCTCCTGGGAGAGTTCGTCGCCGGCCATGATCGAAGAGCGGCAGGCCTTGCGGTGCAGCAGTTCCTCGAACAGATCGTCCGCCTCCGGCAGGCGGCCCTTCTCCTCCAGGAGCGCCACCAGGTCCTCCAGCAACGCCGTCGCCGACACCCTGGGCAGCCGCGCGGGCAGTCCCTGCACGGCGACCTCCTTGGGTCCGAAGGGCGTGAGTTCGATGCCCAAACGCTCCAGGCCTTCGATGTGCTCTTCGAGCCGCGCGACCTCATCGCGCGAAAGCGCGACGATTTCGGGCACCAAGAGGCGCTGCACCGCCACCTTGCCCGCGCGCGCCTCCGCGCGCAGCGCTTCATAGCTCATGCGCTCGTGCAAGGCGTGTTGATCGACGATCTCGAAGCCGTCCGGCAGCGCGCGCAGGATGTAGGTGCGCGCCACCTGCAAGAAAGGGCCGAGCGGCCCGCTCTCCCCGCGCCACGCGGGCCCTTGGGCTCCCTCGCCGACGGCGGTTTCCCCCGCGGAAACCGGCCAACCCCGCTCGGACACCGGCGCCGTTTCCTGTGCGGGCGGACGCATCGCCGGACCGGGCCCCGGGTCCGGCAGGTACCCAGCCGAGGGCGCGGCCGAGGGTGCCGCCGAGGGTCCCTCCGAAAACTGCGCCGGCCGCGGGATCCAAGCCCCGCGCCGCTCCGCGCTGCCCAGCAACTTCTCCCCCGGCGTGGCGATGTCCGTGCGCGCCACGGCCTCGCGCAGACCGGCGACCAGGAAACCGAACAGGCGCCGCTCCTCGCGGAACCGCACCTCGCTCTTGGTCGGGTGCACGTTCACGTCGACGGCGGACGGATCCATCGACAGGTGCAAAAACGCGCAAGGCTGGCGGCCTTCCACCAGAAATCCCCGGTAGCCCTCCTTGAGCACACGCACGAGCAGCTTGTCCCGCAGGGCGCGGCCGTTCAGGAACCACATTTGCCGCGCGGTGTCCCGGCGTGAAAAACGCGGCGGAGCCACCAATCCGGCAAGACGCGTGGGACCGTCCTGCACCTCGACTCCCACCAGCGCATCGGCGAGTTCCGCCCCGAAGAGCCTGCGCACCCGCGCGCGCAGGTCCATCGCGGGCTCCACGTCGAGCACACGCCGCCCGTCGTGGGTAACGACGAACCCCACGCCCACATGGGCCAGGGCCAGCCGCTGCAAAATGTCAAGGCAGCGGCCCAGTTCAGTCGGTGTGCGCTTCAAGAAACGCCGCCGCGCGGGTGTGTTGAAAAAGAGGTCGCGCACCTCCACGGTCGTTCCCACGGGCGCCGCGGCGGGCTCCACCGGCGAGAGGCGACCGCCTTCGTCGCTGACGGTGTGGCCGCCCAAACTCTCCGCCGGCCGCGTGAGGATGCGCGCGCGCGACACCGCGCCGATCGACGCCAGGGCCTCGCCGCGAAAGCCCAAGGAAGCGATGTGATCCAGGTCGTCGAGGGCGTAGAGCTTGCTGGTCGCGTGGGGCTGGAAGGCCAGGGCCAAATCCCTCGGCCCCATACCGCCGCCGTCGTCGACCACACGCACGAGCGCAACGCCGCCCTCCTCCAGGTCGATGCGCAAGCGTGTCGCGCCCGCGTCGAGGGCGTTTTCGACCAGCTCCTTGACCACGGAAGCCGGGCGTTCGACCACCTCTCCGGCGGCGATCTGGTTGCGCACCACCTCGGGCAACTCGCGGATCACCGCAGGCCCCGCTCCGTCTCGCAGATCGGGCATGGGCGCGAGTTTACCGGGTGCGGGCCGGCTGAGGGGTCTCCACGCGCCAGGCCAAGGCCAGGGCCACCAGATCGTCCAGGTCGGCCCCCGCGCCGCCCTTGAGGCGCCGCTCCAAAGCGTGGAGATCTTCCAGCATGCGCCGCCAGGCCGCCGGGTCCGGCCGGCGCGCCACCCGCTCGCTGAGCTCGGCCGCGGCCAAGTTGCGCCCCGGGCCGCCGCCCGCGACCACATCCGCTGGATCGCCTCCCGCGGCCCGGCGCCGGGCGCCCGCCAAACCCTGGCGCACGCCCCGCGACAGGGCTCCCAGCAGGATCGCGATCAGCGCGGGCACATCGACCACACGGCCGCCGTCCCGCCCCTGCATGCCGCCCCGGCGCAGGGTTTCGAGGGCCGAAAGCGCCCGCGGCAGATCCCCGCGGCAAAGGGCGTCGGCCGCGGCGAAGGGTGAGCCCGCCGCCTGCCACTGGATCGCTTCGGCCCCCCCCTTGCCGTGGCGCAGTCGCTCCAGTTGATCGTCGAGGGCGGACAAATCGTTGCCCGTCGCCACCGCCACGAACAGGGCCCGGGCGGGGTCGAGCCGCACACCGAGTTCGCGCGCGCGCTCCACCGTCCACTGCACTAGTTCGGTCTGGCGCGGGTCGGGATTCCAGGGCGGCGGCGAATCGTAGAGCCGCCGCAGGCCGAGCAGCCCGCCGCGTTCGGCGGCGGCCTTGGCCAAAACGTGGTCCGCCCGCAGGGACTCCACGGCGATTGCGATCGAACGTCCGGGCAAGCCCGCTTCCAGTGCGGCCAACACCCCCCGCGTCAGCGGCGCATGGTCCTTGCCGCTTTTGGCCAAGAGGCCCTCGACGCCGCGCGCCACCACCAACTGGCTCGCTGCGAACATCGGCGAGCCGGCCAGATCGGAGAGCAAGAGATCCGCCTGGAAGTCCGGATCGGCCGCGTCGTGCACCACCACATCGGCTCCGAGGGCCTTGGCCCGCGCCTGCAACGCATCCAAGGCGCGGCGGCGGAAGTAGGCCTCTTCCCCGCGCAGCACCACCAGGGCGGGCAGGTCGGCCTCGCTCTCCAGGCGCCGCTCGAAGGCGCGCACCTGGGCGTGGGGCGGCTGTTCGCGCGGAGCTCGTTTAGCCATGGGGTCCAGCCTGCAACAGGGCCATGTCCAGCGCAAGGCCGGCGAAGAGTGCGACGCCCACCCACCCGTTCAGGGTGAAGAAGGCCAGGTCCAGGCGCGAGAGATCGTCGGGGCGCACGATGCGGTGCTGGAGCAGCAGTAGCAAGCCGGCCGCAAGGACGGCCGCCGCGAAGATCCAGCCCAGGTCCGCGGAGCGCCAGAAGGCCAAAAGGCACAGGAACGTGAGCCCGTGCAGGGCCGAGGAGACGACCAGGGTGCGCGCCACGCCGATGCGCGCCGGGATCGAATGCAGACCCTGGGCCCGGTCGAAGTCGATGTCCGAAAGGGCGTAGAGTAGGTCGAACCCCGCCACCCAGGTGAGCACGGCGGCCGCCAAGAGCAGCGGCGGCAACAAATCGCCCGACAGCTCCCCGCGCACCGCGAGCCAGGCCCCCAGGGGCGCCAGGGCCAAAGCCAATCCCAACACCAGGTGGCACAGGGCGCTGAAGCGCTTGACGAAGGAGTAGCCGAGCAACACCGCGAGCACCAGGGGCGCGAACGCCAAACACAGGGGCCCCAGGGCCCACGCGGCGCCCAGGAACACCGCGCAGGAGAGCACCACCAACCACACCACCTGGCGCGCGGCGAGCACCCCCGCCGGCAACTCGCGGGAACGCGTGCGCGGATTCGCCGCGTCGATGCGCCGATCCACCAGGCGGTTGAAGCCCATGGCCGCCGTGCGCGCCGCCACCGCCGCCACGGCGATCCACGCCAGGGTTCTCGCCGCGGGCGGGCCCCCGGCGCCGATCCACGCCCCCATCAGGGCAAAGGGCAGCGCGAACACGCTGTGGCTGAACTTGACCAGGCGCAGGTAGTCGCCGACACGCGCGAGGGGCCCCCGCCGCGCGCCGCCCGAAGCGGCGGAAGCCGCGCCTTCGCTCACGGCTCCACCTCGCCCAGGCGCGAGGCACCTTCGAGACCGGCTTCGCCCGGGGGTTCGTCCAAACCCTGCCAACGGGCCCCTGCCCGGTTCGCGATGCCGAGCCGGTCGAGCACCTTGCCAACCACGTGCCCGACCAAATCATCGATGCTGCGCGGGCGGTGATAAAACCCCGGCATGGCGGGCAACACCGTCGCCCCGAGCCGCGCCAGGCGCAGCAGGTTTTCCAGGTGGATTTGGGAGAGCGGAGTCTCCCGCGGCACCAGGATCAAGGTGCGTCCCTCCTTGAGGGCCACGTCCGCCGCGCGCTCGACCAGGTTCGAGCTGAAGCCCACCGAAACCCGTGCCAGGGTGCCCATGCTGCACGGGCAGACCACAACACCGCCGGTCAGGGAAGTGCCCGAAGAAGGGGGCGCTTCGACCGCGTCGCTGGGATAGGCGCGCACACGCTGCGCCAACTCGGGTCCGAGCCAGCCCGGCAGCGCACCGGCGAGCAGCTCGCCCTTTTCGCCCGCCTCCACACCCAGTTCGTGGCGCAGCACCTTGGCCCCGGCGGGTGTCACCGACACGGAAACCTCCGCTCCGGCCCGCGCCAACTCCAGGAGCAAACGCTCCGCGTAGACGTGCCCGCTGCCACCCGTGATGCCGACGAAGACCTTGGCCATGGAAACCTCCGCCGGACACTAAGTGCCGGCCGGCGCGGCCTCAAGGGCCCGGCCCGAAGGTCCCGGCCCAAAGGAAGACTCCGGGCCCCGCGCCCAGGGCCAGGCCCAGGTTGAACAGGGCGTGTGCCCAGGCCGCGACACCGATGCCGCGCCAACGGAAAAGCAGCCCGAGCAGCAAGCCGGCCAGGAAACGCCAGGCGAAGAGCGCCCCGTCGAAGGGTTCGCCCCCTTCCCCCAGCCAGCGGGTGAACGCCTCCAGGTGGAAGGCGGCAAAGAGCGCGGCCGAACCCAGGGCCCCGGCCACGTCCGCCGCCCCCCGTGCCCACCCCAGGGCCGCGCCCAACCAACTGAACAGACGCCGGATCCCCAGGTAAATCAGGCTGTAGGCCCCCAGGCGGAAGACCAGCTCTTCGTAGGCCCCCGCCCCGAACAGCAGGGCCGCGTCCATAAGGCCCGGGGGAGAGACCGGCGGCCGGTCGGGCACCTCGATCGCCGGCAGGGGCACCGACATCAGCGCATGGGTCGCGAGTAACGCCGGGCCGAGGGCCAGGGCAGCCAAAAAACCCTCGAGCCAGACGCGCAGCACCGGGGCCCCCAGGGGTTCCTCCGAACCCCGCCGGCGCAGCAGCAACCACAGCCCCAAGATGGCCCACAGGGCCGCCCGCAGGGCGTGGGCCTTCTCTCCGAGCGGGGCCAGGGGCAAGCTCAAGAGCCACTCGGCCGCGTTGCGCCCGCCGCCCGGCGCCGAGACCTGGGCGAGGTCGTAGGCCAAGGCCAGGGGCAAAAGCGCCAGGAGGCCCACCTCCAGGCGCGGCCCGCCCGCGCCGCCCCCATCCAGGCGAGGTTCGTCCGCCCGCTTCGCTTTCGTCCGGCGCCGCGTCACACCCGACCCGCCACCGGCCCCGGCGCCCGGCCCCAGTGCAGGGCGGCGATGCCGCCGGTGAAGAGTTCATGCCCCGTGACCTCGAAGCCCGCTTCGCCCATCTCCGCCTGGAGTTCGTCCGGGCCGGGCCAAGCCAGCACCGTGTCCGGCAGGTAGGTGTAAGCGCCGCGGTCCCCCGAAACCGCCCCGCCCAGACGCGGCAACAGGCGCGTGAAGTAGAAGCGGTAGAGCGCCCCGAGCACAGGCCCGGGGGGCAGGGTGAACTCCAGCACCAGGGCCGCTCCACCCGGAGCCAACACCCGGCGCAACTCCGCCAGTCCGGCCCTGCGGTCGGCCAAGTTGCGCAGGCCGAAGGCGATCGTCACCAGGTCCACGGACCCGTCCCGCGCGGGCAGACACAGGGCGTCCCCGCGCGCGAAGAGTGTGCTCTGCCCGCGGTCCTTCGGCAGGGCGTGGAGCAACATCTCGGGCGTGAAGTCCACCGCCGCGACGCGCGCCCCCGCCTCCGCGAGCAGCAGGGAGAGGTCCCCGGTCCCGCATGCCGCGTCGAGGGCCCGTTTGCCCCCGAGGGGCCCCAGGAGCGCCTCAGCGCGCCGCACCGTGCGGCGGCGCCAACGCTGGTCGATGCCCGCCGAAAGCACCCGATTGAGCAGGTCGTAGCGCCCCGCAATGCGGGCGAACATGGAACGGACCTGGTCGGGATCGGGCATGGTCGGGTGAGCGGCGCAAGGACCACTAGGGCAGGGATCCTAGTGCCTCGCACGGAGTATACGAGTCCACCTGCGACTCCTCGGCGTTCCTGGCAAGGTGCGCCGCCGACGCGGGTTACGAAGGCAACCCTCGGAGGAGCCTCAGGCGCCGCCAGGGACGGCGAGGGGGACGCAGGTGCACCCGTAGCTTTCGCGCGGGGCGCGCGGAGCCGGCGGCCTGCTCCCCAACGGGGCACGCCCGCCGCGGGCCTTCGAAGGACCGCGGCGGGCGCGCGAGGGCAGGTGCCGGGAGCAGAGAGCTCCGTGAGGATTACTGCCGGAAGTAGTCCATCAGGCCGGTGACACCCGGCGCGGGGATCGACTGGACGCCTGGTTGGAACGGGTTGGTGTCGATGCGCTGCAAACCTGAGTTCAGGTTGATGACGTCCACGACGCCTCCCCCTTGGCTCGAGTTGGGCACGGCCAGGAACATGTAGCGCGGTGCGTGCACGGGCACCGGGCCGAGCCCCCCAGGCAAGCGGTACATGTTCTTGCCGTTGACCCGGGCGGGCACACCCTGCGAAAAGACCGTGGTCGGATTGTCCAATCCGCCCAGGTTCGCCAGGTTGTCGAAAGCGATGTCCACGGGGATGCCGGTCAGGGTCTCCGGACCAATCGAAGCCGTCACCTGCAGATTCAACTGACCGGCGCCGGCCCCCAAAACCTGGCTGGGCGGGAATATTCCGATCAACCCGTTGAGCACCACGTTCGTCACGGCGCCGCCGAAAATGCCCTTCGGCAATCCCGTGGCCGGGTTGAGCGGGTTCTCGTGCACGATCCACACGCCGCTGCGCAGGTCCGTGCGGTCCAGGGCCAGGGCCTTGGGGTTCTGGAAGGTCGCCGGAGCGCTGGCGATGATGTCATCCAAACCCAGGGCGTTCAGGCCCGAAGGACCGGACTGATACAGGGACAGGCGCCCGTTGCGGCCCAGGATGTATCCAAAGTAGGTCTGGCGCTGCAGTCCGTGGCCAACCGCCACTTGGCGCGGGGCGAGCACGACGGCGAAGGGCTGCTGCAAGTTGCCCTTGAGCACCTTGCGGGGCTGGAAGTCCAAGGCGCGCAGGATCGTGACGGAACCTTCCTGCTCGTTGCAGACGAAGATGTCTTCGTTGTCGGGCTGCCAGGCGATGCCGCGCGGGCCGGCGCCGACCTTCACGGTTTGGATCACCTGGTGGAAGGTCGCCGACAGCGGGTTGATGTCGATGAACGACACCACGCCCGCGGTCTGGTTGCTGACTGCCAGGAAGTCCAGGTTCGGCGACATGGCCAGTTCGGTCGGATCGGGCAGATCGATGCGATCGAGCACCGTGAACCGATTCGAGTTGAGCACCACGATCTGGCGCCGCACACGATCCACCACATAGAGGAAGTGGCCGACCTGCTGGCGCATCGAGAACGGAGTGCAGCCGCCCGGGCTGTCCTGGGGCGAGGAGGGACCCACGAAGTAGGTGTTCTGCTCGTTGGCGAGCAGGCCGCTGGGCGGCGTCCCCAGGGCCGGGTTGCCGAAGGGGTTGCCCGGCAAGAGCAGGTTGGCGACCTGGGTGTCGATCGAGGTCGGCTCCTGGCCGCCGATGCTGGGGCTGATGCACAGCGGCGGGAAGACGAGCGGCGGCGGGTTCGGGTGCGGCGCCCAGGAGATCAGGTTGCCGGTCCCCGGGGGCACCGTACTGAACTGACCGGGCAGGGCGGGCGCCAGGGTGCTGGCGCTTTGCACCACGGGCGTCGGCACCTTGAGGCCGCTGATCGCACACACGTTCGGGTTACCGGATTGGCATCCGAAGGGCGGCGGCGCGTTGTTGATCGCCAAGTCCAGGGGCTGCCCGAGGGCCATGGCGCCCACCGAATCGAGCAGCGGCGGGCGGATCAGCAAATCGTCCAGATTGCTGTCGCGAGCCAGGGTGAAGACCCCCGAGGAGCCCCCGTTGATGGTGCACTGACCCGGGCTGAGGGGCGGGATCAGGCTGGCTCCCTGGAAGGCCAGATTCGGATTGTTGGGGGCGTTGCTGTTGCCCTCGATCGGCTGACCGGCCACGAAGGTCGGGTTGCCCGTACCCATCCCGAAGCCGTTCAGGTCGATCACGGAAATGCCGGGCGTGCCCGTTCCGCGCGCCACGTAAATCACGTCGGGCGCCACCGGAGCGTTGACGATGCCGGGTCCGCTGCCGACCTCGAAGAAGGTCGAGAAGGCCTGGCTGTTGCGGTTTCCGCCCAAGTCCTCGACCTGGCTCGGGTTGACCACCACCGTCACCGTGCTGAACGTGCCGCAACTCTGGAAGGCGGGGCCCTTGCCGGGGAAAGCAAAGGCGGGCACGAGCTCGTAGAGGCTGAGGTCGTAGATGCTCGGCGGACGCACCGTGAACGGCATGTTCGTGACCGAGTCCTCGGGGCCGAAGCTGATCTGCACCGCGGAGCTGGGCGCGGGCGGCGCTCCCGTGGGCAGCGATCCCAGGCTCAGGGGTTGAACCGCCTCGGTGAACTGCACTCGAATCGGCGCGCTCGGATCCACGTCCGCCACACCGTTGCCCGGAGTGATGTCGGGCAGCGTTCCGCCGCCGGTGGGGATCACGCTCACCTCGGGTGTGAAGTTGTCGTCACCCACGGTGATCGTGACGGCACCCGGCTGCCCGATCGGGTTGCCGGAGGTGTCGAGCACCGCCGTCGTGATGTTCATGCGGATCTGCGTGCCCGTCGGGAAGGTCTCGTGGGTCGACAGATTCGAGTCGTCGTCGACGACGAAGACGAACGTGCGAGGATCCACCAGGTCCGCCGCGCCGGGGAACGCGTTGGCGCTCTGGGTGCCGGGGAAACCGACCGCCCCGGAGACCAGGGCCGTGGGCTTGGGCTGGCCGTCCTCGCCGGGCGCCAGTCCGACCCACTCCTGGAAGGGCAACAGCCCGGTGTTCGGGTCCAGGCTGCCCGCGAAGGTCGAGCCCCCCACGAAAGCCCTGCCCCGGATCGGGTTGGTCTCGCCGGTGGTGGTGTCGATGCGCACCAGGGTGATGCTGCCCGAAAGGCCCGAGTTGACCGTGCCGCCGATCGTCGGGTCGAGCACGCTGAGCGGGTCGATCGGGCGCGTGAAGCGCACCGCGATGTAGTGGTTGCCGGCTTCCCCGTTGGGCAGGATCGCCGCCGCCGGGAACTGGTTCACGGGCAGCACCGGGTTGTCCGGGCGCACGTTGTTCACCAGGTCGCTCAGGGAGCGGATCGCCACCACGGTCGGGGTGACCTGGCCGTTGACGACCTGGAACGTGCGGTAGGGCAGCAGCGGGCCGAAACCGTGGCTCGCCTCGGCAATCCCCATGGGCGGGCCCGAACTCGATCCCCCGGTACCACAGCCGGCGATCAGGCCGGCCACGAGGCCAGCGCCAAGGGCGGCGACCCAGCCAAGCGGAGACGGGCGAAACTCGCGGGGAAGGCGGCGCACGTCGGATCGCGGATCGTTGGAGAGCATCGTCATCGGGGACACCGGCGCTGGCCTTGGGGGCGAGCGAGGTCGAGGATCGGGGGTGGAAGCGCGCGAAGGCCCGTGCGCGGGCCCTGGCCGAAGCCAGGGGCGGCGGGCCGATCGCGCGGATCGGGTCGCTGGGGAAAGCGGAGCTAAACCGAGTTTTCGGAACCGGCGGCCCGGTTGGGCCGGATTCAGGGGACAGGGTTTCCGGGAATGACCGGGAATGATTTTGGGTCGTGAGAGGGCGAGGGCCTCGGCCCGTTCACCTTGGGGTGGCGGTACCCGCTGGGGGGCGGAACCTGCCTTGCGGGGCGCACGTTGAGGTGGAACCACCGGCTCGGCACTCATCAAGTGCCACACCCGGCGGGCGTAACACCTATCAATTGCCGTGCCGCGGGCGCGGCGATCCGGGGGGAGTCACCTGGGGACCGGGACCGGCCCGCCGCCGCGCGGCGGGGCCTGCCTGGGCCGGGTGCTCTCCCGGACGGGTCGAACCCACCCGGATGGGTCTTAGGAAAGAGCCGAGGGTCGAGGGGCAGCCGAGCGGTGTGCACCCGCAGGGTGTGCGCGCGCGCACGCCTTGGGGATCCCTCAGGACCGGGCGGCAGCATAGGGAGCAGGCTCCGAGCTGTCCAGGCGAGTCGGCCGGGGGTCCGGGCAGGGTCCGTAGCTGGTCCCGGGGCGAGCTCACCGGGACGGGGGGCGCGGGCCCGCTGGTAGCCTGGCTCCGATGGCGCCCCAAGATCCTTCCACCGGCGCGGGCCGCCGCGCCCTGTGGCGCGGCCCGAGCGACCCCGCGGCCGATTCCCCGCCCGCCGCTCCGGCCGGCGCCGGGGATCCCCTGCCCTGGACCAGCCCCCGGGAACTGCCCCGGGAGGCCGAGGTCGAAGCCGCCCTGCGCCCGGCCCGCCTGGACGATTTCGTCGGCCAGGAGCGGGTGGTCGGCAACCTGCGCATCGCCCTGGGGGCGGCCCTGGCCCGCGGGGAGGCCCCGGACCACCTGCTGCTGGCCGGCCCCCCGGGCCTGGGCAAAACCAGCCTGGCGCGGATCGTGGCCGCCGAACTCGGCACGAACCTGGCCGCCACCACCGGGCCGGCCCTGGAGCGCCCCCGGGACCTGGTCGGCATCCTGACCCAGCTCGGTCCGCGGGACGTGCTCTTCATCGACGAGATCCACCGCATCCCCTCGGCCGTGGAGGAGTACCTCTACTCCGCCATGGAGGACTACGCGATCGAGTTCACCCTGGGCGAAGGCCCGGCCGCCAAGGTCGTGCCCTTGAAGCTGGAACGCTTCACCCTGGTCGGCGCCACGACCCGCGAAGGCCTGCTCTCCGCACCCTTCCGCGCGCGTTTCGGCCTGGTCGAACGCCTGGTCCCCTATCCCGACGAGGACTTGGTGCGCATCGTCGAACGGGCCGCCGCCCTGCTCGGTGTGCGCCTGGTCGGCGACGGGGCGGCGCGCATCGCCCGCTGCTCCCGCGGCACCCCGCGCGTGGCGGGCCGTTTCCTGCGGCGGGCCCGCGACCTGGCGCAGGTGGAGGGCCGCGCGCAAATCGACGGCGAGCTGGTCGACCGGGCGCTTCGCCGACTCGGCGTGGACACGAGTGGCCTGGACGACGTGGATCGGCGCATCCTCGGTTATTTGGCGCGCAGCGCGGGCCAACCGGTGGGCCTGAAGACCCTGGCGGCGGCGATCGGGGAGAGCGAAGAAACGATCGAGGACGTGTTCGAGCCGCACCTTTTGCGCATGGGCCTCTTGCAGCGCACCGCGCGCGGTCGGGTCGCGACACCCGCCGGTGCCGCGGCGGTGGGCGTGGCGTGGAAGAGCGCGCCGGCGCCTGGCCCCTCCGGCGCGGAGCTGTTCCCCTGAAAACACAAGCACTTGCGCGGCCCGCCCGGGCCGGGCTGTTCGCGATCGGCCTCGCGGCCGCGGTGCTGCCCGCGGGCTGCGGGGGTCCTCCCCTATCGGGTTCCCCCCGCTCCGCTCCCTTCGCGAGCCCGGTGCCTGCGTCCGCGCCGCGGCCGGTCGTGCCCGCCGCGCCCGATCCCTGGCGCGCCGAGCGGCGTGTGCCCCTGCGGCTCGCCGCCGCCGAGGGTCAACCGCGGTTGAGCCTGAAAACCGCCGCGGGATCGCCCCTCGAAGTTTGGCGCGAGGGGGACGCGGTGCGCGCGGACGGCGGGCGCTTCGGACCTTGGCTGCGCCTGGACGACCCGGGCGGCGGTTGGCGGCTCGGGGATCGGCTCTATCCGGGGGACCTTTTGGTCGAGGTGCGTTCCGGCGGCGGACTGCGCCTCAGCGCCTGGCTCGACCTGGAGGAGTACGTGCGCGGCGTGGTGGCCGCCGAGGTGGTGCTCTGGGATGCGCCCCAGGCCCTGCTCGAAGCCCAGGCCATCGCCGCGCGCAGCTACGCGGTGGCGCAACTGGACCAGCGCGCGGCCGCGGGCCCGCGGCCTTCCCTGGTGGACTCGGTGCTCGACCAGGCCTTCCGAGGGCGCTACGAACCCACGGCCGCGGAAAAAAACCGCGGAGTCGACCGGCGCCTGGACGCGGCCCTCGCCGCCACGGCCGGTTGGGTGCTCGAACACCGCGGGCGGGTGCTCGATGCCCGTTTCCACGCCGCCTGCGGGGGCCACACGGCGGCCTTCGCCGACGTGTTCCCCGAGCCCGACCCGGGCGCCATGACCGCGGTGCCGTGCCCGCCCTGCCAGGCGGATCCATCGGCCTGGAGCTACACGGTCAGCGCCGGTGTGCTCGCGCGCATCGCCCAGGAGCGGGGTTTGGGCGCGCCGCTGGTTTCCCCCAAACCCATGCGCCTCGACAACCACGGCCGCTGGCTCGAAATCGAACTTGTGGGCCGCGACCGCAGCGAACGGATTCCCGCCGGCGAACTGCGCCGCGCCGTCGGTTGGCAGCAAATGCGCTCGAGCGCCGTGCGCCGCACCTGGCCGGCTCCGGGGGAAACGATCGCCGGCGGGCTGTTCCTCGAAGGCGTCGGCCACGGCCACGGCGTGGGCCTGTGCCAAACCGGAGCGCGGCGCATGGCGGCCGCCGGACGTTCGAGCGAAACGATCCTCGCCCACTATTACCCGGGCGCGCGGCTCGGCCGAATGGCGGTGCGCCGATGAGCAGCGAAAGCGACGCTTTCGGTTTTTCCGTCGAGAGCCGCTGCCCGGTCACGGGCGCGCGGGCGGGTGTCTTCCGCACACCCCACGGCGATGTGCCCACACCGGCGTTCATGCCCGTGGGCACGCGGGCCAGCGTCAAGGGCGTGGAGCCCGACACCCTGCGCGCCGTGGGCACGCACATGGTGCTGGCGAACACCTACCACCTGCACCTGCGGCCCGGGGAAGCGATCGTGCGCGAACTGGGCGGTTTGCACCGTTTCATGGCCTGGGACGGTCCGATCCTGACCGACTCCGGCGGCTACCAGCTCTTCAGCCTCGCGCACATGACGCGGCTCGACGAACAGGGCGCGCGCCTGGCGTCGGTGGTCGACGGATCGCCGGTGGAGCTGACGCCGGAATCGGCGGTGCGCATCCAGCGCGACTTGGGCGCGGACGTGTTCATGGCCCTGGACCACTGCCCGCCCGATCCCCACGACCGGGCGGCGGTCGAGGATGCCACCGGGCGCACCCACCGTTGGTTGGAGCGCTGCGTGCGCACCTGGCGCGAATCACCCGGCCCCCACGGGCCCCAGGCGCTCTTCGGCATCTGCCAGGGGGGAGCCTTCGAGGACCTGCGCGCGGCTTCCGCCGAGGAAGTCCAGCGCCACGATCTGGTGGGCTACGCGATCGGCGGCGTGAGTGTCGGCGAACAGGCCGAAGCCATGGAACTCGCCGTGCGCGCCGCCGCCCCGCGCCTGGACCCGGGCAAACCGCGTTACCTGATGGGCGTCGGAACTCCGCGGGACTTCGCGCGCGCGGTGGCCCTGGGCGTGGATCTGTTCGATTGTGTGACACCCACGCGCCACGGTCGCAACCACCAGGCGTATGTGCCGGGCGGTCGCATCAACCTGCGCAACCAGCGTTTCGCCCGGGATCCCGGCCCGATCGACGAGGACTGCGACTGCCCGGTCTGCGCGCGCTACAGCCGCGGCTACCTGCGGCACCTTTGCACCAGCGGCGAGATGCTCGCGGGCAGCCTGCTCAGCATCCACAACCTGCGCGCCTTTCAGCGCCTGATGGAGCGCATGCGCGCCGCCATCGCCGCGGGGACGTTTCCCGCCCTGCGCGCCGAACTCGCCCCCTAGGAG
>JBJHAV010000012.1:0-31343 GCA_050480685.1 Planctomycetaceae bacterium | reverse complement strand
GGGTGGGAGGGCCGGGAGCGGCCCGACGGCTCTGCGGCCGTCCGAAAGGGCCGAAGAGACTACCAGCCGGGGACCGACCTGGGAAGACCGGTCCCCGGCTAGTTCGAGGGATCTCGGGCCTCCCCCCTTTGGGGAGGCCTTGGAGATCAGGGAATCAGGGTGCTGGCCAGGGCCCCGGAGAGCACGAAGTCGTCGGGGAAACCCGGGGCGTACTCGAGCACCTGGCTGAAGAGCTGGGCGCCCGCCAGGCTGGCCTGGGCCGGGATCGGGATGGGCTGCTGGAAGACCCCCGCCCCGCTGGCCTGGAAGACCTTGAGCAGCAGGGTGGGCTGGAAGGTCCCCAGGGTGCCTCCCGCGAAGGGTAGGACCGGGTTCGTGACCCCGACGTGCAGGATTCCGAAGGAGCTGCCCGTCAGCCCGTCCGCCGCCAGGCCCCAGCCGCCGTTGCCCACCGAGGGCAGGCCGCCGGTCGGGTAGTGGCGCGGAATGGCGCCACCGGGTCCGGGGGTGCCCCCGCCCAGGCCCAGGTAGGGCGACGCGCCGGGCAGCTCCCACACGGACTCGGCCAGGGTGCCGACGATCAGACTGCCGTTCGCCGGATCCAAGGCCAGGCCGGAGGCCAGGGAGCCGCCGGGCACCTGGAAGACCGGGGTGAAGCTGCTGCCGCCGTCGGTGGTGCGCAGCACCGCGCCGGACCCGTCCGAGTACCAAAACAGCCCCGGCACGGTCGGGTGGAAGGCGAGGGACGAACGCTCGTGGGCGCTGGTGCCCAGTTGGGTCCAGGTGGTGCCGCCCGCTTCCTTGCGCCACAGACCGCCGAAGAGGTCGGCCCCATAGAGCACATCGGCGGTGTGCGGGTCGGCGCGCAACAGCACCGGGAAGTCGAGGGCTCCCCAGCCCGGACGCAGCGCCCAGGTGCTCCCGCCGTCCTGGGAGACGCGCAGGTTTCCGGTGCCGCCCTGCAGGGCGTAGATCAGGCCCGGCACGAAGGGGCTGTAGGCCACCGCCGTGGTGCCCCAGCCGGCCGAGCCGGGCACCGGCGTCCACGAGGCGCCCAAGTCGAGGCTGCGCGCCAAACCGGCTTGACCGAAGGCCGCCGGGTAGAGACCGGCGATCATCTGGGTGCCGCTGAACGGATCGAGGGCCAGGTCGCGCACCTGCCCGGCGCCGAAAATTTCGAGCGGCGTTTGGATCGTCGCGCCGTTGTTGGTCGCGATGCGCACGGTGGCGTTGTCGATGAACGCGCCGACACCCCCGAGGATCCAGCGATCGGGGTTGGTGGGGTCGACCAGGATGCGGTTCGTGTGCGCTCCGAAGTCGAACAGCCATGCGCTGGCTTGCATCGGCGCGCCGGGGGCGGGGCTGCGGTAGACGCCGCGGAAGTTACTGCCGAGGCGCGCGCCGCCCGGCGAAGCCACGGCCACGTCGAAGATCGGCACGTCGGGCAGACCGACCAAAACCCAGGGCAATTGGCCGCCAAAGGCGCGATAGAGCCCGTCCTCGGTCGAAAGGTAACGCTCGCCGTTCGGCGCCGTCGCCAGTTGGGTCAGGATCGGCTGGGACGCGGGCAAACCGGCGGTCTGGGCCTGCCAGGTCAAACCGAAGTCGTCGCTGGTGTAGGGCTGATCGAGGGTCAGGGCCCACACGCGACCGGGCACCACGGGGTCATACAGCAAACGCTCGACGCTGGAGAAGGTCGGCAGCGTCACCTGGGTCCAGCTCACACCGCTGTCGGTGGTGCGGCGGATGCGGCCGGCGGTGGAACCCGCGAGGACGGTCGACGGAACGTTCGGATCCACGAGCACCGACTTGAGCCAGGTGGTGTCCGTGCCCAGGGCGACCCAACTGAAGCCGGCGTCACCGCTGGCGAGCAGGCCGTTGAAGGTCGCTAGGTAAGCGACGAAGGGGTTCGAGGGCGCGAAGGCCGTGTGACCCAGGATCAGGCCGGAGTGGACCAGGACCCAGGTCTGCCCGGCATCGGGGGAGCGCCACACTTCGGAGCTCGAGGACGCCAGCCAGACGTTGCCGCCCGGCTCGATCGAGAGGAAACGCAGGGAGGCGCCGATCGAGAGGTTGGCGAAGTTCCAGGTCAGACCGTTGTCGATCGAGCGGTAGAGGGTGCCGCCGACGGCCGCCAGCAGCTCGCCGGCGTCGTTGGGGTTGCGCACCAGAAAACGGATCGGATCGAAGCCGGTGGCCGGCAAGCCGGCGCCGCCTACGCTCTGGAAGGTGGCACCCCCATCGAAGGAGTGCAGCAGGCCGCGCTCGACCGAAGCCAGGAGCACGGTTTGAGAGTCGGTGGGGTCCACGTCCACCGCCAGCATCTGGCCGCCGAAGGGGCCCAGGGAAACCGGGGGATCGGAGGCGGCTCGGGCGGTCGAAACGGCGGCGGCCAGGAGGGCCGCGCCCAGAAGGGCCAGGGGACGCAGGGCGTGCATGGGTGTAGGGGTTCGGGTTGGGCCGCGGGGGCGCGAAGGGCTGCGGAGGGAGTGGCGCCCTCCGAGACTCTACTACGCCAAGCCACTGGGAAAGTTTCCTGGAAACTTCCAGGGTAAGTCTCCCGTGCCCTCGCACCCCCTACCGGGCCGTGGAACGGGCTTGGCGCGGTTTCCCGGAAACTGGCGGCCGCGGCGGTGGGTAGTTACGGTGGCCGCCGGAGATCTCCGCCCATGCCGAAGCCGCCAGTCGATTCCCCCACCCTTCCCGAGCCGGGCTCCGAGCCCACCCCCCCGTCCGGGTCGCTCGCGCCCGCCGCGGTCACGCCGGCCTCGGACCTGGAGGGACGCATCCTCGGCGTCGGCGAGGCCCTCGGGGAGCACCTGGGCCGGCTCTTCGAGTCCGTGCCCCAGGCCGCCGCCGGCCCCCAGCGCCTGGCCGAGGCCCTGGGCGTCGACAAGGTCTTCACCAGCCGCCTGCTCAAGGCCCTGCGCTCGGCCGGGGATCCCTTCGCGCTCTTGCACCACCTGCCGGGCCCGGCGCCACTGCTGCGGGCGATCGGCGCGGCCGCGGCCCTGGGCCCGCCCCCCGAACACGTCGCCGCGGCGCGCTCCGCCGCCGAAGCCTTCGACCGCCTGATCCGCGAGGACCTGGGCGACCGCGGTTATCTCGACGGCATCCTCGCCGGATACCTGCCCGCGGCGCGCCGCGAGCTCGAACTGCGTTCGAAGCAGGCGGCCTGGCGGGCCATGGCCCAACTGCTCGGCGTCAGCGCCGACCTGAACCTCTCCGCGGTGCTGCTGCACCCCTCCGACGACGGCCTGCACGTGGACATCGTGTGGGTCTTCGGGCTCCTCGGCCTGCGCCGCCTGCGCCCCGGCGCACCGGTCCAGTTCGCCACCCGGCGTTTCTCCGACGCGCCCGGCGCGCGCAACCCGGCCACCCTGGAGGGGCGTCCGGTGCGCGACCTGGAGGGCCTGCGCCTGGACCGCTTTTGCAGCGCGCGGCCCGCGCCCCTGGAGGTGGTCCAGGCCGGTGACGTGGTGCACTACCGCCTGGGCGGCAACGAATTCGGGCCGCGTTCGGCCGTCGACCTGATCCTGGCGGAGAGCAACCGGCGCGAGATGCAGCGTTACGTGCCGGCGGAGTCGGGCCGCAAGGGCTACGTCTTCAGCGAGGTCTCGACGCCGGCCCGGGCGCTGCACTTCGACGTGCTCGTGCATGAGGAGGTCTACCCGGGGGCGAAGCCTGCCTTGCACCTGTACGACACGGCCCTGGACGGGGTGGCGGACGTGAACGATCCGACCCGCGACTGCGATCGGCTGGATCTGGCGGAAGGGGTCGAGGATCTGGATTTGGCGCCCGCGCGCCTGGGAGCCCCGGGCGCCCCGCGCTACCGGGGGCTCTTGGCCCACGTCTTTGAGCGCACGGGCTGGGACGCGCGGCGTTTCCGCGGCCATCGGGTGCGCATCGACTACCCGCTCTACGGGCTGCAGGTGGCCCTGGCCTTCGACCCTCCCGCCCCCCCGCAGTAGCCCCGCGCGGGGCGCTGGCGTACCCTCCCCGGAAATGTCCCACCGCCGCGCCATCGCCCAGTTGCTCCACGGCCGTTTGCCCGCCGTAGCCGGTCTCGACCTGGAGCAGATCGAGGGTCTGCTCGAACAGCCGAAGGATCCCAAGCTCGGCGACCTGGCCTTTCCGTGCTTCCGTTTGGCGAAGGCCCTGCGCAAGGCGCCGCCGGCCATCGCCGCCGAGTTGGCCGCCACGCTCGCGCCCGCCCTCGAGGAAGACGCTTCCCTGGGCTCGGTGGAAGCCGCCGGGCCCTACATCAACTTCCGCATCGCGCGCGCCGCTCTGGCCGCGGAGCTGATCCCCGCCATCCTGGCCGGCGACTTCACCGCGCGCCGCCCGGACACCGGCCAGCGCGTGATGGTCGAGTACAGCCAGCCGAACACCCACAAGGCCTTCCACGTGGGCCACATCCGCTGCGCGGCCCTCGGCGACAGCGTGGCGCGCCTGATCGAGTGGACCGGCTGCGAGGTCGTGCCCGCCAACTACATCGGCGACGAGGGCACCCACGTGGCCAAGTGCCTGTGGTACCTGCGCGAAGTTTTCCGCGGCGAAGTGCCTAACGAGAATCTCGGCGAGTTCCTCGGCGACCTCTACACCCGCGCCACGGCCCTGCTCGACCTGGGGACGCTGACGCGCGCGCCCCTGCCCGGTGTCCGCGCGGCCCGCGTGCTCTCGGTCGCACCGCACCCGGCCCGCGCCGAGTGGCAGGTGCTCGAACTCGAAACCCACGAAGGACAGGTGCGGGTCGTCTGCGGCGCCCGCGGAGCCAAGGCCGGCGACGGCGTCGCCTGGGCTCCCCCCGGCCTGCGCGTGGCGGGCAAGGAAGTCGGCGCGGTCGACAAACTCGGTGTGCAGAGCACCGGCATGGTGCTCTCCGAAGCCGAAGCCGGCCTGTCGGACGACAATGACCGCGTGGCGCTTTTGCCGCCGGACACGGCCATCGGAGAGGAAATCGCCGAGGTCTTCGCGCTGCCCGAAGCCGTGCCCGCGGGCAGCGGCGTGCTGGCCGAACTGCGCCGCAGGCAAGCGGGTGTCAGTGAAGTGCTGCAAGCCATCGAGAGCGGCCAAGGCGAGATCCACGCGCTTTGGCTGAAAACGCGGCAATGGTCCCTGGACGAGTTCGACCGCATCTATCGCTGGCTCAACTGCCGCTTCGACCACGTTTTCTACGAGTCCGAGTTTGGCGAAGCCGGCAAAGCCCTGGTGCGCGAGTTCCAGGCCCAGGGGGTTTTCGTCGAATCCCAGGGCGCGGTCGGCGCAGATCTCTCCGACAGCAAACTCGGTTTCTGTCTGCTGATCAAACGCGACGGAACCGCGCTCTACGCCACCCGCGACCTGGCCTTGGCGCGGGTCAAGTTTGAGCGCTTCGGCATCGAGCGTTCGCTCTACGTGGTCGATTCGGCCCAGTCCCTGCACTTCGCCCAGGTCTTCGAGTGCCTGCGCCGCATGGGCTACGCCCAAGCCGAAAAGTGCCATCACCTGGCCTACGGACAGGTGGTCCTGCCGGACGGCAAGATGAGCAGCCGCAAGGGCAACGTGATCCTGTTCAGCGAACTCGAACAGCGCTTGCTCTCCAAGATCCGCAATGAGTTCCTGGAAAAGTACGCAGGCGAGTGGAACGAAGAGGAGCTGGACACCGCCGCCCAGCGCATCGCCTTGGCCACCATGCGCTACGGCATGCTCGACCAGGTCAACGCGAGCCAGATCGTCTTCGACCTGGACGAGTGGAGCGCGCGTACGGGCAACACCGGCCCCTACATGCTCTACGCCTACACGCGCACCCGTTCGATCCTGCGCGAGGTGCTCGGGGCCGATCAGGATGCATCCCACCTGGATCTCGACGGCCTCGACTGGGGTTTGCTCGGCGATCCCAGCGAAGAAGAACTGCTGGGTTTCCTGCTCGACTACCCGAACCACGTGACGCGCGCCGCCGAGACCCTCTCGCCCCAGGTGGTCTGCGCCTATGTGTACGAGCTCAGCCGCAAACTGAATCGCTGGTACAAACAGTGCTCGGTCAAACACGCCGAGCGCGAACCCCTGCGCCGGGCGCGCCTGGCCCTGGTGGACGCCACCGGGCGCGTGCTGGCCCACGGCCTGGGGCTGCTCGGCATCCCGACCATCGAACGCATGTGAGCGCGGGCGCCGGTCCGACTCAAGCGCGGCTGCTCCGCTCTGGGCCGAACAGCGCCCAGGGCGCGAGCAGGGGGAAAGCCGGGTCCGCCGCAAAGAGGCGCGCAAGTCGCCGCAGTTCCAAGCGCCGCTCGCGCAAAGCCAAGCGCACGAAGGTGCCGAGAGCATCCCGTCGCTCGCGGCGCGCCAGCCCTGAGATCGCCGCGCGCTGGGCCCCATCGAGGGCGAAGCGCCGCTTCACCAGGCGCAGGGCGAGCAACTCGTCGCGGGCCGTGTCGAGTCGCCCGCGGGTGCCCCAGCCGCTGGAGCTGAAGATGTTGACACCTTCGCCCGAGCGCACCTCCGGTCGCGTCGAGAAAGCCAGCCGAACACCGCGCCGGGCGAGTTCCAGCCGGAACAGCCGGTCCTCGAAGGCGCAGGTCAGGCGCGGCTCGAAGCGCAGATCGGCGAAGGGCGCGCGGCGCATCACCAGGGTCGAAAGGCGCCCGATGGGCCGCGTCAGCTCCTGCAGGAAAAAGTCGCCGCGGTAGGCGAAGAGCTCCGGCGCCAGGTCCAGCGGATCGTGTTCCTCCGGCCGCACCTTTTCGAAGTGGCTGTAGGCGTCCCGATCGGACTCCAGGGGCATCCAGTTGGAGACGTAGAGATCGAAGTCCGCCGACAGGGCCGCGCGCGCGCGCGCCAGGTGTTCGGGCTCCCACCAATCGTCCGAGTCGAGGAACGCCACCAGCCCGTGGCGTTCTTCCAAAACATCCAGGGCCCGGTTGCGCGCCACCGCCGGACCGCCGTTCGCGGCTTCGATCAACCGCACGCGGTCCCGGTCGGCCGCCGGAAGGCCGGCCAACTCCCCGCGGGCGGGCAGCGGCGAACCGTCGTCGACCACAACCGCCTCGACTTCACCCGCGTCCCGCTGGGCAAAGACACTGGCCAGGGCCCGGGCCAGCAGACCCGGCCGGCGCTGGAAGTACGGAATCACCACGGCCACCGCGTGGCCCGCGGCATTCCCCGCACCCAGACCCGCGGACGCCGCATCCCGGGGAGCGGCCGAACCGCGCGGCGGGCTGTTCGCGGCGCGCTGCGTCGGGCCTTGGGCAGGGCCCTGCGCCGGGCCGTGGGCCGGGCGCTGGGTTGGCGGGATTGCGGAAGGGGGTCGCATGGATCGGAAAGCGGGGGAGCGAGGCCCGAGAGCATGCGCCCAAGCCGCCGTGCACCCAAGGAGAGCCCCCCGAATCCCCCGGGCCCGGCAGCGGCCGCTGCGTCAGGCTCCGGTTATGTTGCCAGGTGATCCGCACCGCGCCCACTCCCACCGGGGAAACCCGTCCGAGAGCTCCGCCCCACCCTGCCGCCCCGAGTTTCCATGGCCGCCCCCGAACACCCCGCAGCCCCCACCCGCCGGCGACCCCTGTGGCTCTTCCCCCTGCTCGCATTGGCCATCGCCGGCGGGCTGTGGTGGCTAGACCGGCGCTCCGGCGAGGACGGGGGACAAGCCGCATCGCCGGCGATGCGGGCCCAGGACGAAGTTGCGGCGGACCGCGGAGCGCCGCCCTCGCCGCGCGCCCTGGCCGAGCCAAACGCGACAGCGAACGGGGCCCTGCGGGCTCCGGCCCAAGGCGGCGAACGCCGCAGCGCCGCCCTCGCCGCCGACGAAAAACAGCAGGAGACGGTGCCTTCCGGGGAAGTGCTGCTCGTGCGCTGCGTTGCGGACACCCCTGCGGCCGAACCCTTGCCGGGCGCCGAGGTCTTTGTGCTCCGCATGGGCGAAGAATCGGTGCAGGAGATGACCCAGTTCCTCGCCTCCGGCGCCAGCTACGAAGCCTGGGTGCGCAGCAGCGGAGTGCGCATCGTGGCGGATGGACAAGGCGAGGCTCGCGTCCCAGTCCATCTCATCGAATCAGGCGCGCTCCTGGCGGGGGTCCATGGGGAATCTTTCGGCATGCGGAATGCGTGGGCCCCGTTCGACACCGTTGAACTGCGCCTCATGGCGCAAAACACCGTGCGCGCCCTGGTACTCGACCACGAAGGCAACCCGCGCGAAGGTGTGCTCGTGGGTCTCACGACTCTGCCGGAACATCGAATCGGGATGGGTTGGCTGAGGAGTCACACCGATGCCCAGGGCATCGCCACCCTGCGCTTCCGACCGAGCACCCTCCAATCCGGCTCTCGCGATCAGAGGTATGGGCTTGTGGTGCTCGGACTGCTCGCGGATCCCGCAAGCGAACTCCTGGATCTCGCTCACCTGCCGCCAGAGCCTGTGGTGCTGCGCCTGGGTCCGGCGGGCTGGGTCGACCTCCAGCGCCCGGCGAGTCTCGCGGGCCGCGCCGTGCCGACGGTTTCCCTTAAAGCACCCAGTCTGCGCTCCGGCTTGGCGCGTGAAGGCTTGCTCGGCCTGCTGGAGGGGGAGCACCTGCGCCTCGGACCCGTCGACCTGGGGCTCGAATTGGAGGCGCAGCTTTTCCCCTCCGGGTCAGAGACCGTGTGGAAGGCGCGGGGCTCCGGCCCCGTGCTGCCCGGCGAAGTCGTCTCCTTGACCTTCGAGAGCCCCGACATCCTGCGGCTGACGGGGCGTGCCGTGGATGAGGAGAATCGCCCCATCCGTCGAGCCGCGCTGCGCGCGACCGTCGTCGCACAAAAGCGGACAACCGCAGCCCCAACCTCGGGTGCGTTGAACGCCATCGCGACGGCGGGACGGATCGGCCGTCTGGACACGGATCACGACGGGCGATTCTCGTGGGAGATTCCCGCCGGCGTGACCGATGGGGACTGGGCGCTGCTCACCGTTCGTCAAGGCGACGCCGAGCAGCAAGCGGTTTTCGATCTGCATGCGACAGCCGAAACCACCATCGAGCTCGGAGACGTGCCGTTCCGCCAGCCGCGGCTGGTTGTCGCCGGTTGGGTTTTGGGATCCTTCGGTGCTCCCGTGCCCGGGGCCCATGTCATGGCGACTCCCCTGCTTCCCCCCGGAAGCCGTCCGGAAGGAACGATGAGTCCAACCTTTCTCGCGCCCGCCGTCACCGACGAATCTGGGTACTTCGAAATTCGCGGACCGACCCGAGCGGAGGAACTGAGCATCAGCGTGCAGGCCGGTGAGTATCCCTCCCTGATCGTGACCGCACCCGTGGGCCGCACCGACCTGGAACTGGTGCTGCAAATGCCCGGATCCCTGCGAGGTCGCCTGTTGCTCGATCCGCAACTGAATCCGGCGGACCTGGAAGTGCGGAGCCTGCCGATCGATCGGACGAAATCGATTTACCGGTCCGGTAGCGACGAAACTCGGCTAAGAGCCGACGGAAGCTTCGAACTCTCCACGCCCAACGTGCCCTTCCTGCTGATCCTGGACGGCTCGTATTGGGTCGGCCCCCCCCTGCGCGTGGTCGAGTCGATCGAACCGGCGGGCATTGCCGACTCCATCGACCTGGGGACGATCGACCTGCGGGGCCGTCTCCACTCCACGCGACTGATTGTGCTCGATGCCCAGGAACGCCCGGTCGCCGGCCTCACCGTGACCGATCGAGGGGAGTCCTCCCATGGCATGCCGCATCTCTCCTATCCCCTCTCGCCGTCCCTTGACGGCACCCGCTTGCACCATGCTGCTTTGCCCCAAGCAGCGCGAATCGCTGCACCGGCAATGAAGGGCGTCGACATCGAGTTGCGCGGCGGAGATTTGACGGTGCGCCTGGAAGCGGGGTTGCAAGTGCGCATCGAAGTGCTCGGTTGGGAAGAGGTGCCGGCGGAGCTGGCCCTTTGGGCTCGCTACCAGGCGTTGGAAGGCGCGGAGATGGGCACAGTCGCGTTCGATCGCCCCCAGGCCCTTTGGCATCCCAGCGAGCCCGGGGTCTACAGCCTGCGACTCGACGTGCGCCGGCGCAGCGGGCCGGGCTCGAGCATGGCCCTTCGTTCGATCCACGACGACCCATCGGCCGAGGTGCCCGTCGCCGTCTCCGACACGCCGGACCTGCAAGAGGTGAGCCTCCGCATCGACGCCCGGCTGCGCGCCCGGATCGAAGCCCTGCGCGCCAAGTAGGCGCGCGCGCTGGACGCGGGGGGCGTCGATGTATCCTCGGAGTCATGTCCCGACGCCTTTTCCCGCTCCTCGTGGCCTTTGCCGGGCTGGTCTTTGGCCTTTGGTGGTTGATCCGAACCGCGGACGACGGGGATCGCCTGCCCGTGGCCCAGGGGCCGACGCGGACGATGGAGGTGGCGCCGGCCGGGGAGGGTGAGCTCGCTCCGGCTGGCCCGGGTGATGCGGCGGCGGAGGGCCGGCGCGCGGCACTCGACGCGGGCCTCGGCTCGGGTCCATTGGCCGAGGGTGCGGGTGCGATCGATGCCGCGCCGGATGTGGCGGAGGGCCCCGACTTCGAGATGTTCTGCGTGCGCGCGGTGGGCGGCGGGCCGGTGGCCGGAGCGCGGATCTACGCGCTCGACATGGACCCGGAAACCCTCGCACTCTGCGAGGCGGAGTTGCAAGCGGGTGCGGATGCCGAACAGATCGGCCGGCGATACGGGGTGCTCCGAAGGGCGGACGAGCGCGGCCGTGTGCGCGTGCCTGAGCCGCGCAAGGATCGCATGGTGGTCTTCGGCTTCGCGGACGGACTGATGGCCGTCGGCCATCCGGCCAGCGATCCCGCGCGGCCGGACGTGCTGTCGTTCCTGCCGGCCGAAGCCTTGGCCGTGCGGCTGGTCGATATGGACGGCCGAGGTGTGGCCGGGGTGAGCCTGGAGACGGTTGCGGAGAATGCCGGGGCCCATCTCAACATGGCCCGCAGCGCCGTGACGGATGCAAACGGCCGGGCGAGGGTGGAGATGGTGAACCACGCCGCGGCGGTCGGAACCGGCGAACAGGAGGCCGTGCTCATTCGGCCGCGGGGGCTGCTCGCGGACCCGCCGGTCCTGCGCCATGTGCCCGGGTGGCGGGGCGCGGGCGAAGGGGAGGTCGAGCTGAGCCTCGGCCCCCACGGCTGGGTGGAGTTGGTTTTGCCGGAAGCAGCGGACGGACCGGGCGCGCCGTGGTTGCCCCTGGTGCTGCGCGCCGACGGGCAGATCGCGGGGCAGATGAACGGCCTCCTCGCCGGCCGCACCCTAAGGCTCGGTCCGGTGGAACTCGGCTTGCAACTCGAAGCCCGGGCGACCGGCCTCGGCGCGGCGCTGCCCTGGGTCGCGGCCGGAGCTGGACCGACGGCCCAAGGGGAAGTCGCGCGGCTGGTGCTGACGCGTCCCGACAGCCTGCGGGTGCGCGGCCGGATCCTGGGCCCGGACGGTCGGCCCCTGGAACGGATCGATCTCGGCGCGCACCTGGTGGGGCCCTGGCGCACCCCGGGCATCCTGCGCCAACTGTCCTACGAACGGTTGGCGGTGGATGCGGACGGCCGCTTCACCTGGTGGTTGCCGGCGGACGTGGCGGCGGGGAGCGGTGCGCTCTTGAAGGTCACCGCGGCGGGCCGCGATCAGTACTTCCTGCGCGGTCTCTCCTCCGCGGGGTTGGGAGCCGGGCCGAACGCCGGGCGGGAACTGGACCTGGGGGAGCTCCTGCTCGAAGAGCCCGGCATCCTGGCCTCGGGGCGCCTGGTGGACATCGATGACCGCCCGGTGGAAGGTGCGCGGCTGGAGGTGATCACGTCGGTGACCCAAGGGGGCATTCCCATCGAACGGCCCCTGGAGAGCTCGCCCGTGCTGCGCAGCGACAGGGAGGGCCGCTTCACCTTCCACCTGGCTTCGGGGGACTCGCGCCTGGAGCCGCCGGCCGGCGCCGCGTTGCAACTGGCGGTCAGCGCGCGCGGCCTGCTCGACGCGCGCTTTCCGATCTCGGTCGGCGACGAGCACCTGCTGCTCGAACTGGCCCCCGAAGTGGTGCTCACGGGGCGTTTGGCCCTCGATCCGCACGTTCCCACCGGGGACCTGCTCGTGGTGGCCCAGCCCTTGCAGCCCGGTCCGGGTGTCCACGCCATGGCGCCGCCGATGGAAGACGGCACCTTCCGGCTCGCGCGCATCGGATCCGGCCCCCACCGCCTGTGGCTGCAAGGCCGCGCCTGGGCCAGCGGTCCCCTGCTGCTCATGGATTCGTTGGAGCTCCACCCCCACGACAGCGGGGAGCGCGACCTCGGACAGTTCGATCTCTCCGGACGCCTGCACGTGACGCACCTTTGGCTGACGGGCCCCGGCGGCCGACCGATCGAACACGCTCGGCTGGAGTTCGAAGTGCCCGGCCGCCCGGTACCGGGCACCCAAGTCCCCTTCGACGCTCCCCGCGATCGGCTCTTTTCCCAGGCCGAGACCGAACCTGGTTTGCATGTGCTCGTGCACACATCCAGGCCCATCCGCACCGATGTGTTCGCGGACGGGGCCCGCGGCGGCAAGGTCGTGCTCGACGGCGACGAACTGCATCTGGAATTGGGGGCTCCGGTCGCCGTGTCCCTGGTGCTCGTCGGCATCGACGGCTTGCCGGCGGTCGGCGGCCTGCGCGCCAACGTGTCCCACCTGGAGCGCGGGATCGGTCGCGGCTGGGAGCCGGTGGACGGACGGATCGAGCTCGAATTGGAGGACGAGGGCCCCTGGCTCTTGGACCTGAACTTCCACGGGGGCGAGGGCGGCCGCGGCCTATCCATCGCGCGCCAGCTCGAAAGGCTCGCCCCTGAAAACTCCACCGAGCCGCAAACCATCCACGTGCAGCTCTCGGCCGACTTCCTGGAATCCGCGCGCCGGGGCAAGGGCCTGGGCGGCCGCTGATCCCGGGCCCCGCTCCCATGCTGGACCTGCTCGGATTCGCCGGAGTCGCCGTGTTCGCCGTTTCCGGCGCGATCTCCGCCGGCCGCAAGCGCTTGGACGTGCTCGCGGTCGTTTTGATCGCGGTGGTGACAGCCCTGGGCGGCGGCACCCTGCGCGACGTGGTGCTCGGGGTGCGCCCGGTGATCTGGATCGCCGACACGACCTACCTGTGGGTCGCCATCGGCGCCGCGATCGCCACCATGTTCTGGCAGCGGCGGGTGGCGCGCTTGGAGCCGGCCCTGGTTTATGCGGACGCCGGCGGTTTGGCGCTCTTCAGTGTGCTGGCCACGGAACGGGCGCTGCTCGCCGGCGCGCCGCCGGTGGTCGCCGTGCTGATGGGCGTGGTGACCAGCATCACGGGCGGCATTTTGCGCGATCTTTTGTGCGGCGATCCGCCCCTGGTGATGCGCGGCGAGGTCTACGCCACCTGCGCCGTGCTGGGCTCCCTGACGTACCTGGGCCTGCGCGCCCTGGCGGTGCCGGTGGAGCCGAGCCTCTTGATCGGCGCCACGGTCACCTTGACCTCGCGCATCTTCGCGATGCACCTGCGGCTCTCCCTGCCGCTCTTCACCTGGAACGACGACCCGCGCATGCGCCGTTGACCGGCGCGGTTCAGCGGGCGTCGAAGGCCGTCATCAGTTCCTCGCCGAAGCGCCGGAACTCCTCGCCGCGGGCCGAAGCCCGGCGCCACACCAAACCCACCTGACGGGTCGGCCGCGGATCGCGGAAGGGGCGCACGACCAGATTGGGTGACGAGTGGGTCTCGACCGAAAGGGCGATCTCGGGCAGCAGGGTCATGCCCAGGCCCCCACCGACCATTTGGGTCAAGGTGCCGAGGCTCGTGGCGCGCACGCGCGGCGCCTCGCGCGCGCCGGCGCGGCTGCAAAGGGCCAGGGCCTGGGTGCGCAGGCAGTGCCCGTCCTCCAGCAGCAGCACCTCCTCGCCCTCCAAATCCCGTTCAGCGACCTCTTTTTTTCGCGCCAGGGGATGGTCCGGGGGCAGCGCCAGGAAAAAGTCGTCGTTGAAGAGCGGCAGGCTCTCGAACTCCCCGCCCTCCACGGGCAGCGCCAGCAGCAAGAGGTCGAGTTCCCCCGCCGCCAGGCGTTCGAGCAGCACCTCGGTGAACTCCTCGCGCAGGTAGAGCTTCAGGTCCGGGAAGCTGCGCCGCAGGCTCGGCAGCACCTGGGGCAAGAGGTACGGGGCGATGGTCGGGATCAGGCCCAGGCGCAAAAGCCCGGAGAGCGGCGAGGCGCCCGCCCGGGCCGCGTCGGCCAGTTCGTCGATGGCCTGGAGCACCAGGCGCGCCCGGGCCGCCACCTGCCGGCCGGCGGCGGTCGGCAGCACCTTGCGCCGGGTGCGCTCGAAGAGCTGCACCCCGAGCAGCTCCTCCAGGGCCTGGATTTGGGCGCTCAGGGCCGGCTGGGTGACCCCCTCGGCCTCCGCCGCGCGCCGAAAGTGCAGGGTCTCCGAGACCGCCAGCAGGTATTCGAGCTGGCGCACGGTGGGCCTCACGGGGGGGCGGGCGGGGGGGCGCGGGGCGCCGGTGCCGGAGACGGAACCGGGCGCGGGCACTCGGGGTGGGCGGCTCATAGATAAAGGCAGCTTATCGTTCCGGGAGGAATTTCCGAATGGAACGATCACCCCCGACCGGCCACACTCTTCTGCCACGGGCGGCGCCAGCGCCCCCCACCGACCCATCCCCCACCTTCCCGACCCCCAGGAGATCGAACGATGTTGACCGTTGGAGACAAGCTGCCCGAGTTCAAGGCCAAGGCCTGCGTGAGCACCGAGAAGGGCAAGGAATTCAAGGACGTCTCGAACAAGGACTACGCCGGCAAGTGGCTGGTCCTCTACTTCTATCCGAAGGACTTCACCTTCGTCTGCCCGACGGAAATCGTCGAGTTCGACAAGTCCGTGCGCGACTTCGCCGACCGCGACGCGGTTGTGGTCGGAGGCAGCACCGACAACGAGTTTTCCCACCTGGCGTGGCGCAACAGCCACGCGGATCTGAAGAACCTGAAGCACGACCTGATCCACCTGACGCCGAAGTTCGGCGGCGAACTGGGTGTGATCCGCGAGGGTGAAGGTGTCGCCCTGCGCGTGACCTTCCTGGTCGACCCGGACGGCATCATCCGCCACGTGGCGGCCTACGACCTGTCGGTCGGCCGCAACGTCAAGGAGCTGGTGCGCACCCTCGACGCCCTGCAGACCGACGAGCTGTGCCCCTGCAACTGGCAGAAGGGCGAAGAGACCATCCAGGTCGCCTGATTCGCCGCTGACGTTTCCTCCAGCGGGCCGCTCCGCCTTCGCCGAAGTGCGGGGCGGGGCGGCCCGCGCCCGTTTCCTCCGGCGGCGACGCCGACCTCCCAAGGACGAACCCATGAGCCTCGACAAGATCAAGGACCGCTTGCCGGACACCGCCAAGGACCTGCGCATCAACCTCGGCAACCTGACGACCTCCGAACACCTTAGCCCGCGCCAGCTCTACGGCACGTTGGTGGCGACCGCCTTCACGGCGCGCAACCCGGAATTGCTGGCCGCCGTGGAAGCGGAGAGCGCAGGCAAACTCAGCCCCGAGGATCGCGAGTTGGCCAAGTCCATCGCGACGACCATGGGCATGAACAACGTCTACTACCGCTTCAAGCACCTGGTCGAAAAGCCCGACTACCAAAAGCTCCCGGCGAGGCTGCGCATGCAGGCCCTGGGTCATCCGGCGGACGACAAGATCGACCGGGAACTGTGGGCCCTCGCCGTTTCCGCGGTGAACGGTTGCGGCATGTGCATCCAGGCCCACGAAGAGGTGCTGCGCAAGGCGGAGACTTCGCCCGAGACGATCCACGACGCCGTGCGCGTGGCGGCGGTGGTGTTCGCCACGGCGATCGCCCTCGATCAGACCGCGAGTACCCAGCCCACCGGCTGATCCGGGCCGTCTTGGACCCCGACGAGCTGCGGCGGCGCATCCAAGGCGGCGAGGGCACACGCCTCGAGTTCAAACAAGGCCTGCCCTCGACCGCCAAGGTCGCGCGCACCCTGGCCGCCCTGGCGAACACCCGGGGCGGCCTGCTCCTGATCGGCGTCGGCGATCGGGGTGAACTGCTCGGCGCGCCCCATCCCGATGCCACCCTGGCCGAGGTCGAACGCATCGCCGCCGAGGAGATCGAGCCCCCCGTCCCGGTTCGCGTCGGGCTCACGCGCATCGACGGGAGCGCGGTGGTTTGGGCCTTCGCGCCGCGGGCCACAGGCTCGCCCCACGGCATCCGCCGTCCCGGCGGCGAACTCGAGTGGCCCGTGCGCGTCGGATCCAGCACCCGCGCCTCCACCGGCCCGGCGCGCGAAGCCCTCACCCGCGGCCCCCGCGGCGGCTCCCTCGACGATCTAGCCAAACGCATCCTGGCCTGGGTCGAACGCGTCCCGGAGGGCCCCCAATCGGATCGCACCGCCGACGCCTTCGCGCGCGCCCACAACATCGGCCGCCAGCGCGCCACCCGCGCTTTCATCCGCCTGGAACGCGCCGGCCACCTGATCGGCCACGGCGAAGGTCGCTCCCGCGCCTACACGCGGCCCTGAGGCACCGCGGCACCCAGACACCAAGGCCGACAGTTTCCACCGGTCCAGACCCTCCGGCGGGTACCGAGAAGGGTGGGTAGAGCCACCGGCGCTCTCTCGGCATTTCACGCCATTAACTGCCAGCAGGTATAGCGGCGCCTGCCCACGCATCCCGCAGCCGCCCCGCGGCTCCTTCTTCCTGCTCGGACCGCGCGGGTGCGGCAAGAGCACCTGGTTGCGCGGGCTCTATCCCGAGGCGCACTGGATCCACCTGCTCGACGAGGCGACGTACCAGCTCTACCTCGCGGACCCAGCGGCCTGCTCGGCGCGTCTGGAAGCCCTTCCCGACCGCTCAATGGTGGTGATCGACGAAGTGCAGCGATTGGCGGACCTCTTGAACGCCTGGCACCAGAAGATCGAGAGCAAATGCCTGCGCCTCGCCCTGTCGGGATCGAGCGCGCGCAAGCTGCGCCGGAAGGGGGTGAACTTACTTGCTGGCCGTGCAGCCTGGCGCATGCTGCGCTCCTTCATGCCCGAGGAACTCGGCTCGTCCTTCCGGCTCGAAGAAGTACTCAAGACCGGCCTGCTCCAGCTCATCCACACCGCAGAGGACCCGACGAAGCGCTCGCAGCCTACGTGCGGCTCTACCTCAAGGCAGAGATCCAGGCGGAAGCGCTCACGCGCGATTTGCGCATTTCCTGCCGAACGCCGCGCGCTTCCACGGACAGGTGCTCAACGTGTCCGCCCCGGCCAGCGACGCGGGCGTGGCGCGCACCACGGTCCAAGGCTACCTCCAGATTCTCGAGGACACGCTATTCACCTTCCAAGTGCCGGCTCATGAGGCGCGACCGCGCGTGCGCGAGCGGCGCCATCCAAAGCTCTACTGGGTCGATCCCGGCCTGGCGCGCGCCATGCGCGGCAACCGCGGCGAGCCCGACGCCCAGTCTCGCGGCGCGCTCTTCGAGCGCTGGATCGCCCAATTGCTGCGCGCCTACATGGACTACCGCGGCATCGCCGACTAGCTCTCCTATTGGGCGCCCGCCGATGCCAAGAACACGGAAGTGGGCTTTCTCCTGCGCCGCGGACGCCAATTCATCGCGATCGAGACCAAGTCCTTGCAGCGCTGGAAACCCAAGTACGCCCGCGGACTGCGCGCCATCGGCGAGCTCAAGGGCCTGCACCGCCGCATCGCCGTCTACCTCGGACCCCATGCCCTCGCCCGTGAGCCCGGCATCGAAGTGCTGCCCCTGGCCGACTTCCTGCAACTGCTCGAGCCCGGCCTTCCCTGGGCACTCCGAACCGCGACCGGCCGCGATGCTGCGCGCCGGAGCGGGTACCGCTCCCCGAAAGGTGGAGGGTCGGACTCGGGAAATGGGAGGTGGCATTTCATGACAGTAGGAGCTTCATGTAACTTGAAACGTATGGAAAGACGAAATCGAAGGCGGCCGTTCCCCCGCCACGGCCCAGCCGCCTAGGCCAGCTCAGTAAACCGCGCCGCCCATGGACCTCCCCCAGAAGCCTGAAAAGGGGATGCCCCCTCGCAGGGAGACCCCGCCCAAGCGCCCGAAGCAGGGTGCAGGTGCGTTGCTCCACGGCTGCCTCGATGCGCTCCGGGAGCAAATCCCCTTGGAGGCGCGGCTGCTGGCACAGCAGCCCGGGCCCGAGACTGGCCCCCACCCGCGGATCGAATTGGAGCTCGACGGAAAGACGGTCGAGCTAACCGTCCTGGAGCACCGGGGATTGCGCCGAGCTCAGGTCGGCCCCCTCTTGCACCGCGTCCGCCTGCTGGAGGCGCTTGGCGAGCGTCCGCTGGTTTGCGCCGAGCGGATCGCCGATCTCCTGGGCACGGATCTGCGCGCCGCGGGGATCCCTTACCTCGACCTGGGTGGCAATGCCTGGCTCTGGGCGCCGGGGGTGCGGATCCTCATCACGGGTCGCCCGCCCGCCGCCCCCGTAGCCCCTCGGCTGGGCCTGCGGGGCACCGAGGTGCGCCTGCTGGGGGCGTTCCTCAGAGATCCGGCCGCCGGCGACCTGACACAGACCGAGCTCGCCCAGCGAGCTGGCATCGCGCTCGGCGCAGTAGGCGCCGGGCGCAAGCAGTTGCTCGAACTCGGCATCCTCGAGCAGTTGGGCGAGCGCCGCTGGCGGGTGCGCGAGCGCGCCGCCGCGCTCCTGCGCTTTGGCGACGGTTGGGCCACCAAGGTGCGCCCCAAGCTCCACCCTAAAGGCTACCGCTTGCTTGCGCTGCCCGACCGCGAGGACCTGGAACAGCGTCTAGCCGCAGCCGGGCCGGACCTCGGCTGCCTTCTGGGCGGCGAGCGAGCCGCGGCGCATCTGACCGGATACCTAGCGACCCACCACGCCACCCTCCACGTCCCTCCCGGCCAACGAAATACGGTCGCCAAGGCCCTCGCCCTGGCACCCGAGCCGCGAGGGCCCCTGACGCTGCTCGACCGCTACGGGCTCCACGACGAGCAACAGCACCCGGCGCTTCCGGGGGTTCCCCTGATCCAGGAACTTTGGATTTGGGCCGAGTGCCTGATCCAAACGGACGAGCGCGTGGTCCAGACCACCCAGCGCCTTCACCAGAAGTTGCTGGCCTCCTTCGATGGCTGAGCTCCCGTACACCGCCGCCGATCTAGAGCTATTCGCGGACCTGTACCAGGCCGCAGAGGACATCGGCTTGGCCCCCTGCCTGATCGGTGCGGGTGCCATCCAGATCGGCGGCGCCTCGGCCTGGGAGGTGCGACTCGCCCGGCGCACCCTGGACTGGGACTTCGCGGTGCGTGTCGACTCGTGGGGCGAATACGAGGCACTTCGTTCCGCATTGACATCAGACGAGCGATTCCGACCGATGAACACGCCGCACCGCTTTAGCCATCAGCGAGGCGGCCTGCTGGACGTAATCCCCTACGGAGGAATCGAAGCCCCGCCGGGAGTCCTGGCCTGGCCCGACGGTCACGTGATGGGCACAGCGGGCCTGGATGCCCTCGATCGCCACTCCTGTCGAATCAAGCTGTCCCAAGTCGAGCTCCGCTTGGCGACCCTGCCCGCGGTCGTGGGCCTCAAGATCTTGGCCTACCGCGACCGTGGTCCCCGCGGAATCTTCCGCGACATCCAGGATGCCTACGCCCTGCTGCGCGACGCTGAAGACGCGGCAGCTGACCAGCGCATCCAGACCGAGTGCATGGATCGCTTCGCCTCCGGGCGACTGAGCTACGGCGAGGCAGGAGCCTACCTCCTCGGCCGAGACGTGGGCGCGACGTTCCAGGTCAATGCTCTGGCCCCCATCACGAGCCTGCTCGCGGACCTGGAGTCCGATGGGAACCCCCTGCTCGGAGATATCCAACGCTCGATCCACGCGCACCGCGCCTCGATCCGTGACCGGCTGGAGGCCTTTCGCACGGGGATCCAGGATGCATCCCAGGCTGCTGGTCCAAGCGGGCGTGGCTGATCATCGACCGGAAACGGAGGACGCGAAGCCTGGCGTCGCCGCCGGTTTGGATCGGTAAAAACGGTCCGGTCTCGGTACCCAGGTACCCGTACTCCTGGCCCCCGGCCGCCAGTCCGGGCCCCGAGGGCCCTCGGACATCCGGGGGACCCCAGGGGGGCGCGTCGGCGACCAACGGCCGTCGGGATATACTCCGCAGCCCGCCGGAGGCGCTCGATTGAGCCGCAAAGGCTGCCGCGAGCGCCTCGATTCGGCGATTCGCCGCATGGTCATCGCGCCCCACAGCTTCTTCCGCTTCTTGGCAGAGAACACCGAATGGGTGATGACCCTCTATGGACGGGGCGCCCTCGACGAGGCCGAGCTTCATGGGCTGATCGCGCGGCACCGCTCGGAGGCTCAGCCGACGGTCGAGTACTTGTACCGGCAGGCCGAGGAACTCGGGATCCTCGAGCGTGCGGCCCACGCCGACGCTTCGTTCGAGCTCTCGCAGGCCCTTGGCGAGCTGCTGGCATGGCTGACGCACCGGCAACAGCTGACCACGGCGAAAGTCCTGCGCGCCTACCTCTTCGACATCGGCTCGACCGAAGGCGACCTGGCCGAGGCCATCCAGGGTGGCGACGCCAGCCGTGCGACCCTGGCCCTGCGCGAGCTCGACCGCACCATCGAAAAGGTGCGCTTGCTCTCGGAGGGCAACCGCGAGTCGGTGGTCAGCGAGGCCCAGGGCCTGCGTTCCGGCTCCGGCGAGGTCTCGGCCGTCGACCGCTTCGTGGTCGTGCGGCGCCTGTGGGAGCGACACCTGGAGCCTCTGCGTGACCTCGTCAGCGTGAGCGGGGAAATGGAGACGCTCCTCGATCGGTTGGTGGGGACCCTGGGCGATGGCGAGCGCCGATTCCTGGCCCATGGGGGTTTGCGGCGGGCCTTCGCGCGCGCCGCGGCACGCCTGGCGCGCATGCGGCGCGCGGCGGCCGAGGATCACCTCGCCGCGGTCAACGAGATCGCACCTCTGTACGAGAGGCTGCGGCGCGACAGCCGCCTGCAACGCGGCGCGGCTGAGGTCCTGCGGCGCATCCGCGCGGAGGGGATCGGCCCCCTGCGCATCAACGGTCGCCTTGGCCTGACCGGCTGGCGCCCCCAGGGTCTGCTCTCCGACGACAAGCTGCGCGCGCGCTTCGCCGCACTGGCCGGCTACGAGCCGCGGCCCCCCGCACCCCTTGGCGAGGCGCCCCCGCCCCCGGACCTGCAGCTAATCACGGAGACCGATCTCGCCCGGTTCCTCGGCGCCGCCGTGCCCCTCGAGGACACCCTGGCCTTCGTCCTCGCACGCTGGCCGACCCACCCCTTGACCGCCCAACTGCGCGCCTTCGGGCGCATCGCCAGCGGCGCGTACGGCCCCGTCCATGTGCCCGAGGACGCCGGTCCGCGCCAGTATCCCGTCGCCCACGGCCGCCTCGAGGCCTGGCCCCTCGCCTTGGACGAGGTGACGCCGTGACCGTCGTCGACCTGACGGACAAGGGTCACCTCGGCGAGCTGTTCGACAAGCTGCGCTCGGGCCGCCACCTCAGCGCCGAGGACGGCCCCCTCTACCTGGCCCTGCGCACGGACTACGGGACTTACCGGGCGCTCTTCGCCGCCCTCGGCTTCGACCTGGTCGAGCATGAGCGCGGGTTTTACTACTTCCGCTCCAGCGAGGACCTCGGCAAGGAAGCGACCCAGCTCGCGGTATTCGTCTTCGTCCTGGTTGAGGCCTGGGGGGACGCGGGCAAGGACCTCGAAACAACCGCCCTCGACCCGGCCGGGCAGGCCCTCGCTGACTTGCCCCACCTGACCCGCGAGGGCTGGCGACGCTGCATGGCGGAGGCCGACTCGGCGACACCGGAGGATCTGGCGCGCATCGTGCAGCGCCTCGAGCGCCTCGGCTTCGCCGAGGCCGTCGGTGAGGATCGCTTCCGCTTCCGAGCCCCCGTGTGGCGGTTCTTCGACTTGTGCCTGGAGGTATTGGGCGAGGCGGAGGCGCGCGAGCTCACAAGTGACGAGTCCACAAGTGACGAGTTCACCGGTGATGGAGCCACGGGTGGCGCGCTGACGAGCGACGAAACCACAAGTGGCGAAGCCACGCGAACGAAGACCCCTACGCGGTAGACATCCCATGAGCCTCGCCCGCGGCCCCCTACGGATCGTGCTCCTGCGCTCGGGCGTCTACGACTACGCCGAGCTCGAGCTGCACGAGCCCGTCCACCTCGTGGCCTCCAACAACGTCGGCAAGACCTCGCTGATCTCGGCGCTGCAGTTCCTTTATATCGACGACGCGCGCCAGATGCATTTCTCCCACGGGTGGGCCGAGACACGACGGCACTACTTCCCCGAGAGCGGCAGCCTGATGCTGTTCGAATGCATGACGCCGACGGGCTTGCAGGTTTTTGGCCTACGCGGCCTCGGCCCGGTGCAGGGTTTCGAGTACCAGCGCTTCGCCTACGCCGGCGCGTACGAGCGCGAGGATTTCCTCGACGAACGCCGACCGCGCCCGTGGGACGAGGTCGCCCGGCGGCTCATCGGCCGCGAGTTGCGGGCCATGGAGCCCCGGCACCTGCGCGCGGCCCTGACCGCGGGCGGCGACGCGGGCGGGGCGCCCCTCGGGCTCGTGCCCCTGAAGCGCTCGGGGTCGTACGAGAGCTTCCGCTTCCTGTTCAAGAACCTCCTGCGCCTGTCGCGCATCGAGCAGGACCAGCTCAAGCGCCTGTTCCTCGACATCGCCCGTCCGCAGCTCCGCCGGACCGAGGTGGACCTGCGAAAGGACTACACGGAGCTGTTTCAGCGGGTCGATGGCCAGGCCCGCGAGATCGCGGCACTGCGGATCGTCGCGCCTTCGATCGCCGAGCTGGTCGCCCTATGGGGCGAGCGCGAGGGGACCCGCGGGCGCCTCGCGGCCCAGTGGCGGGCGATCGAGGCGGCCCTGGAGGCTGAGCGGGCGCGGGTCGAGGCCTTGAAGCGGGAAATCCACGACGAGCGCGCGGCCCTGGGTGCCGACGAGGAGCGACTGAAAGAGGAGCAGGCAGCCGCACTCGCCGAGGGCCATCGGCTCTCGAAGGAGGCGGGCGGGCTCGAGCACCGGCACCAGGAGCTCGAGACCTTGCGCGACTTCGCCGCGACCTTCGTCCCGGAGTTCGAGACGGCCAACCGGGGACGGTTGCAGCAGCGCTACGACGACCTCACCGCGCGCCTGCAGGCCGCCGGCGAGGCGGACCGCACCCGGGTCGAGCGCGAGCTCGCAGAGGTCCGGCGCCGGCTGGACGCCGACTTGCGGCTCGTCGAGCGCTTTGGCGACGCCGTAGTGACCCGTCTGCGCGAGCGCTCGGGCCTCGCAGACGACGCCCTGGCGGACGTGTTCGGTGTGCTCGACGCTTCCCTCCTCGGCGAAGTCATCGACGAGGGGCGCGTGCGCGTGCTCGATGAGGCGGCTGCTTTGGCCCTCGTGCGGCGCGTGCATGGGGCCTTCGACGGGGAAGGCCTTGCCCTCGAGGGGCTCCGCATCCGCCGCCCCCCGCCGGAGCACCCCTCGCCCCTGGCCGGATACGAGGACGTCGAGGCGGTCCAGGCCCGCATCGCCGAGATCCGGGCGGACGAGGCGCGCCTCGCGCGATTGCTGCGCGACGCCCTGGCGCGGGAGGAACTGCTCACCGAGCGGGCGCAGGTGGCTGAGGAGCTGGCCGCGGCACGGGAGCGCCTCGACGCCTTCGAGACCTGGACCCGCCGACGGTGTGAGCTCGACGAGGTCACCGCGGATCTGACGGACCTGCGCGTCCGCACGGAGGCGAACGTCAAGGAAGTCCAGGTCATCGGCGACAGGCTGAAAACTGTCGCCCTCGCATTGAACGAGCGGGAGCGCCGCTCGCTGGAGGTGCGCACGGCCTTCGAGCGCCAGGCCTCCGACGTGACCCGGCTTACTCCCGCGCCGACGGACTGGGTGCCCACGACCGACGCCGGCCCGCTCGACGACCTGGGCCTCGATGCTCTCGTCAGCGACTACCGCCAAGGATCCCGGAGCCAGCTCGACCTCTCGCGGCGCGTCGAAAAACTTTTCGCGGAGATCCTCTTCCGAACGGCCGATCGCATCGCCGGAGCCACCGAGAAGGAGACGATCGCGCTCCTCGAGGACGAGCTGGCGGCCCTCGAGGAACGGGAAAAGGCCGTGAAGGATCTGTGGGCCTCCCTCGTCGACGGCCTGCGCAACGCCTTCAAAGCCCTGCTCGACGGGGTCGACGAGATCCGCCGTGAGGTCTCGCGCCTGACCGCGGCCCTGGGGCGCGGGAAGGTCTCCAATCTCGAGCGCATTGAACTCGAGTTGGCCCCCCAGCACGACCTGATCCAGCGCTTGAGGTCGGTCGTCGACGTGGAGGAAGTACCCCTCTTCGCCGGCCCCGAGGGCCGCACGCGCGCGGCCGTGGACGTGCAGAAGTGGCTCGAGGACCGCCCGCGTCTCGACCTCGCGGAACTCTTCGACCTGCGCTTCAAGGTCATCGACGCGCGCGGACAGCCCAAGTCCTTCGACTCTCTCTCGCAGATCGAGTCCCAAGGCACCAGCACGACCATCAAGGTCCTCGTCCACCTCGAGCTCCTGCGCTCGATGCTGTCTGACAACGACGTGGCGGTCCCCTTTTTCCTGGACGAGGTGGCGACCCTCGACGCGCCGAACCTGCGCGCCCTGATCGAGCACGCCTCCCAGATGGGTTTCGTACCCGTAGTCGCCAGCCCCGAGGCCCGCGATTGCGTGGACACGCTCTACTTCCTGCGCCCGCCGGGCCCGGGCCGCGATCGCCTCGTGCTCGACGAGACCTCACGCCTGCGACGGCACCGGGAGCCCGCCGATGCCCCTTGACCCCCTCGCCTCCCGGCTCGAGCGCCTGCTGGCCCACGGCTCCCTGGTCGCCTCCGAACTGACTCCCCCGATGCGCCGCCGCTTGGCCCAACTTTTCGAGTTCGGCGTGATGACCGAGCACAAGGCCGGCGGCGGCAAGCGCGTGCTCGTGCAAGACCCCGCCGCCCTCGAGAGTTGGATTGCCACCCACTACCCGTCGGGTCTCCGCGGCACCTCCGACCCCCTCCCCGCCCGCGCCCAGGCCACCGCCAACTTCCGCGACTCGAAGGCCGGCGGGCCCCTGGCCGCCGTCCCCGTCTTCCTCCGCGGCTTCGGCGACGCCGTCCTCCGCCGGGGCGACCAGTCCTTCCCCCTAGCCGCCTTGACGGCCTCCTATGGTCTCGCCGGCGTCTCCTTGGACCCCGGCGCCCGCTGGTCCTTCGAGGGCACCCTTGCCCTGGTCGAGAACCTCGAGCTCTTCCTGCACGTCGAGCAGATCCTCCCTTCCATCGACGCCGCCGTCTGGACCTCCGGCCGATTCGACAAGCGCGCCCTGGCTTGGATCGCTTCCCTGCCCGCCTGCCGCGTCCTGCATGTCGGCGACTACGACCCGGTCGGTCTCGATGAATACCTGCGCGTGCGGGCCGCCCTTCCCTCCGGTCGCGCCAGCCTGCACGTCCCCCCCGACTTCGAGCGCCGCCTGGCCCTCTACGGCCGACCCGAGCTCCTCCGGGGCTCCCTCCCCGTACTCGCCCGCGTGCGCAGGAGCGCCCCGCCCGAACTTCAGGCCGTCATCACCGCCATGGACCGCCAGGGCAAGGCCCTCGAGCAAGAAGCGCTCTTGATCCCCCTGCCTCCCGTCGATCCGTCTCCGGATCCGGTGCTCCCGGACTGAGCCCGGCTCCCGCCGTGACCGGGGCCGACTCCCCTCCGCGGCAGAAGCCGGAGGAAACCTGCGGTCCGGGGGTCAGCCACGCAATCCACTTGCATCCCTGCCGCCGACGGGGAGGCGCTGGAGCACCTCTGCCGCGATGTCGCCCGCCCACACCCCATGCAGGGTGCTTCATGCTGCGAGACGATGCGAAAGTTAGCAGACTCCGTCGAAAACCATGGCGGCCTTGGACCGGAGGCTTGGTGCTCGCCCGCTCGAATTCATCCAGTGCCTCGTCGACCTGATTACCTCGTGCTCATGGGCCTCTGCTCACCTACCACGGCGTGCCGGCCTCTGCCCTGCCCCTGCGCGACGAGGTCGTACTGGACCCGACCTCCCGCCGGGTAAACTTCGGCGTGTGGGGCGTACCCCGTGTCAACGGCGCCCGCGGTTGGTGTTCCGGTAGGTCTGTCGTTTGGGCTGGCGCAGCATGCGCGCAGCCTTGCCGGCTGTCGCCCCGATCACGACCATCCCGAGCATCGCCGAGCGGATTGGCGAGGAGGAGCGAGAGACGTGCAACGACCGACGGATTCGAACGGTTCGCGGTGGCCGAGCCTACGGGTGGACGACTGGACCAAAACCCGCGACACCCTGCACATGTGGGTCCAGATCGTGGGCAAGATTCGGCTCGCCCAGGCCCCCTTTTTCAACCATTGGTGGCAGACCACGCTCTATGTCAGCCCCCGGGGCCTGACGACGACGGCCATACCCTACGGAGCAGGCAACTTCGACATCGAGTTCGACTTCATCGACCACCGCCTTTTGGTGCGCAGCAGCAGTGGCGAGATGCGGACGGTCACACTGGAATCGCAACCGGTCGCGGAGTTCTACGCCAAGTTTCTGGATGCGCTGCACCAACTGGGCCTCGACGTCACCATCCAGGCCACCCCGAATGAGGTCGACCCGGCCATTCCCTTCGCCGAAGACTACGAGCACGCCACCTATGACCCTGTCTCGGCGCATCTGTTCTGGCGACAGCTCACCCAGGTCGACCGCGTTTTCGGGGTGTTCCGGTCCCGGTTCATCGGCAAGGTCAGTCCGGTGCACTTCTTCTGGGGGGCGATGGACCTGGCCTGCACGCGGTTCTCGGGACGGCGCGCACCGCGGCATCCTGGCGGCGCTCCAAACTGCGGCGACTGGGTCATGGTCGAGGGCTACTCCCACGAGTTGAGCAGTTGCGGTTTTTGGCCCGGAGGTGGCGACGAAGGCGCGTTCTACGCCTACGCCTACCCCGAGCCGCGGGGGTTCGCCGAGCACCCGGTTGGGCCGCCGGAGGCCTTCTACAGCAACGAGAACAGACAGTTCCTCCTGCCCTACGAGGCCGTCCGCGTCGCCCCCGACCCGGACCGGGTCCTCCTGGAATTCCTGCAGACCACCTACGAAGCCGCCGCCGTGCATGGAGACTGGGACCGCGGCGCACTAGAGGACGACCCCGGCCGGTGGGACCACCTGCGCTGACCGGCTGAGCGCCGACGCGTCCGCGAAATCAGGCCCGGACCGCGAAGCGCTCACTCGCAGCCCCACCCCGGCGGATTCAACCGGCTCCTGCTGAACTTGTCAGTCCGAGAGCACGAAGGTGATCATCAGGTTCACGCGGAAGGTGGCCACCTTTCCATCCTTAACGTCGGCCTTAAACTCCTTGATCCAGGCGCTCTGGATGTTGTTCACGGTCTGGGAAGCGCGCTCGACTCCCTGACGGACCGCATCATCGAAGGACTTGTTCGACTCGGCGGTGATCTCGATGACTTTGGCGATGGACATGTTGGCACTCCTGTGATGAGGCAACGAACGAAACCCCCGGGCCGCCTGGCCCTTCCGCTGTCCAAGGCGGATCGGGGCGATACAGCGACCCTAAGGAATCGGATCGTGGCTCTCCAGGACGTCACGGCGGGAGACCGGGCCGAAGCCCCCAGCGCGCATGCAGGCTCTGCTGGGGCCCGAGTTTGTGTGCCCCGATCGCTCTGCGGCCGGGCCCAGGCGCGGCGAAAGCCGGCCTGGCCTGCGCCAGGGATGACGTTCAGGACGTGGGCGCCTGGCGTTCCTGCCGCGTGACCCAGGTGTCGACCTGCTCGCGCAGGGCCTCGGGTTGCTCGGTGGGGATCCAGTGCTGGGCCTGGATCTCTGCGATCTCGAGCTTGCCGAGCTCGCGCAGGGCCAGGCGGGTGCGGGCCGGATCCGCCATTAGGCGGCCCTTCGAGAGCAGGGCGAGGCAGGGACAGCGGATCGGAGCCAGGGGCAGCGGCCGCAGCAACTCGAGCAGGTTTTGCAAGTACTGGGCCGTTGGCAGGGTGCGCAGATCGTGCCAGGGCGAGCCGTAGCGCCGGATCAGCCCGCGACGCGCGGCAGCGGAGCCCGATGTCTCGAACACCTGCCGGTCGAGGGCCTCGAGATCCAGGGCCTCGAAGCGTCTGCGGCGCAGGCCAACTTTGTTCGCCGCCCGCACCAGGGTCACAGCCAGTCGCACGAGGGGGGCGAAGGTGCGCAGCCGCGCGGTGGAGCCGACCAGGGCACCCTGGGGCATCGGCTCGACCAGCACCAATCCGCGGGCGAGCGCGGGGTGGCGGGCGGCGAAGTGCACCGCGAGGTTGGCTCCGAGGCAGTGACCGAGCACGTAGGCCTCGGCCTCGCCCTCCTCGCGCAGCAGATCGGCGAGGTCGTCGCTCCAAACGTCCATGCACGCCGGCCCGCGCCACACGGACGCGCCGTGGCCCCGCAGATCCGGCCGCAACAGCGCCCGATCGCGACCCAGCTTGCTGGCACCGACCAGGTTCCACCAGCGCGTGGAGTTGCTGGCGGCACCGTGGAGCAGTACCACGGGTGGGTTCCTGCGATCCCCATCGGGCGCGCGACGACGGTAGGCGAGCGCCGTCCCGTCGCGGGCCGTGAAGCGGCGTAGCTCATCCACCCCACCCACTCTAAGCGCGGCGCCGTGGGTTGGCTTCCGGCGCGCCAGATCCTCCCACAAGGCGCCACCATCAGAAGCTTCACGCCGTTCTACGTCCTAGCGCTCCCCATCCAGGATGGTGTCCTTAGGCGAGCGTTGGTAGGTTGGGCTGGGGACACGCAAAAAAACGATCTTCCCATCCCTTGTTCGGCGCAGCGTTGCTCTTGCGCCTCTTCGCGGCCGTCTTCGCGACTTGGCGGCAGTCTTGGATTTCGCGCGACGAGCGCTCGCTGGCGCAAAGGCCCAATGGCCCCGGGCCCACGGAGGAGGACCTCACCCCCCCAGCGCCGATGCGCGCGAGGCGCTGATGCTCGGTCCAGCGGATACCGCTCCCGAACCCCCAACAGGGGATGCAGCGGCGCACGATTCTGCTGTCGTCCGCTTTCCCGACCCCTATGAGCTGTCCCCCTACCCGCGCATCGAGGCCGGACCCGCTGTGCCGATCGACCCGCCGACCAAGGACAACCACGCCCCTGGTCAATGATGCCATGAGCAAGCTGTCTCAAGATCGTTGACAACTACCGCTCGGTATCCCGGCGAAGGTCGCTCCCGCGCCTACACGCGGCCCTGAAGCGGATCGATGGGCTCCGGCTGAGCCTCGCTGTCGGCGCCCGTGCGAGCCCCCTGCAAACTAAAGAGCACGACCCAGGCGATCAGGCTTAGGAGCCAGCCGGTGCGCAGGGTCACCTCAGCGCTGGTCAGGAAGAGCAGGCCCAAACCGACAAGGTGAAGGAGTCCGTAGAGTCCGAGGGCAAACGTCAGGAAGGGCGGCGCGCTCCAAACGGAGGTCGCGCGCAACCACACCAGGGCGATCAGCAACGCGGAGGCAATGGGGATCAGGTAGTTGTCGAGTGTGATGCCTGCGCCCTGCAACCGACCGCTCCAACCGTTGACGTTTAACGGAGTCCCCGCGAAGACCTCGCCCAGCACCTTGAGCGGATTCGCTGCATCCAATACAGCTCCGCCCGAATACCCCCAGTCCACATGTGCCTGGACCGAGCCCCAGGGGAGGAAACAAAAGGCCAGCGCAAAGGATCCGGCCAGGGTCGTCAGGATTGCGGTGCGACGTTCCGGCGTCATGCTCTCTCCTCGGGTGGGTTGCTGATCGAAGTCCGGCCCTGCGAACTCCCGGCCGCCCGAAAGTTGGGCTCTCCGGCTGAAAATCGCCTTCCTCGCCGGGCAGTGCCCCGGCGGGACGGCAAACGGTGGCGCGCCCTTTTGCCATCGGGCTCGGTCTTGCGTAGGTTAGACGAAGGTTCCGAACCTAGGCCATCCCCCGCCACGAATGAAAATCCACTCGCCGTCCTTCGAAGGCCCGCGCCAGCGGGACGTCGAGCGTGCCGCAGGTCCCTTTGCCCCGTCCTACGCCCGCGCCGTGCAGGATCTGCGCGGGGCCCTGGAGGTCGCCCTGCGCGCCGCCGGGGTGGATCCCGCGCGGCCCCAGGAGGTGGCGCGCACCCTGGGGCTCGACAAAACCCTCGCTTGGAAAGCCGCGCGCCTGGTCGGCAGCGCGGACGCGGCGGCGGCCCTGCGTTTTGTCCCGGGCTCCGCGGGCCTCGGCAAGTGGCAAGGCGCCCTGGCGCGACGGGCCGGCGGCGACGCAATTACCGGCCTCTCCTCGGCGGTCGAAGCCTTCGAAGCGATGGTGCGCCAACACGCCGGGAATCGGGCCACCCTGGAGCGATTGGTGCAGGGGCTCGCCCACGAGCGGCTCGAACCCCAAACCCTCGAACAGGCCCGGCGCTCCGCCTTCCAGGGCAGCAGCGCGATTTGGGGAGTGCAGGCCAGGGTGCAGCTTTCGATCAGCGTGCTCGCCCCGAATGACGAGGACCCCGATTGGGTCGATGTGGCGCAAATCGGCGGCCTTTTGGACTTTTGCCGCATGCGGCCCGATGTGCGTTGGCTGCTCTTTTCGTCCCAGAGTTATTCCCTGGAGGATGGAAGGGTGCGGCACCGGGACGGCGAGCCTTTGGAGCCGCCCCCGGGCGGTCCCGAGGCCGCCCCGTTGCTCGCGGACTTTTGTTCCGATCCGCTGCCCGAGGTCAAGCTCGTGCGCACGCCGAAGGAAGAGCGCTACGAGCTGCCCGGCGGCCCGATCGGCAACTCGGGGCTGCTGTCGTGCACCTACGCCCATGTGGCCCGGCGTGTCGGCCCGCGCCACGGCGAGGACGACGACGCCTGGGGCGAAGTGGGCGCGCACCTTTTGACACCCGCCGAGCACCTGCAGGCGGATGTGTTGATTCACCGCGACCTGGGTTGGATCGGACCGCCAAAGGCGCAACTGCTCAGCCGAATGGACGGCCAAGCCCCCCTGGGCGCGGCCCAGCGCGAGGGCCGCCACCTGCCCTTCGGCGAGCGCCTGGTGGACCTGGGCCGGGGCCTCGCCGGCTTGAGCTCCGCCGAGGTGCCGCGCTCGATGGAACTGGTGCGCCACGCCCTGACGCGGCTCGGCTGGGACCCGGAGGCCTTCCGGGCCTGGCGCTTGACCATGCCCTTCCCGCCCGTGCCGAGCCTGGTGGTGCTCGCCTCGCGCCTGCCCATGCGCCCGGCCGAGCCCGAGCACCGCCAGCAGCAGGGATAGGGGGCCGGGAGCGCCGGCCCGCGCGGTTCGGGAGCGCGGGGGGGGGGGGGCCCCCCCGCGCCCCCCCGCCCCCCCCCCCGCGCCCCCCCCGCCCCCCCCCCGCCCCCCCCCCCAGCACCCCACCCCCCCCCCCCGCGCGGCGGC
>JBJHAV010000011.1:0-31828 GCA_050480685.1 Planctomycetaceae bacterium | reverse complement strand
CTTTGCATGGCAATGATTACCTGGATCGAAGTCTGGGCGCACCAAAAACGAGGGAAGCATCCCCGCCGAACGTTTTCCGAGAAGATCCGAGCACTGCGCGAGGCGACGGTCAAGCAGACCATTTTCGCCTCAGGTCCTCGCAGCGAGGAGGTACGCGAAATTGCGCGCGACATGGCCGCCATCGTGTGCGTGGCCACTCAGGCGGCGTGAGAACCTGCGAAAGGCCAGGTGTTCTACCGAGTTCTTCCGAATGCTCTGGAAATCATCGGACTCGTCCATGGGGCCCGCGATCTGGCCGACTTGCTGGGTCGGCCAGGCTGAGGTTGCTGCTGTGGTGTGCTTGGACACCCGTGACAGGGCCACGTGGAAAGGGCAAGGTGGTCTCGCGCCGCCAGTTGACCGTCGAGATCTGGCAGGTCTTGGTCGACGGCGAGAAGCCCACAGAGATGCCGGGCAGCACGAAGGATGCGATCGAGGTCCGCATGGCGACCCCATAGGTGTGTGATGGGAAGCGCTCCTGGCTGTCGCGGGACCATGTGACCTTGCCTGCCTTTTTCGGACACCCCAGATAGCCCGAGTTGGGCGAGGATGTTCGACATGGCACGACGCAAGCGACGCTCCTTTTCCCGTGAGCAGAAGGCTGACGCCGTCCGGCTAGTCCGGAAGGTGGGCAGCATCGGCAAGGTGGCGAAGGACCTAGATCTGACAGAGACTTCGCTTCGAGAGTGGGTCAAGCAGGCCGATATCGACGAGTCTCGGGACTCCGAAGGCCCTCTGACAAGCGAGGAGCGCGAGGAGCTGCGCAAGCTCCGGCGCGACAATCGTCGGCTTGAGATGGAGCGCGACTTCCTAAAAAAGCCGCAGCCTTCTTCGCCAAGGAAGAGGATCGGCGTTCGCGCTGATCGAGGCGGAGAAGGCACGGTACCCGATCGCTTTGATGTGCAAGGTTCTCCAGGTCTCGCGCAGCGGATTCTACGCCTTCAGGTGCCGGCAGACGCCGAGCGCTCGAGAGGTCGAGAATGCCAAGTTGCTCGAACAGGTGCGCGAGGTGCATCAGCAGAGCCGCGGCACATACGGCAGCCCTCGCGTTCGTCAGGAGCTGGCCCGGCGCGGTGTGTCCGCCAGCCGCGAGCGGGTAGCTCGCTTGATGCGAGGCGCCGGCCTTGCCGGCTGCATCCGGCGCCGCTTCCGCGTGACGACCGACTCCAAGCATCAGCGCCCTGTGGCTCCGAATCGACTCCAAAGGCGGTTTCGCGCTGCTTCCAGTGACCAAGTCTGGTGCGCGGACATCACCTACATCCAGACCGCTCGCGGTTGGGCCTACCTCGCGGCCATCATCGATCTCGGCACCAGGCTCATCGTCGGATGGTCCTTGGCCGATCACATGCGCGCGTCCCTCGTCGAGGATGCCCTGAGGCATGCGCTGAGCTGGCGTTCGCCAGCCAAGGAAATCATCCATCACTCCGACCGGGGATCCCAGTACGCCAGCGAGTCCTACCAGGCACTCCTTGCGGCCCACGGGATCAGTTCCAGCATGAGCCGGGCTGGCGACTGCTACGACAACGCCGTGATCGAGAGCTTTTTTGGCACTTTCAAGCAGGAGTGGGCCCACCATCACAGGTGGCAGGGAGTTTGCGACGCTCGCGCTGCGACCCTCGACTACATCGAGGTCTTCTACAACCGCCAGCGGATCCACTCTTCGATCGGCTACAAGACTCCGATGGAGGCCGACAGGGAGCTGGAGCGAGCGGCCGGGAGCGCTATCCACAACTTGTGAGTCTCCTCCCCCGCACCCCCACCTCCCGGGGGCTCCGCCCCCGCACCGCCGCGCTGCGCCTTAGCCTGCCCTGGGCAGGCTCCGCGCGGCTCCCCCGCTGGGGAAGGGGTACCTTCCCCAGGCCCCATCCCGTACTGCTACAATCTCTGACCGACATAAACCCGGTGTCCGAAAAAACCAGCAGGGTCACATGGAGGGTGTTTTGCAGGAGCCATGACCTAAACGGTCGATTGCCAAAGCCCCTGGTGCTGGACTGCGATGGGCGCCAGAGTTTCCGAAACCCACAGCCGGGTGACTCCTGATGACCGCGAAGATGGTGACGAGGATGGTGATGCTGAAGAAAACTCCCGTTGAGCGATTGCTGGCGGGGCGCGGGCTCAGGAGAGTTGGGTTGGCGTGCGCCATCCTGGCGCTTCTCGGCGGGTGCGCGGCTACAAGGGAGCCGGCGGCGAACGAGGGAAGCCAAGGTAACTGGTCGATGTTCGCCGATGCGAACCCCGCTTGGTATGAAGGGCCCGCCGGTCAAGTCGGTCCGCCCATCTTTAGCGCCGCGGCAAGCAGCGCTCCCGGTCAGGGCGGTCGGCGAGTTTGGATTGCCGTTTACGATGACGGGGACGTTTGGTGTCGGGAGGACCCGTTGGACCCCCATTCCGCGCTGCTTCATGCTCGGCTTTCACCCGAGGACACGGCCGCGCTCATCGGTTTGTGTTCATCGCTCCTGATGCACGCTCCGGAGAATGTCCACCTGACGGGGTTCGTGGGGGACCCTGGCCTGTCCGTGGTCATCCGCGGTGCGTCGGTCGTTCGGATGTTGGGCATTTCAAGCGATGTCCTCGTGGCGCCGCGTGTTCGCCGGAGCGGATCATCGAATTGGGAGAGGAATACATTGGACGCGTTCGTGTGGGGCGCGTACTCCTGGATCCTGTCGCGCCTGGATCTCGCAGATGCCCAAGCGACGGAGCGGGAACCCGAGTGGCGCTCGTTCCGGGAAGCTGGGGTGGTGGACAGCCGTCGGTAGGTGCTCCGTTCTTGGCTGCGACCGCCTGAACAAGCTGCGGGGCGGAGGACACCGCCCATGCGCTAGGTTGTGAGGATGGCGAACGAAGCGGGACCGGTGCGGGTGGAGCGGGTGGGGGCGGTGGCTCGGGTGGTTTGGACGCGGCCCGGGGCGCGGGGGAGTTTTGATGTGGAGTCGATTCGGGCGCTCCAGGGGGCGCTGCGGGCGGAGTTGGATGCGGCCGAGGTGAGGGCGGTGGTGCTGTGCGGGGAGGGGGCGGTGTTTTGCACGGGCGCGGACCTGCGCGCGGTGCGGGCGGCGGGGGAGGGCGCGGCGAGGTACTTGGACGATCTCTCGGCGGGCTCCCATGCGGTGGTGGAGGAGATCACGCGGTCGCCGAAGCCTGTGGTGGCGGCGGTGAACGGCGTGGCGGCGGGGGGAGGCGTGGGGCTCGCTTTGGCGGCGGATTTGGTGGTGATGGCGGAGTCGGCGCGGTTGGTGCTCGCCTTCGCGAATCTCGGTTTGCCGCCGGATTCGGGGGCGAGTTCGGCCCTGGTGCGGGCGCTGGGGCCGTGGCGCGCGCGGGAGGTGTTGATGCTCGACCGGCCGATCGAGGCGCAAGAGGCGCTGGAGGCCGGGCTCGTCAATCGGGTCGTGGCGGACGGCGAACTGGACGCGGCGGCGTTGGAAGTGGCCCAGGCCCTGGCCCGGCGGGCGCCGGGGGCCCTGGCAAGGGTCAAGGAACTCGTCGCCGCGGCGGGACACAGCCCCCTGGCGGCGCTGCTGGAGGCCGAACGCCGGGGTTTGATCGAAGCCGCGGGTGGGGCCGACTTCCGCGAGGGGCTGGCGGCGTTCCTGGAGAAGCGCCCGCCGCGCTTCGGCGGCTGATGCGGCGCCGCGCCGCGCGGGCGCAGGGCTAAACTTCGGGCTCCACCGCTTTCGCCTCGCCACCGCTTGCCCCTCACGCCATGAACCGCACCCTGATCCAGACTCTCGTACTCACGGCGCTCCTGATCGGTTCCTCGGCCCTGCTGCCCGGCTGCCGCTCGGGCGGATCCGGCGGACCGAACGGCACACAGGAGCGGATCGAGGGCGCGTGGCGTGTGGAGCAACTCGAAGGCACGGCCCTCGGCGATGTGCCCGGGCTGCGCGAAGCGCCGACCCTCCAGGTCGCAGCGGATGCTTCAATCTCGGGTTTTGCCGGGGTGAACCGCTTTGCCGGCGCGGTGCTCTCGGACGGATTGGCCGAGGGCCGCTTCGCCCCGGGCCCCCTGGCGGTGACACGCATGGCCGGGTCGGTCGAAGCGATGGATTTGGAGACGCGGTACTTGGGACTGCTCTCGGCGGCGCGGCGCTGGCGGATCGAAGGCGGCGCGTTGCTGCTGGTGGATGGCGAGCGCGAACTCTTGCGATTCGGCCGGGTGGAGTGAGCGACTTCACCTGCCAGAGCTGCGGCAAGAGCTTCCGGGTGCCGCCCGAGGTGCTCGCCCGCTATCCCGGTTGGGAGCCGCGCCAATGCCGCGCGTGCCGGCCGGCCAAGGGCAAGGCCAAGGGCGGCGGTGGTGGGAGTGCGGGCCGGGGAGCGCGCCGGGGCGGTCCGGCCCCGGCGGCACACACCCTGCGCACCACCGAGCAGGTTTTGGCGCTCTTCCCCGACCCGGGCGAGGACGGAGTCTTCACCGACGGCAGTTGTTCGCCGAATCCCGGCCCCGGCGGTTGGGGCGCGGTCTGGGTCGCGGGCGGCCGTGTGCGCGCGGAGATCCAGGGGTTCGAACCCCAGACGACCAACAACCGCATGGAGCTGCGCGCGCTGATCGAGGCCTATCGCCTGCTGCCCGAGGACGCCGAGTTGCGTGTTTTCTCCGACAGCAACCTGTGTGTGCAGACCGTGCGCGACTGGGCGCCCGGTTGGGCGAAACGCGGCTGGAAACGCAAGACCGGGCCGATCGCCAATCTAGATCTGGTGCAGGAACTTTTCGCCCTGGCCCAAGCGCGGCCCAAGGTGGAGCTGCGCTGGATCCGGGCCCACGCCGGCCACCGCTGGAACGAATACGCGGACGCCCTGGCATCGGCTTGGATGCACGCAGGCGCGAAGGAGCGCCCGTGAGCGCGGACGCGGACGGTCCCGCGGCGGTGCAAGGCTCTACGCCGAGGTTTGCCAGGATCGCCCTCTTCCTGGCACTCGCGATCTACGTGGCGCTGCGTGCCGGCATCCTGGTGCAGGCCTTCGACAGCGTCGCCATGAGCATGTACGAGCTGCACCCCATGGGCACGCTCTCGTGGCTGATGCTGACCGGGACACGCGAGATCCCGCTGCACGCCTTCTACGACAACGCGGGGGGGCAGCTCTTGAGCGCGGTCTTGACCGTGCCCCTCTTCGCCCTGTTCGGGTCGAGCTATCTGGTGCTCAAGCTGGTGCCGGCGCTGCTCGGCGCGGGCGCCTTGGTAGTGCTTTGGCGCTTGCTGGAGCGCCACGTGGGCCCGCGCGCGGCCGCCCTGGGCGCGCTGCTTTTCGCCCTGGGGCCGGCGACACTCGTGAAGTATTCGCTGAAGTCCTCGGGCAACCACTTCGAGAATCTGTTCTTCACGCTGCTCGCCCTCGCGGTTGCCTCCGGGGCCCTGGCGGCCGGGAGCGGGCGGGCCCGCCGCCTGGCCGGTGCCGGTGCGGCCCTGGGCGCCGCCGTGGCCGTGTTCCTGGGGGCGCTGCTTCCCCTGGCGCTGCTGGTGGGTGTGCACCTAGGCCTGGTCGGCTGGCGCCGTTTCGCGCGCGAAATGCTGCCGTGGCTCGGCGGACTGGCGATCGGACTCGCTCCGCTCATCGTGCTCAATCTCACGAGCGGTGCGCGCGGCGTCGGTTTTTTGTCCGCCAAGTTTGCTTCCGAAGCGACGCGGCCCGACGCGGGGCAGATCCTCGGTCGCGCCTTCGAGTTCCTGTTCGTGGATCTCTTCGCGGCACCGACTTTTCCGAGTGTTTTCGGCGTGCCCGGTTGGGTTGCGAACGTGCTCTTTCTGGCGCTCTTCGCCCTAGCGCTGGGAGCGCTGTTGCCGGAAACCGCGCGAGCCGCCGGGCGGCTGATGCGCGGTGCGTTGACAGGCGGCGCCCTGCCCGCCGGCACGGCCGCAAGGCCCGGTGAACTCGGGTCCTATCTGCTCGTGCCCCTGGTGCTCTACGTGCCCTTGACCGCCCTCGCCTTCGGGGCCAGCGACCTGCGCCTGGGTGGATACGGTCCGCCGCTGGAGGCGGGCGGGTATCGCTACTACCTGCCGACACTGCTGATCGGGGTGATCCTGATCGCGTTCCTCGTGGAGCGTTGGTGGCAGGTTCGGCCCTTCTCCGCACGGGCGGTGGCGGCACTCGCTCTGGCCTTGGGAGCGGTGGATTTGGCCCTACTTCGCCCGGTGGGTGTGCCCAACGCGGGCCTGCATTACGAAGGTCACTTCCAGCGCCAATTGGGTCGGACCCTGATGGGGCGCCGCCAAAACTTCGACCTGGAAACCAAGCTGCGTCAGGCGGAGGCGTTGCCTCCGATCGCCCGGGCCCGCGTGTACGAAGGCCTCGGATACTACCGCTTCCTGGTGGCGCGGGTCGAAGGCGATCTGATCGAGACCCCGCGCGAGACGATCGTTCAGGGAATCGCCGCCGAGCGGTTGGCGGATGTTTGGCGCGGGGCGGGAGCGGACCTGCGCAGCTCGCTTTTGGATCAGCGCTTTCGCGGGCCGGCCCTGCGTTTGATCGAACGCTGGGCGGAGGAGGATCCCTGGGTGGTCGAACGCCTGGTGGAAGGGGCCTGCGGCAACTGGGACATGGTGCCCTCCATGCACTTGGCGGCGCATCTGGACGAAACCCGGCGGGTGACCGAGGTGCTCGCTGCCAGCCACCCGCAGGCCGTGGCCCGTGGGCGCGGGATCGAATCCGGTAGGCGGCTGCGGCGCGGGATGGGGCGGGAGTTGCCGCAGCTTTGGGAGGTCGAGCTCTCCCTCTCGCCCGAGCTGCGCGGTGAGTACCTGCGCGGCCTGGGCATCGGCCTTGCGGATGGGGATGGGCGAGCCGGCCTCGGACAGGCGCCGGCGTACCTGGCCGGCAGGGAGCCCGGGGTGGTGTTCGACGGTTGGTGGGAGCGCTGGCGGGAGCTCTCGCCGGAAGGGATCGGCGACGCCGCCCGCGGGGTCGAAGCGGAGCTGCCCGAGGACTGGCGAGTGTCCTGGGCCGCGGCCCGCAGCAGGGCGCAATGACGGCTGATTCGTCTCCGGCGCTTCGGTGGTAAGCTCGCCGTTCGAGCGCTGCGGAGTGTCCCGCCGCGGTCCCGAACATCCCCAACCCCAGGGTCCCATGCTCACTCGCCCCTTCGCCCTGCCCCTCGCCGTCTCCTTGCTTGCGGTTGCCGCAGGCCTGCCCGCCGCCTCCCCCTCCGGCGAGGCTGCCGCTTTGCCCCAGGTCAGGATCGAGGCCGTCGAACCCACACGCGCCGCGCTCCCCGAGGAAGCGCCGCTGTTCGAACTGACGGACATTCGCAGCGGCGAAACGGTGCGTTTGGCGGACCTGCGCGGGCGCTACGTGGTGCTCGACTTCTGGGCCACCTGGTGCGGACCTTGCGTGCGCGCCATGGCGGATGAGTTGGGGCCGCTTTGGAATGCGCGCGGCGATCGCACGGACACCTGGGTGCTGATCAGTGTCGGCGTGCCGTGGGGTGAGGAAGGGCCTGAGCTGCAGCGCCGATTCGCCGACGACAACAGCTATGGCTGGACGTTCGTCTACGACCCTTCGGGCAGCGCCACCCAGGCCTACCGCGTGCAGGGCATTCCGACGATCGCGGTGATCGATCCGCAGGGAAAGCTCGTCAGCACGGGCCACTCCGTGCCCGCGGCCCTTTGGGAGCTGCTGGAGTACTCCAAGGAGCAGGCCGAGCGTGATGCGCAGGAACGCAGGGCCCGCGAAATCCGCGCCCACTTCGCCCGCGCGCAGCCCATGACCGGAATGAGTGTTTCCGGTAGCTTCGAGCCGGGCGAGCCGAGTGTCTTCCGCATCCAGGTGCCCACCGAGGCGAGCGTGGTGTTGCGCGCGCTTTCCGACGACGCGGACACGGTGCTCGTGATCGCCGACGAGCAGGGCCACATCCTGGGCGAGAACGACGACGACCCGGCCGGGGGGGGCACCAACTCGCGTGTCGACCTGCGCCTGGTTCCCGCGGGCACGGTGCTCTACGCACTGGTGAGCGAGTTCTCCGGCGACGAAGGCGAGTTCGACTTGACCATGGAGGTGCTGCCCTCCCCCCTGGCCGGCGCCGCGCAGGCGCGCATGGGGCGCAACGCGGGTTTTGTGCCCCCGGATGGTGAAGCGCTGCTGCGTTTCGTCCCGTCGGTCTCCGGCACCTACGGTCTGCGCGTGGGCGGCAACTTCGACTCCACGCTGGAGCTCCTGGACGCCCGCGGCCGCAGCTTGGCCTTCAACGACGACCACGGCGGCTCGCTGCTGTCCTACCTGCAAGGGCCCCTGGAGGCCGGTCGCATCTACTACCTGGTGGTGCGCAGTTTCGACGGGGAGGCGGCGCCCTTCACCCTCGACATCCGCCGCCGGGAGTAGCCGCGCCCCAGGCCCCGCCCGGCCGGCGCCCGTCCGGGGGCGGCCCGGGGGCGGCCCGGGGAGGGTCCAAGGCCGGCCCAAGGACGCGTCCCGGGCCGGGTTGGGGAGCGTTCCTCGGGAGCGGGGATGCCCCCGGGCCGGCCGGCCGCTACCCTGTTCGCCCCCCGGGCCCCGCGCGGCCCGGCCCCTTCAAGCCAATGGCACGACGCAAAACCATCGCCGGCAACTGGAAGATGCACCTGGACCGGGAGCGGGCCAGGGAGCTCGCCCGGGCCGTGCGGCGCGGCGTCGAAGGTGCCGCGGGCGCCGTGGACGTGGCCGTCGTGCCGCCGCTTTGTTACCTGGAGGCCGTCGCGCGCGAGCTGGAAGGCTGTGCCGTGAGCCTGGGCGCGCAGACCGTTTCGGAGCACGCCGAGGGCGCCTACACGGGCGAGGTTTCGGCGGGCATGCTGCGGGATCTGGGCTGCGCCTTTGCCCTGGTGGGGCACTCCGAGCGCCGCCAGTTTTTCGGCGAGAACGACGGGCGGGTGCGCGCCAAGCTGCGCGCCCTACTCGACACGGGCCTCGATGCGGTGCTGTGCCTCGGGGAGACCCTCGAGGAACGCGAGGCCAAGCGCACCGAATCGGTCGTGCGCGGCCAGTTGAGCGCGGCCCTCGAAGGGGTCACCGCCGCGGAGCTGCGCCGCATCACCTTGGCCTACGAACCGGTCTGGGCGATCGGCACCGGCCGCACCGCGAGCGCCGAACAGGCCAGCGAAGTGCACCTCTACCTGCGCGGCCTTCTGGCCGGCCTCTACGACGGGGCCGCCGCTGAAACCGTGCGCATCCAATACGGCGGCAGCGTCAAGGCCGACAACGCCGGCGCACTGCTCGGCGCCCCCGGGGTCGATGGGGCCCTGGTGGGCGGTGCTTCCCTCTCCGCGGATTCCTTCTTGGCGATCGTCGCCGCCGGCCGGAGCTGATCGCTCCGGCGCAAGCCATGTTCCTGCAGACGCTTCTCTTCCTCATTTTCCTCCTCTCCGCCATCCTGCTGATCGTCGTGATCCTGCTGCAGGAGGGCCGCGGTGGCGGCCTCGGTGACGCCTTCGGCGGCGCCGGCCAGCAGACCTTCGGCGTCGGCGCGCGCGGCATCACCCTCTTCACCGCCGGGGTGGCGATCGTGTTCCTCTTGAGCGCGATCGGCATCCACGTGGTTTCGAAGAGCCAAAGCGCTTCGGTGCTCGGCGACGGTGACCCGGGCGTGATGGCGCCGGTCGGCGCGGGCACCCTGCCCGAGAATCGCTGAGCATGGCGACGTTGAGCGAACCGCGCGCCATCGGCGGCGATGAGGTGCTCGAGCTGCTGCGGGCCCAAGACGCGCTGCTCGAAGGCCACTTCCTGCTCTCCAGCGGGCTGCACTCGGACCGCTACTTCCAGTGTGCCCTGGCATTGGCCCATCCGCCGACGGCCGAGCGCCTGGCGAGCGGGTTGGCAGCGGCCCTCGGAGACCTGCGCCCGGATCTGGTCGTCGGTCCGGCCATGGGCGCGGTCGTGTGGGCCCAGGAGATGGCGCGCGCCCTCGGCACCCGCGCTTTTTTCAGCGAGCGCAGCGAAGGCCGCATGGCCCTGCGGCGCGGATTCCGCGTGAAGCCCGGCGAACGTGTGCTCGTGGTCGAGGACGTGGTCACCACCGGCGGCTCGGCCCGCGAGGTGATCGAACTCCTGCGCGGCCTGGGCGCCGAGCCGATCGGCGTGGGCTGCATCGTGGACCGCAGCGGCGGACCGAATCCCTTCGCCGACCTGGGGCTCGAACTCGTGGCCCTGGCGAAGGTCGAGGTGCGCACCTGGCGCCCCGAGGACGCCCCCGAGGAATTCCGCGGTTCGACCGCGATCAAGCCCGGCAGCCGCCCCACGGCGGGTTGAGCGTGACCCATGGGCGCCTCACCCGCCGCGCTGCGCTCCATGACCGGCTTCGGCGCCGGCGCGTCGGAACGCGCGGGCAGGCTCGTGCGCGCCGAGGTGCGCACGGTCAACCACCGCTTCTTGCAGGTCAAGGTGCGTGTGCCGGGGGAGCTCGCGGACCTGGAAGGCGCCCTCGAAGCGGTCGTTCGGCGGCGTTTGGAGCGCGGCGCCGTACAGGTCAACCTGCGCCTGGAGGGCGCGGGCGGTGAACCGCCGGCGGAGTTCGACCGGGCCCTGGCGCGGCGCTACGCCGAGCTTTCCCGCGAACTGGCGGCCGAACTGGGGCTCGCCTCCGAACTCGACATCGGGCGCCTGATCGGCTTGCCCGGGGTCTTGGTGCAGCGCGCATCGGGGATCGAAGCCCAGGCTCTCGGGGAAGCGGCTGAAGCCGCCCTCGCCGCGGCCCTCGACGCCCTGGTCACCATGCGCGAGCGGGAGGGAGTTTCCCTCGGAGCGGATCTGCTCGGACACCTCGCCGCCCTCGAACGCCTGGTGGAAGCCATCCGCGCGCGCAGCCCCGAGGTCGTGCGCGCGCTCTTCGAAGCCCAACGCCGTCGTTTGGCTGAGCTCTTGGGCGACGCGCGGCCTGTTGTGGAGGCGGACCTGGCCCGCGAGCTGGCTCTTTTAGTCGACCGCACGGACGTGTCCGAAGAGCTTTCGCGTTTGGCCAGCCACCTGGAGCAGTGCCGCGAGCTGCTCGAAGCCGGCGGTCCGGTCGGGCGGCGCCTGGATTTCCTCGTGCAGGAACTCCTGCGCGAGGTCAACACCATCGCATCCAAGTGCCAGGACGCGCGCATCGCCCAGTGGGCCGTGGAGGCCAAGGCGACCGTCGAGCGCCTGCGCGAGCAGGTGCAGAACCTGGAGTAGGTCGGGTACGGTGATCCCCATGGATGAACCCCAGGGCCGCGGACGAATGCTGCTGATCTCGGGTCCTTCCGGCAGCGGAAAGAGCTCGATCTGCCGCCGTTTGCTGGAGGATCCGCGTGTGGTGTTTTCGGTCTCGGCCACGACACGCGCGCCCCGCCCGGGCGAAGCGGACGGGCGCGAGTACCGCTTCGTGACGCCGGGTCAGTTCCGCGCCATGCAGCAGCGCGGTGAGTTCATCGAGTCGGCCGAGGTGCACGGCAACCTCTACGGCACCCTGCGCGCTCCGATGGAAGCGGCCTTGGCCGCGGGTCAGGTTTTCCTGGTCGAAATCGACGTGCAAGGCGCTTTGCAACTCAAGCGCCTGGGGCAACCGGGGGTCTACGTGTTCATCGACGTGCCCGACATCGAAGAGCTGCGCCGCCGGCTCGAAGCGCGCGGCACGGACTCCCCCGAGGTGATCGCGCGGCGTGTGGCGAAGGCGGAAGCCGAACGGGTGGAGCGCGACCGCTACGACCACGTGATCGTCAACACCGATCTGGAAGAGGCCATCCGCACCGTGCGTGTGTTGGCCGGTTTGGATGCGCCCGGCGGCGCGGGGGGCAAGGCGTGAGCCGTGTGCTCTTGGGATGCAGTGCTTCCGCCGCCCTGCACAAGGGCGCGGACCTCGCCAGCAAGTTGACCCAGGCCGGGCACCAGGTGCGTGTGGTGCTCACCGCGCGCGCCGCGGAGTTGGTGGCGCCGCAACTATTTGAAGCCCTGACCGGCGAACCGGCCCAGGTCAGCGAGTTCGGGCCCGGGCGGCGCGGCGCCATGGACCACATCGCCCTCTCCCAGTGGGCGGAGCTGATCGTGCTCGCGCCCGCCGGCGCGGACCTGATCGGCCAACTGGCGAACGGATTGGCGCCGGACCTTTTGACCACCTCGGTCCTGGCGACGCCGCTCGCCGTGCCGCGCCTGATCGCGCCGTCCATGAACCCCAACATGCTGGCGCACCCGGCCGTGGTCCGGAACCTCGCGCGCCTGGCCGACGACGGCTGGCGGATCGTGGAGCCGGGCGAGGGGCACATGGCCTGCGGCGTCAGCGGACGTGGCCGCATGGCGGAGCCAGCCCAGCTCCTGGCCAGCGTGGCCGAGGTGCTCGGGGGGCCCGCTTGACGCCGGCCCCTCCCAGGCGGCGCCCGGCCAAGCCCGCGGCGCCCCGCACCCGGCCGGCGGTACCCGATCGTTTGCCGGCGCGCTTGGACGAGGACACGGGGCCCCTGGAACCCGCGACCCGGCCGGCGAGTTCGCGGCGCGGCAAAACGCGCCGCCGTGTGCTCGTTACCGCCGGGCCGACCCGCGAACACGTGGATCCGGTGCGCTACCTCTCGAACGAATCCAGCGGCCGGATGGGCTTCGAAATCGCGCGCATCGCCGCCGAAATGGGCCACGAGGCGGTGCTGATCGCCGGTCCCGTGCACCTCGAGACCCCGCCCGGTGTGCGCCGCATCGACGTGGAAAGCGCCCGAGACATGCTCGCCGCCCTGGAGGCCGAGTTCCCGCGCTGCGACGCCCTCTACATGGCCGCCGCCGTGGCCGATTGGCGCCCGGCACGACGTTTGGCGGGCAAGTGGCGGGCCAAGGACGGCGGAGCCCAACGCGCTTCGATCGAACTCGTGCGCAACCCCGACCTGCTCGCCACGATCACCGGCGCCGCCGCCGGCCCCGACAACCTGGCCCGCCGCAAGGGCGCGAGGTTGGTGGTCGCCTTCGCCCTCGAAACCTCCCAGGGCCGCCGCCGCGCCCTCGCCAAACTGGCCGCCAAGGGCGCCGACTACATCGCCCTCAACAGCCCCGCCGCCCTCGGCGCCACCAAGGCCGACGTGACGATCCTCGACCGCGAAGGCTCCGAACGCCCCCTGATAGGCAAAACCAAAACCGCCATCGCCCGCGCGCTCCTAGGGTTGCGCGGGCCCGGTTGACGGCGCCGGACCCGCCGCGGGCGGGTGGGCCCGGCACCGGCGCCGCATTTGTGGTCAAGGCAGGGGCATCGGGCCGGAGGGCAAGCTCCAGTTTCCTCCCCAATGGGGACCCCAGTGGTGATCTCGGATCCGTCCCTGGGTCACGCCCTCCTTGCCCAGGCCCTCCATGCGCCTGAGCACGAACGCCTGGTTGGTGATGTCGGTTTCCTCGACATCGCCGTTGGGCCGCAGTTCCCAGTAGTTGCCGCGCTTGAACTCGCCGTTCTGCCAGGTGTAGATGAAACCTGTCCCGAGTCCGTCATTCGGCACGGTCAAGTGCTCGTAGAAGCGAAACTCGGTGAAGCTCTGGCCCGTGGTGGGGTTTTCGATGACCTCGATCACGAACCGGCCCGTGGCGCCTTCCGGCAGACCGGGGAGCGATGCCTGGGCGGCGAAGGGCTGCCACGCGAAGGCCAAAAGCGCGGCGGCTAACAACGGGAAGGGGCGAAAAAAGGTGCGCACGGCGGACTCCGGGTAGGGGGACTCGATGGCGCACGCGGCGGTCGATCCCGATCGAGCCGGCGCGCGCGGGCGGGCCGCGCTTCTCGGCCCACGGGCGAAGAGCGTCCGCCGCTTCCCGCGAGTTTCCGGAGTCCGCTCATGGAGCAGTGAGATCCGCCCCGCGGGCGAAAGGAAATGGGCCGCTGGGTTCCTTCGGAATCCAGCGGCCCGCGCGACGCGTCTCCTTCGGTTCCAGGCAGCCGGGAAGCGAGCGCCGGGAAGTCCCCCAGTGGGTGGTACCCGTGGGGCCACCCGCGGTGCGTGCGCCGTGACACTGGGCCCGGAAGCCCGGCACCGCGGCCTTCGTGTCGCAACCACCGCGGAGAGTTTCAGAAAAGGCCCGAATCCGGAGGGCGGGAAGCGCCGGGCGGGGCTGCCCTGGGGGGTGTCCAGGCTATTGCTTGGGCGTTGGGCCCATTGGGGCGGTTTGTCGGCCGGGCGACCTCCTCCGAACGTGCTCCCGGGCTTTCGGGGTCGCGCTTGGGCGCCCGGCGTGCGAACCTGTGCGGTTCGAACGCTCTCCCTAGGCCCGCGATGCACCCCCTCGAAGAAGAAGAGTCTCCCTCCCCCGCCCTCGAGTCCCCCGAGCCGGCCCCCCAGGAGGAGGCCGCGCGTGAGGGTGGTTTCGGCGCCCTCGGCTTGAGCGATGCGTTGGCCGAGGCCGTGTTGGGCCTCGGCTACGAGGAGCCGACCCCGATCCAGCGTGAGGCGATCCCCGTCTTGCTCGCGGGCCGCGACCTGTTGGGTCAAGCGGCCACCGGCACGGGCAAAACCGCGGCGTTCGCGCTGCCCGTGCTCGAAAGGCTGGGTGGCAGGCGCCCGGCGGCCCATCGGCCGTTGGCCCTGGTGTTGGTGCCGACGCGCGAACTCGCGACCCAGGTGGCCGAGGCGTTTTACCGCTACGGCAAGAGCCTGGGGGCGAGTGTGCTGCCGATCTACGGGGGCACGGGGTACGGGCGCCAACTGCGCGCCCTGTCCGACGGTGTGCAGGTGGTCGTGGCGACGCCGGGCCGCGTGCTCGACCACCTGGAGCGCGGCACCTTGGCCCTCGACGATCTGGTCGCACTCGTGCTCGACGAGGCCGACGAGATGCTCGACATGGGTTTCGCCGAGGATCTCGAGTCGATTCTCGCCAAGGCTCCCGCCACGCGCCAAACCGCGCTCTTTTCCGCCACCCTGCCGGCGCGCATCCTCGACTTGGCAGGAGCGCACCTGACGGATCCGGCGCGCATTGCGATCGCCGCCGAACGCACCGCCGCCGGCGCTCTGCCCCGTGTGCGCCAGGTGGCCTACGTGGTGCCGCGCCATCACAAGTTGGAAGCGCTCTCCCGGGTGCTCGACCTCGAGGCTCCCGGCGCGGCGCTGATTTTTTGCCGCACGCGAATCGGCGTCGACGAAGTGGCCGAGGGCATGGGCGCGCGCGGTTATCGGGCCGAAGCCCTGCACGGGGGGATCGGGCAAGACCAACGGGAGCGCGTTTTGCAGCGCTTCCGCGACGGGCGCACCGAATTGTTGGTGGCCACCGACGTGGCGGCGCGCGGGCTCGACATCGATCACGTCAGCCACGTGGTCAACATGGACGTGCCGATCGATCCGGAGACCTACGTGCACCGCATCGGCCGCACCGGGCGGGCCGGGCGCGAGGGCACGGCGATCACGTTCTTGGAGCCCCGCGAGCGGCGCCTTTTGAACACGATCCAACGGGTGGCCGCCGCCCTGATTCCGATCGAAGAACTGCCCAGCGCCGCCGAGCTCGAGCGGCACCGGCGCGAACGGACCCGCGAGGCCCTGCTCACGTCCCTGGCGGACGGGTCGGGGGAATCCTTCCGCGAGGCGGCGGAGGCCCTGGCGGCCCAGCACGATCCGATCGCCCTCCTGGCCGCCGCCCTGGGGCGCGTCCACCGGGCGGAACACGGGGAGGATGCGCGCCCCGAAGAGAGCGCCGCGCCCCGGGAAACGCCCGAACGGCGTGGTTTCGAGGAAATGCGCGATCGGCGTGAGACGCGGGAACCGCGTGAGTTCAAAGAGCCGCGCGAGACCCGAGCGCCCCGCGAGTTCACGCAGCCCCGTGAGACCCGTGAGCGGCGTCCGGAGCCGCCCCGGCGCGAGCGTGAGCCCGGCCACTTCGCCGACCAGGGCGGGGATCAGGGTGAACACCGCCGCATGCCCCCGCCTCCCCCCGGCGCGGCGCGCCTGTGGGTCGGCGCCGGACGGGCCCAGGGCCTGCGCCCCGGGGACCTGGTCGGCGCGATCACCGGGGAAACGGGCCTCGGCGGCCACGTGGTCGGTCCGATCCGCGTCACCGAGCGATTCACCCTGATCGAGGTGCTCGAAGAACACGCCCACGAGATCGTCGACGCACTGCGCGGCGCCAAGGTGCGCGGCCGATTCCTCAACGTGCGTTTCGATCGCGAAAGCTGACACCGTCCGCTTCCACGGGAAGGCAACCACAGCTACTTTCCGTGCCCATGCCCCCGCGCTCGAATACTCCCGCGGTGGAAGTCCGCGGCCTGGTGAAACGCTTCGGCGCGCACCAGGCGGTGGACGGTTTGGATCTGGTCGTCGCGAAGGGCGAAGCCTTGGGATTGCTCGGCCCGAATGGCGCTGGCAAAACCACGACCCTGCGCATTCTGGGCACCCTGGCCCAGCGCGATGGGGGAGAGGTCCGGGTGCTCGGACTCGATCCCGCCCGGGATGGAAGCGAACTGCGGGCGCGCATCGGCGTGGTGCCCCAGGAAATTGCGCTGTACGGGCCGCTGGGCGCCCGCGAGAACCTGATGTTCTTCGGGCGGGCCTACGGCCTGGTCGGCAAGCAGCTCAAGGATCGTGTCGATTGGGCGCTGGAAGCCTCCGGGCTGCGCGACCGAGCCGCCTCGCGGGTGGAGACCTTTTCCGGCGGCATGAAACGGCGTTTGAATCTGGTCGTTTCCCTGCTGCACGAGCCGGAACTCGTCTTTCTCGACGAACCCACGGCTGGGGTCGACCCCCAATCGCGCAACCACCTCTTCGACATGATCGAAGGCCTGCGCGCGCGTGGTTTGAGCCTGGTCTACACGACCCACCAGATGGGTGAAGTCGAAAGGCTGTGCGACCGCATCGTTGTCACGGATCGCGGCCGGGCCGTGGCCGCGGGCAGCCTCGAAGAATTGCAGCGCCATCCTTCCGTGGCGGAGTCGGCGACCGGAGCGCTTTCCCTCGGTCGGGGAGCCGACCTGGAGCGCGCGGCCGGGGTGCTGCGCGCCGCCGGATTCGACCCAGAAGTGCGCGATGGACGCGCGGGCCTGGAAGAGATCTTCCTGGCCCTGACCGGCCGGACCCTGCGCGACGGAGAGCCGTCATGATCGCGACACTCCTGGCGCTGGTGGGCAAGGACCTGCGGCTGTTTGCCCGGGACCGCACGGCCGTGGTGCTCACCTTCCTTTTGCCCCTGGCATTGGGCTCGGTTTTTGGTGTGGCCATGACAGCCGTCTTCGGGGGCGGATCGGGCCCCAAGGTGCGCGTCGAGGTCGGGTTCGAGGACCTGGACGGCAGCGAGCGCAGCCGCAGTTTGCTGGCAGCCCTGGAGGCCGCCGAGGGATTGGAGGTGAAGCGGGTCGAGGACGTGCGCCGCGCCGTGGCTAGCGGTCGCCAAGGGGCCGGCCTTTTGGTGCCCGAGGGCTGGGGCGTTTCGGCCGAGGGCGGAGAGCCCCGGGAATTGATTCTCTACCGCGATCCAGGTCAGTTCCTCACCCATCAAGTGGTGCTCTTCAAGCTCGCGCCGGTGCTCATGGCGGAACGGCTGCGCAGCTTGGGTTCTCGGGTGCCTGGGCAGGTGCTGGACCTGATCAACTTTCCAGGCGCCGGGCGCGAACAGGCCGAAGGGCTTTTGACAGAGACCTACCAGCGCATGGAGGACTTGATCCTCAGCCTGGCCGAAGCGCAGCCTTCGCCGGCGAGCGGCGACGCAGCGATGTCCGCGTCCGAAGCTCCCAGGTCCTTGGGCTTCGATCCGCAGAAACAAATTCCTCGCCTCCTCGGGCTGGAAACACAAGACGTGACCGGCCGATCCGAAGGTCGGCTCCCCCGCAGTGCGGGCCCGTCCCACGCCTTTTCCGCCATGGCCGTGATGATGCTGCTCTTCAGCGTGGTCAGTGCCGGGGGGACATTGCTGCAAGAGCAGCGCGAGGGAACCTTGACCCGCCTGCAACTGACCCCCGCGGCCGGCCGCGCGATTTTGGGGGGCAAGCTGATCGTGTTGGCGCTGATCGCCGTGGCGCAACTGGCCGTGCTGTTCGGCTTCGGCGCCCTGGTCTTCGCGGTGCCGGTATTGGATCACCTCGGCAGCCTGCTGCTGGTGACCGTGGTGTGGGCTCTCCTGGGTGTGTCCATCGGCATCCTCTTCGCCGTTGCCTGTCGCACCCAAAAGCAGCTCGAAGGGCTGTCGACCCTTCTGATCCTCGTGTTGAGCGCCGTCGGCGGCGCCTGGTTCCCGCGCGAAATCACACCCGCGTGGTTCCAGGCCGTGGGCGCCGTCACCCCGGTGGCGTGGGCCATGGATGCTTTCCACGGCGTGCTCTGGTACGGCAAAGGTCTGTGGGCCGGTGAGGCCATGGACGGGCTCTGGCCGGACGTGCTCAAGATGCTGCTGGGAGCGACCGTGCTGCTTGCCCTAGCCGGGCGCCTCTACCGCGCCCGTTTCGTCGCCGGCGTCTGAGGTCACGCCGGGTCGAGCCCCCGGCGACGCTGCGGGCCGGCTCGACGCCGCCGTCTGCGCGCTCCGGGCAGTTCAGCATGCCCACGCGACAACGCTTCGACCTCGACTGGCGGGAGCTCCAACCTCCGTGCCCCTTAGAGCGCGAGCAGACTCCAACCTCTCTACGGAAGCAGCCGCAGTTCCAGGAACTCGTCCACGGGATCGAAGTCAAGTTCGCTCGATGCGAGACGCTCCCCGTGCGTCGTTCCGATGCCCACCGCGCGCACGCGATAGACCACTCCCGCGTGCAAGCCAACGATCTTGAACGAACCGTCCGCTCCGGTCGTGACGACGCGTTTGCTGTTCGGCAAGGCCCACTCCACTTGGATGCTCGCCACGGGCAGGCCGCCGGAGTGGACCTGCCCGCGAACCACCGTCAGGCCCTCTGGAAGCGCCAACGCGACGCTCTGCTGTGCCTCTTCGAGCACGACCTCGGCCTCGGCAATCGGTCTCGCGTCTGCCTGGGCTCGGACGATCCAGCGCCCGGGCGACAGGCCTCCAACGCGAAAGTTCCCTCGACGATCCGTTTGGAGACTGAACTCCAGGCGCGGGACGTGGCCCATGTCCCTCGGGAAGGCTCGCAGGTGATCCGGATCTCTTTCCAACTTCTCCGCACGACTCACGCGCACCCGCATGTCCTCGACCGGATCGCCGGCCCAATCGACGACGGTTCCCGTGAGCACCAGCTCTTCATCGAGCCGAACCGTCCCGCAGTCGTGCTCGGGTTCGTGCCCAGGGGCGGCGAAGAGTTGCTTGCAAGCGTACCCATCCGACTGGATCTGGAGGGTATGGCCCACATCCGAGCGCAGGCCCTCCAGTCGGAACGAGCCATCCACATCCGTCAGCGCGCGGCCCTCGTCGGGGAAGGCCATCCCGATGGCGCGGACCCGGTAGTGACCGACGGCTTCGATGAGCGCACCCGCCAGAGGTGAGCCGTCCTGTCGCACGACCGATCCGTGGATCACACGCTCTCTCGCGAGGACAACGTCCACTAGCCGAGCAGGCGGCAAGGTTCCCTCCTGCACGCGGTCCACGAGCGCAAAGGACTGCGTTCGTACGCCCTGCTGGTCCGTAGCCTCGACGATTTCGAGTCCCGGGACGATGGTGATCCACGTGCCGTTGTCACGGGCACCGGCCCACGCGTTCTCTCGCCCGTAGCCGGGAGCGTCGACATAGACCACGTGGGGTGCGCCTGTTACCGGGACGGATGGGAGGAGAAAATCCCCATTGCTGTCCGTGACGACACGCCGGCCGCGGCCAAGGGGTAGCAGCCAAATTTCCGCGCCTTCGATCGGTCTGCCTGTCCATGCGTCCAGGACTCGACCCTCGAGGGAGATTGCATCTCGAAGCACGACCTCCACTTCGTGTCGTCCGTCCCCTGCCACCGAGATGCGCGCCTCCCCAATCCCCCCTTGGGCGTCCTCCGCCACGATCAAGAGCTCCCCAAGCGGCACGGAGAGTTCGACCCGCCCGTCTTGCCCGCCGGCGATGGGACCGGCCAAGGGGGCTCCGCCGCCGAATTCGTCGACGACCTCGACCACTGCGCCGGGGACCGGCCACCGATCGCCTCCCCGCACAACCGCGACAACCAGGCCCGCCAGTGACAGCTCAGGGGGCGGTGGCGAGCCGTCTCGGGGTGCCGTGTCCTCAACTCCCTGGGAACGTGCCGGGATCGAACGCCGCACTTCGGCTTGCCCCGCCCCAGCGCTCGGATCCGGCGAATCCACGCTTCGATCCGGATCGAAAGCCGGTGGCTCGACGGGCGGCGCAACGCCCCCGGCGTTCCATGACGACGCCTGCCACCAGAAGGCCAGGGCCAGCAGGGCTGCAGCCACGCTTAGGAGAGCAATCAAGACGCGGAGGTTGCGTCCACGCTGGGTTCGGCTACGCATCGTCTTCAGGTCCTGACAAAAGCGACTCACGCCGAGTCGCGGAACGAACCAATATCGTCTGACAGGCGGTCAGGAGGCACGCGGAAGGGCGACTCTTAGCCCGGATGATCCATGAACTCACACCCCGAACACCACGACCAGGCGGCTGCGCCGCCCTTTCGGCCCCTGCCGGCACTTTTCGAACGCCTGCGTCCTCGACGACCTGTTCAAGGTCGACTGCGGGGCCGGCGTCCGAAAAGCACCGGCAGGAACCGAATCGAGGTGTTGGGGGCACGTCTTCATGAATCATCCGGGCTAGCAGCCGCCCTTCCGCCCGTTGCAGGTCCGGTCTGCCGGGTGTCAGATCGGCGCCCAACCCTCGCCATAGGGCATCCCCCATGCCGTGTCCACGATGGTGCCCCGCGGCAGAACCTCCGGGGGCAGCCATCCACCCGTTTCCGGGTTCTTGAGCCGCACCAAGCACGTGGCTTGCTGGCACTGGAACGTCTTCGCGAAGACCGCAGGAGCTGCGGACACCAGCAGCCCGATGCAGAGGGCTACTTTCATCAGGTGGTTCATCTCTCTCTCCTCGAGTCGGGCCGCGTCTCGGCGACGGGACCATCCCCGGCCGGATTCGAGCCCGCTCAGCCCATAGACCGCACGCCCCCGATCCCGTGACAAGGATTCCCTGAGGAAAGGGCGGATCGAGCCCCGGCGGGCCTCGCCCCCCCGCCCGGCGGATTCGGGGCCGGATCCCTACTGGTTTGGGGCGTCGGTGCGCCTAACCTGGGTAGTGTCCCGAATCGGCGGGAACCCACCCAGAAGGAGCGCTATGCAAGCCGAGAAGATTCAGGTCCGCGAAGTCATGCAGCCCAAGGTTGTGCGCCTGGAAGCCGCCGCAACGTTGCGCGAAGCGATTGCCGCCCTGCGGGAGGCCAATCTGCGCGGTGCCCCGGTGGTGGATGCGCCCGGCAACGTGGTCGGGGTGGTCTCCCTGGTCGACCTGGTCGAGGCCCTGGCCATGGAAGGCGAGGACCTGCGCGCCGAGCGCCGCGAGTACTACCTGGCGGACCCGCTCGAAGAACACTTCGACGAGGACGCCGATGAGTTCTCCATGAAGGACGACTACAGCCCCGAAGCCCTGCCCGGCGGCACCGTCGCCGACTGCATGAACCCGGACGTGCTCTCGGTCCAGCCCGACGCCGACCTGCGCACGGCCTGCCGTCTGATGGTCGAGCACCGCGTCCACCGCCTGGTCGTGCTCGAAGAAAACCGCCTCGTCGGCATCCTCTCCACCTTCGACATCGTGCGCCGGGTGGCCGAGCGCCACTGATCTAGGGCTCGGCCGTCCCGGCTCAGCGATCCACGCGTGCGTCACCCCGCAGGATCGGCAAGGCGATCTTGAGGGCGATCGTGTAGATCATCAGGCCGAAGGCCCAGATGCCCGCCGTTACCTGCCATTCGAGCAGGCTGGGTTGGTACTCGACCAGTTCGTGCAGGGTGCTGGGCACGAAGCCGGGCACGATCAGGCCCATGCCCTTCTCGATCCAAACTCCGGCGAAAGCCAGCACGCAGGCCACCACGGCGAAGGAGACCCGGCGCATCACTAGCGGGTGTAGGAACATCAGCGCGGCAATCACGTTGAGCGCCACGGCGCTCCACATCCAGGGCACCAGGGCGCTTTTGCCGTGCAGTCCGAAGAACAGGTAGTGGGCGTGGGCCGCGTGGGAGGAGCCGGTGTAGAACTCCGTGAAGAGTTCCGAGCCGAGCATTAGGAGGTTGATCAGGATCGTGACACGCACGATCTGCACCAGCAGCCGGATCGGAGCGTCCGGGATCGACATGCCCCCCAGGCGGCGCAGCAGGAACATGGTGACGATCAGGAAGGCTGGACCCGAAACGAAGGCCGAGGCCAGGAAGCGCGGCGCGAGCAGGGCGTGGTTCCAAAAGGGCCGGCCACCCAGGCCTGAGTAGAGGAAAGCCGTGACCGTGTGGATCGAAACCGCCCACAGAATCGAGAGGAAGATGAACGGGACGTACCAGCGCGGATTGGGCTTGCGGCCGAGGTAGCGCTGGTAGAGCAGGTAGCCGCAGACGTGCAGGTTCAGCAGCAGATACCCGTTGAGGACGATCACATCCCAGGTGAGCATCGAGATCGGGAAGTTGAAGCGCCCGAGCCCCGGGATCAGGTGCCAGAATCGATCGGGGCGCCCCAGGTCGACCACTACCGCCAGGAGCGCGATCACGATCGCCGCGATGGCCAGCAACTCCCCGAGGATCACCACCCGGTGCATCTCCTCGTTGCGGTACAGGTAGGCCGGAATGACCATCATCACTCCACCCGCGGCCAAGCCCACGGCGAATGTGAAGTTGGCGATGTAGAGGCCCCAACTGACGTGGTCCGTCATGTGGGTCGCGATCATCCCGCCGGTGACCTGCTGGGCCCAGGCGTGCACTCCCACCAGGGCAACGGCGGTGAGCCCGATCATCCAGGCGTAGAAAAGAGCGCTGCCGTCGGTGGCGGCCACGGTGGAGCGCCAAAGGAATCGGCGGTAGCCGACCCAATGGCCGACCGCGGGGGCTCGATCCTCAGGCGCATTCGTCTCCTGAGCGGGGTTCATCGCAGCTTCCTCATGGATCGCACAGCGGTGGGCATCCCTGGCGCGGGTGCCTGAATCGGCAGCCAACAGGTACCGCAAGCGGACGGCGCCGGCTTCCGCGCACTCATCAGTCGAAGAAGTAGAAGAGAGTCGGCAGGGTCCCCAGTTCTTCCTTCAGCACGAAGCAGCGTTTGTTGCGCAGCACCCAACTGATCTCGGACTCGGGGTCGCGCAGGTTGCCGAAGATGCGCGCGCCCGTGGGGCAGGCCTCGAGGCACGCCGGCTGGCGCCCCTCGCGGGTGCGATGCAGGCAAAAGTGGCACTTTTCCACGACGCCCTGGGGCCGGATGCGGTTGGAGAGATAACCCTGGTCCGGGTTGACCTCCTCGGCCGGCACGTTGGGCTCTTTCCAGTTGAAGCGCCGGGCGTGGTACGGGCAGGCCGCTTGGCAGTAGCGGCAGCCGATGCACCAGTTGTAATCGACCACCACGATGCCGTCCTCTTCCTGCCAGGTGGCCTCCACGGGGCAGACGTCTACACAGGGCGGGTTGTCGCACTGCAGACACTGGACCGGCAGGTAGTACTTGCCCTCCTGGGGAACCGGGTGGTCGAAACCGGTCGTGCCCTTCTCGAAGTCGAAGGAACCCTTCTCCATCTCGAAGACGCGGATGTACGACTGGTTCGTGTCCCGGTCGTGGTTGTTCTCCTTGTGGCAGGCCTCGACACACTTGCCGTTGCCATTGCAGACCCCGAGATTGATGGCATAGCCGTAGCGCACGCCCGGGATCGGGCGCTGGTCGCCGATGTTTACGTCCGCCCCGTAGCGCTCCTTGGTCTCCCGTTCCAGTCGCGCGAAGATCGTGCGCTTGTCGTCCTCGTCCAGTTCTTTGTAGTGCTGCTGCAGGAACTCGGCGAAGGAGGTTTGGTCGCGCAGTTTGGCGAGGGGCGAGATCGCCGCGCCGAAAGCGGCCAAGCCCAGGGTCGCGCCCGCGCCCTTCACCGCGGTGCGCCGATCGATCTCGCCCAGGATCGGGAGCTTGATCTTGGTCACGTCGACCTGGGACGGTTCGGCGGCCCGGTCCGGTCCCGGCTCGGGGGCAGGCCCTTTGGGGCGATCGGCTTCAGGATCATTCATGGTGGGGTTCCAGGAAGCGGTCGCGCGGAAAGAAGGTCGGGCGCATGCGCGGAAAGGCCGGTGCGTGCGCGTCGTGGCAGTCGATGCAGTTCTTCTGGGTCCGCGGGCCGAATCGATCGTCCCAGTGGCCCTGAATCCCGCCGTGGGCCCCGCGGGCGAAGTCGCGGGCCTGGGGCGCGTGGCACTGGGAACAGAGCGCCTTCACGTCACTGAAGTCCAAGGGACTCGCGTCCGCGAGCTGCAGACGGTCGTAGTCGCGCCGGTCGTGGCAGGTGAGGCAGGCCAAGCCCCCGTGGGCCGTGTGCAGGCCCTGGTGGAAACGGGTCAACTCGTGCCCGTGTCGCGTGTCGAGGCCTGCCGGCAGGTTGGCGTGGCAACTGGAGCAGGAAACGGTGACCTCGCGTCCCAGTGGATCCTTCTGTCCCGTGGGCACCCGCGGCGCACCTTCAGGGCGTGCGATGTGGGTCCCGTGCCGATCGGGGAAACTCTCCGGGGAAGCCTCGGGAGACGGCCCGTGGGAAGTGTCCGATGGAAAACTCGGACGAGTGTTCTCCTGAGAGAAGTTCGCGTTCGCTGCTAGGGAGTCCCCGCGGGGCCAAAGGTTGGCGAGCGCGTAGCCGAACAGCACCGCCGCGGCGAGCAAGAGCACTCGCGCGGAGCCGCGCTGGGCGGACCGGGTCGTCCGTGGCTCGAAAAGAAACGAGGCCTGGAAAAGGACCGGCTTGGGATCGGAACTGCCTGCGGACACGTGCGGCGCTGCTCCTCGGTCGGCGGTGACGTTGGGCCGAACCTTCGGTATCCTAACCATGCTGCACGCAAGATCCAGGGTTTCCCGAGGAAATCCTGCATCCGCGTGGTATGTATTCGCGTGTCCGGGGCGAGAGCCCCGCGAATCCCCCCAGGCGCCATGCCCATCAGCGGTTGGATCGTCACCCTCGCCTCCGATGCGGATCAGGCCGCGCGGGCCCTGCGTGAGTTGTGCTCACACCCGTGCATCGAACTCGGGGCCGCGGCGCCCGGCGCGATGCAGCGCTTTCCGGTCGTGGTCGACACCCCGGACGAAGCACAGAACGAAGCCCTTTGGGTGTGGTTGGGCGAATTGCCCGGCGTGCTTCACGTGGATGTGGTCTGCGCCTATCCCGAGCCACCTTTGCCCGCAGGGCTCGGTTCCTCTCCCGCGCTTCCCACGGCGCGGGACCAGTCCTTCGAGTGAGTCCCATGCCCATGGAATCCGGCGATCCCGCTGCTGACGCCCTTGTCCAGGCCGAGCTCGACCGGCGTGCGGTCTTGCGCGCCTCAGCCATGGCCGCAGCCGGCGCGGCGCTGACGCTGGGTGGCCGCGCAAGCGCCGCGGTCAACCCGCTCCCAGCGCACTCCGCGATCCTGGCCGGTAGCGAGGACCCTGCCACCGGCGTGCATTGGCAGAAGGGCCTGTGCCGCTTCTGCGGTACAGGTTGTCACGTTCAAATCGGCACCAAGGAGGGCCGCGTGGTCGGTATCGCCGGTGACCGCCTTGCGGAAGTCAACCGCGGCCTCCTGTGCGTCAAGGGGTATCACGTGGGCAAGATCCTCTACGGATCCGACCGCTTGACCGAACCGCTCCTGCGCCGCGGGGAGAGCTACGAGCCGATTTCCTGGGCAGAAGCCATCGAGCTGATCGCGAGCCGCATCCACGCGGCCCCCGAACGATTCGGTTTCTACGGCAGCGGTCAGTGGACGATCGGCGAAGGCTGCGCGGCCAACAAGTTCATGAAGGCCGGCCTGGCGAACAACCACATCGACGGCAACCCGAGACTGTGCATGTCGAGCGCTGTCACGGGGTTCCTATCGACCTACGGTGTCGACGAGCCAGCCGGGTGTTATGACGATCTGGACGTCTGTGACGTACTGATCCTGTGGGGCAACAATCCCGCCGAAATGCACCCGGTGCTCTTCTCGCGGGTGATCGATCGTCGTGCCAAGGGTGAAGAGGTGTTGATGATCGACATCGGCACCCGCCGCACACGTAGTACGGAGCACTGCCAGCACTACCTGGAGTTCCAGCCCCACACCGATCTGGCCATTGCGAACTGCATTGCGCACCTCTTGATCAAGCGCGGCACCTACGACAAGGAGTTCGTGGAGCGCTACTGCAACTTCCGTGAGTTGGATCCGGAAGCGCCGGGGAACATGTACGGCAAGGCGATGGACTTCGAATCCTACGCCCGCGCACTCGCGGTCTACACGCCGGAGTACGTCGAGCGGCTCTCCGGGGTCTCGGCCGACGACCTACGCATGTTGGCCGATCTTTTCGGTCGCCGTGATCTGCGCATCACCAGCCTTTGGTGCATGGGCATGAATCAGCACACACGCGGAACGGCGATCAACTGCCTCGTCCACGGCCTGCACCTTTTGAGCGGCCACTTCGGCCGTCCGGGAGACGCGCCCACCAGTTTGACGGGTCAGCCCTCGGCCTGCGGTACGGTGCGTGAGGTCGGCACGCTTTGCCATCTGCTCCCGGGTGGTTTGATGGTCGCGCGGCCCGAGGACCGGGCCAAGGCAGAAGAGCTCTGGAACGTGCCCGCGGGACGAATTCGGCCGACGCCCGGGCACCACACCGTGGCGCTCTTCGAGCACTTTTGCACTCCCGCGGACCAGGGGGGCGAGATCGACACCCTCTGGGTGCAGGTCACCAATCCGGGCCAGACCCTGCCCAACCTGCACAAACTCTTCCACCGCAAGGCGGAGTTGGAAGACAAGTTCCTGATCGTCTCCGACGTCTATCCGACCGCCACCACGCGCCTGGCGGATCTGATTCTGCCTTCGGCCATGTGGGTCGAGAAAAACGGGATGTACGGCAACTCGGAGCGCCGCACCCAGCACTGGTTCAAGATGGTCGATCCGCCCGGCGAGGCACGCGATGACTGTTGGCAGATCATCGCCGTGGCCCACCGGATGATGGAGCTCGGACACACGGGCATGCGCGACAAGGACGGTCGATTCCTGTTCGACGTGCGCGATGCCGAGGGCGAGGGTGTGCCGATCTGGGAGTGGGAGCGCTATTACGACGTGAACGTCGATGAACACCTCTTCGAGGAGTATCGGCCTTTCTCGCGCATCAAGCAGAAGGATCTGGCGCCCTACGGCGAATATGTACGTGCCCGCGGCCTGCGCTGGCCGGTGGTTGAGCAGGAGGATGGCTCCTGGCGAGAAACGCGCTTCCGCTTCTCCGGGTTCGATGACCCCTACGTCGAGGAAGGCCGCGAGATCCAGTTCTACCACTCGGTCACCCGCGATGATCGGGCGCTGATTTGGTTTCGGCCCTACGAACCGCCGCCGGAGGTGCCGGACGAGCAGTACCCCTTCTGGCTCAACACCGGCCGTGTGATCGAGCACTGGCATAGCGGTTCGATGACCCGGCGGGTGCCGGAACTGCACCGGGCCGTGCCGCGCGCGTATGTGGAAATGAATCCCGAGGACGCCCGTGAACTCGGCATCGCGCGGGGCGAGCTGGTACGCGTGGAATCGCGACGCGGCAGCATCGATCTTCCGGCCTGGATCGATGGGCGTGGCAGACCTCCGCGGGGCCAGGTGTTTGTGCCCTTCTTTGACGAAACCCTGCTGATCAACGAGGTGACGCTGGACGCCCACGATCCGTTTTCGCGTCAACCGGACTACAAGAAGTGCGCGGTGCGCGTGACGCGTGCCCCGAACCAGAACCGAGGTCGGGGATGAACGAGCAGCAGCAGCGGTTCGAGGAACCGCAGGGGGCGGGGCAGGCCCCCGGCCGGGGCGCCGCGGTGCTTGTGGTGGTCGCCCTCGCGCTTGGGCTGATCGGATTTCTGGTCGGCATGCGCCAGGGGGCGACTCCCTACACACCTCCGCCGCCGCGGGAGCGTCCCCAGGTGGATTTGGATGTGAGCGTGGTGCCGGCCATGCACATCGCCGAGTTTCATCCCAGGGTGCACGGCCCCAACGCCGCCTGGCAAAGCCATCTCGCTTCCCTCGAGCAGCCCGAGCTGGATCTCTTTGCCGAGATCGAGTGGGACGAGCAGACACGCCTCGAAGTGCAGGCGGCGCGCGCCGAGCGCCGCGCCCACCCGGGGGCACCGCCCGTGGTGCCGCACCCGACGGATGCATTGGGCACGGCCAGTTGCCTGGCCTGCCACGCTTCGGGTCTGGCGATCGCAGGGGTGCGCGCTCCGGCCATGGGCCATGAGCCCATGGCGAGTTGCACCCAATGCCACGTGGAGCAGACTCCGCGCTCGCCCTCCGGGAGTCCCGCGCCGGAAAACCACTTCAGCGCCTACACAGCGCCGCTCGCCGGAGAACGCGCTTGGCCGGGAGCGCCGCCGACGATTCCTCACCCGACCCACATGCGCGAGAACTGCGCCGCCTGCCACGGGCCGGGTGGGATCGAACCCTTCCGCACCAGCCACCCCTGGCAGGCTTCGTGCCTCCAGTGCCATGCACCTTCGGCCGCGTTGGATCAGGCCGTCGGACCGGGCACACGTTCCTTCCTGCCGCCCCAGGTGCGCACAGCCCGATGAGCGCGGCAGGCGGGAAGCGGCCGGGCGGTGCAGGAGACCAGCGGCTCAGTCGCCGGGATCTTTTGCGCGGGCGCCTGCTGGATGCACTGTTGGGTCCGGAGCCCGCGGCCGCGCGGGCACCTTCGGTGGCTCCCGAAGGCCCGATCACTCCGACCACACCCGTGCGCCATCGGCGCGCCTTTCCGCTGCTGCGCCCGCCGGGCGCCGTGGAGGAGCAGGAGTTTTTGGCCGGCTGCACGCGCTGCAACGCCTGCGCCGAGGCGTGCCCCCATGACGCGATCGCGCCGGCGCCCGAGCGCTTGCGCGCCGCCGCGGGTACCCCGTTGATCGATCCCTTCCGGGCCCCGTGCCGCATGTGCGCGGATCTGCCCTGCGCAGCGGCCTGCGAACCGGCCGTGCTGCGCGCGGACCTGCCCCGCACCATGGGCACGGCGCGCATCCAGCCCTTTGCCTGTTTGGCCCACCAGGGCAGCTTTTGCACGGTTTGCTCCGAACATTGCCCCGAACCCGGGGCAATCGCCGTGGAGTCCGGCAAGCCGCGCATCATCGAAGCTGCTTGCACCGGATGTGGGGTGTGCCAGCATGTGTGTCCGGCGCCGGAGAATGCGGTGCTTTTGATGCCGCTGGCGGAGCGTCCCGCTACGCCGGGGACGGGTGGAGCATGAGCGCTTCCAGCACCACACCGCCCGGAGCTGGCGGGCAGGAGCCCGAGCTTCCGCCCGTGGTCGAGACCCTGCTCAACGCAGACCAACTGGCGGCCCTCTTCGGCGATTTGGCGGCGAAGGTCGAACTCGAAGGGGTTCAGCTCAAGCGCGCCCCGGGCCACGTGCGCGAGGACGATCGCGCCGGACTCGACGAAGCCCGCGAACAACTGCTTTCGGGTGCCGTGCGCGGTGTGCAAATCCGCTATCGGCACGGCGGTTTCCACTGGCTCGACACTTTGCTCACCACTCCGCGTGGCATCCGGCTCGTGCGCGTCCGCCACGAGCCGGCCTGAAGGGGGCGCGGCTCGCTCGCACCGATCAGCGGCCCGGGCGGCGGTCGTCGAGCAGGCGGGCCAGGTTGGCTTCGACTTGGGGAAGGGAGGCGGCTTCGAGGCTTGCGCGGTAGTCGGCGCGGGCGGATTCGAAGCCGTCGCCCTGGAAGAAGTGGAAGTTGCCGCGCCAGGCCAAGGCCCGCGCGTCGTGCGGGTCGGCGGCGATGCGCGCGTCGAGGGCGTCCAAGCAGCGGTCGGCTTTCCACAAATCGCGCGACCCGAGACGTGCGGGATCGTCGGCGAAACCGAGGAAGTGAGCCACGTCCAGGGAGTCCTGCTGGGCGCCGTGCCAGAAGGATCGGCGCATCGCGCGGTGCCCAGCGAGGTCGAAATGGTCCGCCGGGGGACCTTCTTCGGCCGCGATCAGGGCGAAAAAACCTTCGGCCAGGTCGAGGCAACCCTGGGGGGTGGGGTGCACGTAGTCGTAGAAGTGCTCGAAGCCGACAATGCCGTGGGGGGCGCGGCGTACCAGGAAATCCACCGCATCGAAGTGCACTGCGCCGGTTTCGGCGGCGGCTTGGGCGGCGAGGTCGGTCATGCGGTCGACGGCCCGCCGCAGGTGCGGGTCGGCTTGCAGCGACGCGCGGTAGTCCTCAGCCGCGCCGGCGAAGTCGCCCAGACGTTCGCGGACCTCGGCGCGCTCGTGCAGCCGCTCCCAAAGGTCCCGCTTCGCGGCCCGTTCGATGCGCCGGTCCAAGAGCCCCAGGGCGGCTTCGAGCCGCGAACGCTCGTCCGGCGCGGACTCGATCCCTTCCGCGGCCAAGAGCGCCTCGACCCAATCGCCGGGCCGGTCCTCCAGGCTGCGCCAACGCCAATTCACCGCCGGTGCGGTGAGCACGGCGCGAGCCCCGCCGCGCCCGGCCGCGCGGGCCATGGAAGCCAGGTTGTGCTCGTAGCGATCGAAGTGCTCGTTCTCCGTGGCCTGATCCAACTCCACGTGGGCCATCAACTCCCGGTGCGCCACACGCTGATCCGAACGGGCCAGGGCGCGGGTCGAGATGCTTTCCTCCACGACGCGTGGGTCGAGGGGTTTTGGCCGCGCCACCAGCCGGGCGAGGCGCGTGTCGCGCACGGCCTGGGCCAGGGCCGCGCCGCGGTTGCGCGTCAGGGCGGCGAAACGCTCCGAGTGAACTTCGAGGAACTCGTTGTTGCCGGCGTAGACGAGCACCCAATCGGGTTGCCCGAGGGCGACCGCGTCCTCCACGAGCACCCGCACTTGGGCGGTGGCCAGGGCGACGATGCCGAAGTTGACCACCTCGACGGCGCGCTCCGGGTAGGCCGCAGCGAGCATGCGTTCGAGTTCGCGGGCAAAGGTGCCGTTCGGGCTGTATCCGAGCCCCGCGCTGGCCGATCCCCCGAACACGAACACACGCAGGGAATTCGCGGGCTTTTCGCGCGCGACCCACTGGAAGGGCAACCGGCGGTCGGCGGTGGCGAGCACTTCCGCGCCATTCGGCAGCAGGCTCGAGGTCAGGACCGGGGTGAAGACCTGCTGGTAGATCAGCCGCGAAGCGGGGCGCTCCGCCGCAACGCCGAAGGCGCGCAGTCCGACCTCGAGCCCTACGACGAGAGCCAGGGCCAGGCCCAGGGCGGACAAAAACGTGCCGAGGGGCGATCGGCGGGAATCCATGGGCGCGGCCTACTGGGCGAAGGGCCTTGGAAACAGGTGCCGAGGTTGGGGGGCCCGACGGCGGCGAAGGGGGGAACGAGCCCGCGGTGGGCTCAGAAGCCGCCGTAGTCGAAGGCCAAGACCCCCCCGTCGCCGGTCAGAGCGAGGAGCGCCCCGAAGAGCAGCAAGACCACCCCCAGGACGATGGCAAACACGAGGGGAAGGCCCGAGTTGCGGTGGCGAGGTTCGCGTGACATTTCACGCAGAAGGTACCCTGGACTTGCGGGTTGCGCTTGGGCCGCTTAGTTTTTTCTGGCCTCCCGGTTGCCGCCCCGTGACCCCTCGCTCCTAGGGCCAAGACCTGACATGGACTCCCAGGACCCGAAATTGCGCGGAGGACGCCCCCTGCGCGTATTTATGCGAGTGGGTCTGCAGGCCGGGTTCTCGCTCCTGGTCGTGATCGCCGGCCTGGAGCTCGGCATGCGCCTTCTCGGCCTAGGGGTACCCCCTAGGGCCCCCCTCTCGCAGGCCCAAAACATTCGAATGGCGGTGCCCCACGAGGAAGCTCCGCACCTGTGGGAGACCCTGAGACCCGGCGGACGAGCCTCGATCCTCTATCCGGGTCACGGCGGCGAACCGGACCGCACCGTGA
>JBJHAV010000010.1:0-32603 GCA_050480685.1 Planctomycetaceae bacterium | reverse complement strand
GGCTCAAGAAGCGGGTGCGCGCGCCGAGCAGGTCGCCGGGGCGCTGCTCCAACTCCGCCGACCAGCCGCCGGCTTCCAGCGCGCGCCACAGCTCAAACTGCCAGGCCTCCTCGCTGCGCCCGGCCCGCCCGGCCTGGGCGGCAAGGAGCAAGTCGGCCCGCTCCCGCGCCGTGAGTTCGCCCCCAGCGAGCAAGTCGAGGGCCCGCTGGAAACCGAGTTCGACCACCTCGGGCGCGTCCTCCTCGGCGAGTTCGAGCCGGGCCAGGGCGAAGCGCAGAAGCAGTCGCTCCGCCGCGGGCAGATCCTCACGATTGGCCACCTCGCCCAGCACCCGCCGCGCCGCCGCGCCGCGCCCCGCCGCGCGCTCCAGCTCCGCCAGGCGCCGGGCAAACCAGGCGACCTCATAACCGCCGCGCGCGCGCGCCAGGGAACGCTCCGCGTGGGCCAAGGCCGCGCCCAGGCGCCCCTCGCGTTGGTGCTCCACCCCGAGGGCGTGGTGGGCCCAGGGCGAACGCGGCGACAAGAGCGCCGCGCGCCGGAAACGCTCGCGCCCATCCACCTCCAGACGCCCAATCAGATAGAGCGTGGCGGCATCGCCCGGCGCCTCGGCCAAACGACGCAGGTAGTCTCGGTAGCGCTCCCCGTGCGCCAACTCCTCGCGCGCGAGATCGTCGAGCAAACGCGCGGGCGCCGGCCAATCCGGGGCTGCGGCCAGCGCCGCTTCCAGTTCGGCGCGGGCCGAACGCAGGGCGAACTCCGCCCGAGCGGGTTCCGATTCGCGCACCCGTTCCCGGTCGCGCAGGTGGTCGAGGGCGGCGCCCAAATGCTGCTCCGCCTCGATCGGCCTGGGCGCGCTCCCGGAACCGCGCGGTGCGTGGCACGAGACCAACAGCGCCAGGGCGGCCGCCGCGAGCCAGAAGCGTGCGCGAGCGCGCACCGGCTCACGAACCAGCACCGTCTCCCCTACCGGCTCCGCGACCGTCACCGCTCGCCCGCCCAGTCAAATCCCCGTCCGGCCAGGGGTAGGGCAGGCCAAGCGCCCGGGGAAAGCTCCACTTCACCCGCAAGGGCGCCTTCGGGCACCGCGTCGAGCCGCCCCCTCCAAACCACGTCCGGCGGCGCGATGCGCGCCCCCGGTGACGGCGCCACCGCGGTCGCGGCCCCCAGGCCCAGGCGCCACTCGAAACGCACGGGACCCGAGAACCCGAGCTCGAACTCGACCCGCTCCTCGTCGGGTGCGATCCGCCGCAGCCCGCCGGCGCCGAGCCCCTCTTCTCCGGACTCCGCATCCGCCGGCAACGGACCGAACCACAGTTCATACCCCTCGCGCGCCGCGGCCCGGCGCGTTTCCAGGCCCCCGAGCCGCAGGCGCACGCGGCGCGCCGGCTCGAGATCCACCAGTAGGTCCTCACCGCCTCCGGGCCACGCGCCGGCCGCCAGGGACTGCGCCGCGCGCCCCGGCCCGCCGACGGTCCACGCACGCCCCTCGAGACCTTCGCGAGGCACGAGCAGCTCCAGGCCCTGGGCCTCCCCCTGGGCCGAGCCCCGCTCGTCCAGCAGCCGAATCCGACTCCCATCCCGCGCGGCCAGGCGCAAACGCTCGATGTCCGCTTCCCAGCCCGCGGGCAGCCGCACACGTCCATCCTCGAAATCGGTCGCGGCAAAAACCGCCAGCGTCCCCACCCCCGGTTGGCGCAAAACGAACGACGTCGGCCGCTGCAAAGGAGCAAATCCGCGCCAAAGCCGCGCGGCCGCGCCCTCCGCGGGCGCATCGGCGACCCAAACCCACTCGGCTCCGTCGTCGCCGGTGGAAGTCAGTTCGAGCGGCGGCTCGGGCGCCCATCCCGCCGGCCAGGGCAGTTCCACCGAAGCGGGCTTCACCGGATGCAGAACCAGGTTTTCCAGATCCCAAAGCCCGCCCGGCGGCGCGCCCCATCGCGAAGCGGCGGCGAACACACCCTCGGCGGTCCGCGCGCGCACGAAGAGGTCCACGGGCGCTTGTCCGCGCGCTTCGTCCGGCAGTTCGAAGCGCAGTTGCCCATCGGGCCCGGTGCCCCACGGATCGAGGGCGAAGGACCCACCGGGCCAGCGCACCTCGACCGCGAGTCCAGCCGCGGACACCACCGCTCGGCCCTCGCCGTCCACCAGGTTCGCTTCGACCCGCGGCGGTTTGGGCGGCAGGGCCCAAACCAGCCGCACCAACCCGTCCGCGTCGCTCGGGCCGGCGAAACGCGGCCCCAGTTCGGCTTCGACCCAATCCGGCCGCACGAGCTCCAGGATCAACCCGTGCCCGATCGGCTCGAAGGACACGAACCCGTCCTCATCCGTGCGCCCCTCCACCTCGATGCCCGCGGCCACGGGCCGCAGCACCACCGGACTGCCGGCCAAGGGCGCGCGGCCCTCGCCCTCCAAACGCAGCTCCACGCGCCCCATGGGATCGAGGCGCAGCTCGCGCTCTTCTTCTCCCGCGCGCAACTCCAGCACCTGGGGCGACCGGGCCGGCACCAACACCTCCAGCCGCCAAAGGCTCGTGTCCTGCTGTCCGGCGGGCAACTCCAGCCGCACGCGTCCGCTTTCGTCGGTGCGCCCTGGCAGCGTGGCCAAAAGCGGCAAGTCGACGTCGGCCCGGCCCGGCGCGTAGCGCGCGAGCCGCACGGGCACGTCGATCGCAGGTCGCCCGTCCGCGTGCAGTACGCGCGCGGGAACGGGGAGCGGTTCTTGCCCCGCGAAGGCGACAGGGGAGAGCAGCGCGAGCGCCAACAACGGAGCGTACGCGCGTCGGAGCGCGGAGTGTGCCGTCGGGCCCGTCATCGGCCGGCTCCCTGGAAGCGCCGCAGGGCGTCGGCCAGGGGGCCAGGCTCCGGCGCCAGGCTGAGCTCCACACGCGCCCCCTCCAACCTCACCCGCGGCCCGGCCCAGCGCACGGGCGGACGCAGATCGCCGGCCGAAAGGTCCCACTCGATTTGGGCTTCGCCCGCGAAGTCGACCGAAACAAGGGTGCGCTCCCCCGCCGCGGGCATGGCCAAAAGCGGCGCCGGAGCGCGGTGCGGTTGGCCGGCCGCGGGCACGAGCCGCAGGCCGAGCCCATGGGGCAGGCTGCTCGGATCAAAACCGGCGGCCCAGGCGATCTCCACCTCCACGGCCGGTTCCAGTTCCACCGCATCGCCGCCGGGACCGAGGCGCAGGGTGCGCGTGAGGGCCCCGGGGGCGGCGAGTTCGAGGTCGAGGGAACCGCGCCGACTCCAGATGCTCGTGTGCGGACCCTCCCGTTCGCCCCAGCGCCCGTGGCCGGCGAGACGCACGAAAAACGTCTCCTCCCGGCCGCCGGGCTGGCGCACTTCGAGGGGGTAGCGGGCCAGGAAACCGCGCACTTCGATCGGCTCGAGGGTGGTCGCCGGACCGCGCACGAGCTCGAGGCTGCCGATCTCCAGCAAATCGCCGAAACCCTCCTGGTGCACCCACAGCTCCACCGGCCCCGGCGGCAGACCGGGGAAAGCAAACACGCGCGGTGTGTCGTACTCCTCCTCGGGGCCGGGGCGCCCGAGGGGTGTTTCGAAGTGCCGCCCATCGGGCAGGATCGCGCGCACCAGCAGTCGATCGGGCGCGTTCGCCTGCAGTCGCAGGCTGCCCGCCATGGGCACCGCGGGTTCGAGGCGCAAGACGAGGCCCTCGGCCCCCGGGTCCACCTGGAAACTGCGCGCCACGTGGCCGGGCGCTTCCACCCACAGGGTCAACCGGTCGCCGCCCTGGGCGGCGCCGGCGGGCAGGCCGAGTTCGAAGCGCCCGCTGCGATCGGTCGGCACGGCGAGCTTCGGGGGCCGCGCGCCGGCGGCGGAGGCCCGCCAGCGCTCGGCCGCCACCCAGGCACCTTCCACCGCCCGGTCGTCCCGTCCGAGCACCCGGCCGCGGGCCGCCAACGGCGGTTCGGCGAGCACCAGCTCTGCCTCCCCCAAAGACCCGCTCGTCAGCGTTCCGAGGGCCACGTCCCCCAGACGCTGGCGGCGCCCGGGGGCGGTCTGCTCGATCTCGATCCGGCCGTGGGCGGCGTCGCGCGCTTCGGGCGGGAAACTCACGGTCAAACGGCCATCGGACGCGACCTGAAGTTCGTCGAAGCGGTGGGCGCCGCCATGCCAAGCGGCGCGGGCGCTGACCCGCGTGCCTTCGGCCAGCGCCCTCGGCTGCGCACCGGGTTCGGCCCCGGCGGCGGCGAGCTTCAGCACCAGCCGCGGCGGCGGTCCGGGCAAGGTCCACGCGTGCCTGGCGGCGCGCCCCTGGCCGGGGGGCCCGGCCAATCGCGGACCGCGCTCTTCCCCGTCGGGGCCCTCGTAGAAAACATCGAAGGAGAGCCCCACGCCCAGGTGTTCGAAGTGCACCCGGCCGCCCTCCCCCACCTCGGCCGTCGGCGCTTCGGCCCGGCCCAGCCCCACGGGCACGAGCCGCACCCGGCCGCCGACCGCCGGTTCCCCGTCGGCGCGGGTCAGGGTCAGGTCCAAGGACCCCAAGGGCGGCAAGCGCAGCCCGTGGCGCGCCGAGGGCCCCGCGCGCAGGTCGATCACAAGGGCCGTGGCCTCGACGGCAATCGCCGGGACCTCGATCGACCAGACCAGGGTGCGCAGGTCGCGCCCCTCCAGCCGGCCGTCGGGATCGGTCCAACGGGCCACCCCGGAGGCATCCGTGCGCGCCGTGAACACACGCCGGTTCGTGGCCAGGGGATCGCCTTCCTCGCGCCCCACGAGCCGCGCTTCCCAATCCGCCGCGGGGCGGCCGGCGGCATCCAAAAGGCGCAGTTCGAGGGCCAAGGGAGGCAGCAGTTCGATCACCAAACGCTCTTCCCGCCCCACTTCGACCGCCACCGAGCGGGTCAGACCCCCGTGACTCACCTCGACCCGAGCCGGGACCTCGGGGGACCGCAGGCGCAGGCGTCCCCGGGTGTCCGTGCGGCCGTCGATGAACACCCCCGGCTCCCTTTCATAGCGCACCTGGGCGCCGACGACCGGGTCCCCGGTGGCCGCGCCGAGCACCAGCACGTCGAAGGAGCCGCGGGACTGGATCGTCGCCGGCGCCAGGGACGCCGCCCCAACGAGCCAGAGGAGGGCGAGCAGCGCGGGCCACGGGGCGAAGGAGCGCATCGGCATGGGGGTGGGATCGAGAGAGCGCATGGGCGATGGGGATTCTAGGTGGTTTGGGGGCCCCGGTCGCGGGGCCGCCCGGGTCCGCTCCGGGCCCGACGCCCGGCCGCGGGCGGGATCCCGGTGCGGCTCCGCCCTTGGGTCGAGTGCATCCAGCGCCGTAGGCTCTCCCCGGGCGCCCGTCCCCGCGCCCGCGCCCCGCCCATGCCCCCCACCGGCCGCGCCCTGATCGCCCTCCTGGGCATCGTGACCACGATCCTCGTCGGTTGGGTGCTGCACATCGGGGCTTCGATCCTGCAACCGCTGGTGGTCGCACTGCTTCTGGCGAGCCTCTTGCAACCGGTGGTGGGCCTCCTGGAGCGGGTGCGCATCCCCTCCTTCGCCACGGTCGTGCTGCTGGTCGGCCTGATGGGCCTGGGACTCGCACGCGTCGGCCTGTGGTTCCAGGCCAGCGTCGTGGCCTTCCTCGGCGAAGGAGCCGAGGGCACCACCCTGCCGGTCGATCGACTCGACTTCCTCTCGGACGATCAGGACGAACTGACGCGCGGCCTGGGCGGATGGGAAGGCATCGTCGAGCGCATCGGCGCTTGGATGGAGCGCAGTTCGATCCCCGAGGGTTATCGCCAGTACGCCCTGGAGAACCTGGCGGCCATCGACGTGGAGCGGCTCGGCACCCAGTTCCTCGGCAGCGGCTTGGACTTCGGACGCGCGCTGTTCCTGGTGGTGCTCTACATGCTCTTCATCTTCGCGGAGCAGGCGATCTTCCGCCGCAAGATCCTGGCGGTCGCGGGCACGAACCGCGACACCGCCGAGGAGATCCTCGACACGATCGGACGGGGCATCCAGCGTTTCCTCGGCCTGAAGACGCTGCTTTCGGTGGCCACCGGGGCGATCTGCTACGCGGCGCTCGTGGCGCTGCAGATCCCCTACGCGATGTTTTTCGGCTTCATCACCTTCCTGTTCAACTTCATCCCCTACTTCGGCAGCATCCTGGCCAGCACCCTGCCGGCGCTGGTGGCCCTGGCCGTGGAAGGATCGATGGAAAAGGCGGTGATCGTGATCCTCGTCTACCTGGCGGTGAACGTCGCCATCGGCAGCATCGTCGAGCCGAAGATCATGGGGCGCGAGCTCGATCTCTCGCCCCTCGTGATCCTGGTCTCGGTGGTCGTTTGGACCGGGCTGTGGGGCATCGTGGGAGCCTTCCTAGCGGTGCCGATCATGGCCACCTTGCAGATCGTTTTGGCCTCGCACCCCTCGACCCACCCGATCGCGGTGATGCTTTCGAGCGGACCACCGCGCTCGAGCCCCATGCGGCGCATGTTCGGCGCACGGCGGGGTTGACCGCCAGCGCGGGTGCCAAGCGCGCCGTCCGCGCCCGCTGGACCTCCCTGGTGCGCCCCTAACGGCGCGCGTCCAGGTCCGCCAGGGGAGCGACGTTGGGCGCGAGGAAAAAGCGCCCGATGGCGGCATCAAAACGCTCGCCGCTTGGGCGTTCGAAGGTGTAGCTGCCCTCCATGGTGCCCCAACTGGTCTCGAGCACGCTGCCCGACACGTATTCGAAGCTCTCGCCGGGAGCGAGCTCGGGCTGGCGCCCCACGACACCTTCCCCGCGTACGTCGCGGCGGCGGTTTTCCGCGTCCCGCACGACCCAATGCCGCTGCAGCAGCTTGACCGGCTCCTCGCCCTCGTTCGCGACCACGACCCGATAGGCGAAGACGAAGCGGTTCTCCTCCGGGTCCGACTCTTCGGGCAGGTACTGGGCCGCGACGCGTACGCGCACGCCGTCGGTGAGCGTGTCGGAGTGTCCTGTTTCCTTCACCGTCCGTGATTCGTCGAGGGGGAAGGCCCCCGGAAGTGGGGGCACCGGGGCAATCTACCCCACCCGCCGCCCAAGCCGAGGCGATTCTTGCCCGAGCGGGGCGGCGATCCGCACAGACCCGTGCCTCACTGCCCGAGGTGCATGCAGCAAGCCTTGAACTTTCGCCCGCTGCCACAGGGGCAGGGATCGTTGCGGCCGACCTTGTCCACGTGGTGCACCACCGGACGCTCCGGCAGGGCCCGGGCACGACCGGCCAGATCCCCGCGATCGACTGCCGCAAGGAACGAGCCGAGGCCCTGCTCCAGGGCTTGCCGCTGCTCGAAGGCATGGGGCACGAAGGCGTGCTGCTCCAGATGGTCGAGGAAAACTCCCAGGATTTCCCCGGTCTCCTTGGCCAAGGGGTCGCGGCGGCCGAAATGGGCCGGCAATACCTGGGCGAGCAGTGCGCGCACGTCCTCGCCGTCCAGCAGATTCGGTGCCTTGCCCGCCCCCTCGTAGCAGCAGGCGAGCCAGGCTTCGACCACGCGGCGCGCCCGATCGCGGCGCTTCGCCCCTAGGGCAAGCGCCGGGCCTGAGTCCAGGAAGGCGGCCGTTTCGCGCCGCAGAAGGTTCTCGTTCAACGCCCGTCACGCGTACCGGCCAGACCCACAGGCGGCCAGTCCCCAAAGGCCGGCAGCTCGACCGAGACCCTGCGGCGCCGCTCCGTCAAGGACTCGAGGAAAGCGATCAAGTCGCGCCGGTCCTTTGAGGAGAGCTCCAAGGGTTGCAGCAGCGGGGACTTGATCGGAAAGAGCGGGTCGTCGATCTGATCCGCATTGGGCTGCAAGGTCGGCATGCCCGCCGCGTACATGTTGATCACGCCGGTCAGGTCGAAGAGGCCGTTGTGCATGTAGGGCGCCGTGCGTGCGACGTTGCGCAGCGACGGTGTCTTGAAGCGTCCCACGTCCCCCGGCTCGCTGGTGATGACGTACCTGCCCAAGTCCTCGAACTTGCGTCCGTAGTAAGAAAGGCCGAGATCGTGGAAGTCGCCGTCCGTGAACAATGGCCCGTGGTGGCAATTCATGCAGCGCCCCTGGGTGCGGAACAGGTGCAGTCCGCGCAGGGCCGAGTCGTCCAGTGCCTCGCGATCGCCGCGCATGAAGCGGTCGAAGTCGCTGGATCCATCGCTGTTCACGGTGCGCACGAAGCAGGCGATCGCCATGGCGACGCGCTCCACGCTGGGCTGGGGATCCCCGAAGGAGCGCTCGAAGAGGTCCCGATAGCCGGCGGATGTCTCCAGCCCGGCCACCAGCCGTTCTTCGTCGATGCGCATCTCCATGGCGTTGTGGAAAACGCGCTTGACGAGGTCCTCCATGCTGTCGGCGCGTCCATCCCAGAAGAGGCGCTCGAAGTGCCCCGTATTGAGGATGGTGGGCGTGTTCCGGGTCAGCGGGATGACATCGTGACCGAAGGACTTCGCGCGCCCGTCGCCCCAGCCCAGCTCCGGAACATGGCAACTGGCACAGGACATCTGCCCGGTGCCCGACAGGCGCCCGTCAAAGAAGAGCAGCCGACCCAGGGTCTCCTTGTCCGCCGAGTGCGGATTGCTCTCGGGATGCGCGAGGTGTTCGGGCAGACCCAATTCGCGCCACTGCACGCCGTCGTCCACATGGGGACGCGGCCAGGCGTCCACGTCCCCCGCGTACAGATGACGCAGAAGAGCCGTGTCGGCGGAAGAGATTTCGAGCTCCCCCACGTTGCCGGCCCCGACCCAATGGCAGGCGCCCGTTCCCGCGGAGAGTGCGGCCAGGGTCGCTACCAGTCCGAGGCCCACCCAAGGCCCCGCGGAAACGCACCAGGAGTCGAGTGCCTTCATCCTCGGAATGCTAGCCGGAGCCCCGCTAATGCGACACCCCGGGAAGTGGCGTGAACACGACTTAGACCCCGAACGCGGTACGATCCGCACACCACACCGAAGCGCACACACAATGAAACGCAAGGTCACAGGCTACTTACATGGATTCACGGACACGGAACAGCGCCGTTTGCATGAACAAGCGCGTTTCCTTGAACACCGCGTGCACGATCGTTTGCCCTTTTGGCGACGCCGTGAACTGCTCGAAGTGGGCTGCGGGGTCGGCGCGCAAACCGAGATCCTGCTGCGACACTTTCCCGAGCTGAGCATCACGGGCATCGATGCTTCTCAGGAGAACCTCGCGAAGGCGCGCGAGAACCTGAGTCGCCTGCCCTGGGCGGAGGGGCGCTACGAGTTGCACCCCATGGACGCCACGCGCATGGGCTTTGCCGCCGAGTCCTTCGATTCGGCGTTCCTGTGCTGGATTCTCGAACACGTGGCGGATCCCCTGCTGGTGCTCTCCGAGGTGCGGCGTGTGCTCAGGCCCGGTTCGCCCGTGGTCGTGACTGAGGTGCAAAACGCCAGCTTTTTCCTCGACCCTTACTCACCCGCCACCCTGAACTACTGGATGGCCTTCAACGACCACCAACTGGAGCTGGGCGGCGACCCCTTCGTGGGCGCGAAGCTCGGCAACTTGCTCCAGGCCGTGGGATTCCGGGACATCCAAGTGGATGTGCGCGCCATTCACCTGGACAACCGCAGCCCCGGTGAGCGGGCCGAATTCCTGCGCTACTGGAGCGAACTTTTGCTTTCGGGCGCCCCGGGCCTGCAGGCCGCGGGCAAAGTCTCCGCCGAGGTCGTCGAAGCCATGAAGGAGGAACTGACCACCGTGGCCCACGACCCCAACGCGGTTTTCTTCTACTCCTTCGTCCAAGCTCGGGCCCGGGCCTGGTGATGGACTCGCCCGACGCGCCCAAACAACCCTCCGGGCCCGCGGGCGCCGCGGCCCAGCCGCCCGCGCCGCGCGGCGCCATGGCCCGCTTCCTGGCGGTCGTCGAATGGCTGGGCAACCTGCTGCCCCACCCCGTCACTCTGTTCGCGCTCTTCACCGCGGGCGTCGCCGTCTTGAGCGCGATCGGTGCGGGCCTGGAATGGAGCGTGGTGGATCCCAGGCCCGAGGGCGCCTCCGGACGTGCGCCCGACGGGCGCATCGCAGTGCGAAGCCTGCTGGACGCCGACGGACTGCGCTGGATCACCACCTCGCTGGTCTCCAACTTCGTCGGCTTCGTGCCCCTCGGCACCGTGCTCGTGGCCTTGCTCGGAGTCGGTGTGGCCGAACGTTCCGGCCTGCTCGCGGCCGGCATGCGCGCGCTGGTGCTGGCCGCCCCGCGCCAACTGGTGACCCCGGCGGTCGTGTTGGCCGGCGTGCTCAGCAACACCGCTTCCGAGATGGGCTACGTGGTGCTCGTGCCCCTCTCCGCGGCGCTCTTCCACGCGGTCGGGCGCCATCCGCTCGCGGGCCTCGCGGCGGCCTTCGCGGGGGTCAGCGGCGGTTATTCCGCCAACCTGTTCCTGGGCACCATCGACCCCTTGCTCGCCGGCCTGACGGAGGCTGCCGCGCGCCTGGTCGCGCCCGAATACACGGTGCACGCCGCGGTCAACTGGCACTTCATGAAGATCAGCGTGCCGATGATCACCCTGGCCGGGTGGTTCGTCACCGCGCGCATCGTCGAACCGCGGCTCGGCCCCTACGACCCCCGGGGCGCCAGCGAGGATTTGGCCGAGAGCGACCCCATGCGCCCCCTCGAACGCAGGGAAAGTCGCGCCCTGGCCGCCGCCCTGTTCGTGGGTGCGCTCGGCTTGGCCTTGGTCGCCTACCTCTCGGGATTGACCTTTGCGCTGGAAAAGCTCGCTTTTGGCTCCTGGCGGCCCTTTGAGCCCATCGTCGAGTTCCTTCGTGCCGCACCCGGCTTTGGAATCCTGGGAGTGCCCCCGGGCGGAGAACTCAAGGACGCCGCCATCCTGCGCGGTGTCGTTGCGGTGATCTTCGCGCTCTTCCTGATCCCGGGGGTCGTCTACGGGCGCATGACCGGGACCCTGAAAAACGACCGGGACGTGATCGAAGCGATGGCCACAGCCATGAGCTCGCTGGGCCTCTACATCGTGCTGGTGTTCTTCGCCGCCCAGTTCGTGGCGTGCTTTGACCGCAGCAACCTGGGAGCCCTGCTGGCTGTCCTCGGCAGCGACCTGCTCGTCGCCCTGCGCCTGGACGGCCCGGTGGTCTTCCTGCCCTTCATCCTGATGTGCTGCGTGGTGAACCTGATGCTGGGCAGCGCCTCGGCCCAGTGGGCAGTCACGGCGCCGATCTTCGTTCCCATGCTGATGCGGGTCGGATACTCGCCAGAGGTCATCCAAGCCGCCTACCGCATCGGCGATTCGAGCACCAACATCATCACGCCGATGATGAGCTACTTCGGCTTGATCCTGGCTTTCGTCGCGCGCTACGACAAACGCGTGGGTATCGGCACGATCATCGGGATGATGCTGCCCTACAGCATCGTTTTCCTCACCGGCTGGGTCGTGCTCTTCTACCTCTGGGTCTTTGTGCTCGGGCTGCCCGTGGGCCCGGGGGCACCGACCTACTACGATCCGGGCGGATGAACGTTCGGGCCGCCCGTTGGCGGCCCGAACGGCCTCCGAGAGACACCTCCCAGCGACACCTCCGTGGGGCGGCGCGGCTCGTCCGAGCCGCCCGCCTCAGGAAGGCGCCGTGGTGCGCGGGCTGCGATTCAGTCTGGCGACGGTGGCCACGTAGTGCAGCTCATCGCCGCTAGTCGCCCGCCGGTGCACGTAGCTCTCACGCGAACGCACTTCCAACACACCCTCTCGCTCCAGTCGCGCGAGCAGTCCGGCGAAACCGCTCTCGTCGTCGCTGCGGGTGAAGTCGCGCTTGATCGTGAACGCGACCCAACCTCCAGGGCGCACACGATCCAGGGCGCGCGAAAAGACTTCGGGAGGGATGTCACCGAACCCAAGGGCGGCGACACAGGTGAGCAGATCCCCTTCGAGGGCGGAAAAACGACGTTCTTCGGCGGGCTCCAGGGCTGTCAGATCCCCCACCAGGATGTCGCGGTAGAGGCCCGGCCGATCCCTATGGGCGGCCGCAGCCGCTTCGGGCAACAGGTCGAGCCCCACCAAGTCACGCACCCCCAGGCGCGCCAACTCCTCGCCCACGCAGCCGTTGCCGCAGCCTAGGTCAATGGCGCGTACGGTGCTCGGATCGACTCCCGCCAAACGCCAGGCCCCGGCCAGGAGCGCCGCCACGGTGCGCGGTGACTGACATTCGAAGACGTCGTAGACGACCTTCTCGTAGAGTCCGGGAATCGAGAAGAGGGTCGGATAATCGTGCATGCGCACGCGCTGCCAGTCCTCGCCGCGTCGGACCAGGAACCACTCCTCGTCCTGGCTCAAATCGAGTCCGGGTTCGGGAAAGGCGAGTTCGAGCTCGGCCGCGGCGGCCGATGTATCCGGGTCGAGTGAGCCAGGCGGCTCGACCGACTTTCCGGCAATGGAGCCGGCAATGGAGCCGGCAACGGGGCCGGAGCTGGGCGCAGCTGCGGATCGGGCGGGAGTGCGATTCATGCGAATGTGGGGGGCTCTTGGGTTCAAGGGCGCCCACCGCCGCTCGGCGAGGGCCCCGGGGAGGACCTTCGGCCCGCACTTGCCCAACGGGGCCAGGGCCGAAGCACCGCAGGCCGCAAATCGCCGATACAGCGCGCGGACGAACGGTTTGTGCGGTCGAACAGGCTGCTCGAGACCGCCTCGGGCGACCCGGTTTCGGATCGCGATCCCAAGCAGGGTAACGAATCAGGCCCGTCGATTCACGGATCCCGGCCCCGGGATGCTTCAGCCCGCCCGGGAGCTGGGCGGCATGCCCCCGTGATCGCGCAATTCCTGGAGCAAAGCCCGCGCCACGCGCACGGCGCGCGAAACCGGCGGCGCCGCCGGCGATGCTCCCAGGGCAGCCTCCTTCGCCGCCGGCAGGTGTCCGCTCCCGTCCCGCTCGATGCACTCCTCCAGGTGTTCGAGGCTCGCCAGCGCATCCTCGCCTTCGAGCTCCTCCTGGGTGATCTGCGCACCGCTGGTGTGCAGCAGCGAAAGGCGAGCCCACTCCCGGTCACTGTCCACGCTGAGGAGGCGAGCGGCCAATCGCGCGCCGATGCCAAAGCGCTGGCGCAGGTTCCCAAGGCGTCCCACGCCCGTTTCGCGGTGCGGCACGAATCCCCGCGCACCACTCTCGCTGGCCACCACCAGACCGTCGGGCAGCACCTCCAGCACACAGACTTCGACGAGGCCTGAGGGTTCGGCGGCCTTGGCCAAGGCCGTCCATGGGTTCGGACCGAGCTGTTTGAGGCCGAGCCCGATGCGTTTGCCGTCCGCGCGCACGGTGAGCACCACCAGTCGCAGGTTCTCGCCGAGGCGCACCACCTGGGACGGGTGCCCCACGGGGTCGTGGGAGAGGTTGGAAACGTGCAGCAGGCCCTCGTGCTCGGCGCCGAATCGCACGAACGCGCCGAAACTCTCGATGCGCACGACACGTCCCTCCACCACCGCCCCCGGGCGCAATTCCCGCAGGCCCCTGGCCCGGCGCGAATCGCGCTCGCGCCGCATGGCGAGTTTGCGCGACACGAGGATGCGCTGTCGTTCGCGGTCGACCTCCAGGATCTCGACCGCAAAACTGCGCCCGAGCAGGCGCCGCGGGGAACCGCGCCGCTCCAGGCCGCTGTGGGAACGGGGCATGAACGCGTGCACCGGGCCGACCTTGAGCTCGAAGCCGCCGGGGTTCACGCCAACGACCCGCGCTTCGACCCGTTGGCCGCAGCGCATGCGCTCCCAGGCGATCAATGGCTGATCACTCGCGGGAGCCACCCGCCAGAGGCCCTGTTCCTGGCCCCGCAAGGTCACCTGGAGCACCTGCCCCAGGCTCGGCGGCGCGGACAGGCAACGCAGGGAGAGCACCCCCTGGAGCCTCGGCCCCATGTCCACGAACACATCGTCCCGATCGAGGCCGACCACCGTGGCCGCAAGGGTGCGCAGGGAGTGGGCGCCGTGATCCGCGGGGACGGTCGGTCCGCCGGGATCCGGGTCGGACGGTCGCTTGGAAATCGCCACGGGCACCTCCTGCCGCCCAGGGGGACGGCCAGCGGGGATTGGGCCGAAAAGCGGGCGGAGGGGGGAACCTCCCGCCCCCTATCGGCTACCGAAGGGGGAAGAAGCCGCGGGGCCCCGGAGGGCCGCAGCACCTCACGCACCAAGCCTATCCGACCGAATCGGCCCGGGCGCAAGGGGTGCCTTGGCCCAGGCCCACGGGCGCACCTCGGGCTGCTCCCTACTCCCCTTGGCCCCCCCGCCGCTCCCGCTTGCGCTCCCCGCGGCGGGATTTCTCGTCCAAGCGGCGGCGCACGCTGCCGCGTGTCGGTTTTGTGTCCTTGCGCGGCGTCGGCCGGTGGTTCAAGCGCTCCAGGCGCTCGATCAACCGCTCGAAGGCTAACTCTCGGTTTTGGTGTTGGCTGCGCCGTTCGGTCGCGATCACGGTCACCCCGCTCGGCGGATGGACCAGGCGCACACCCGTTTCCGTCGTGTTGCGGTGCTGGCCGCCCGGCCCCCGGGCGCGCAGGGTCTCGATGCGCACTTCGCGCTCCAAGGCCGCTCGATCGGTGCTGAAGGGCTGGTCCATGGCAAGGCTCACGGCGCGGCGTCCGAGGCGCGAACTGGGAAGCGCGGGGCCCCGGCCCGGGGGTTAGGCCGGGCTCTCCACCGCGACTTCGCCGGTCTGCACCCGCCAGAGTGCCGCATAGAGCCCGTCCTTGGCCAGCAGGCTCTCGTGGGTGCCCTGTTCGGCAACCCTCCCCCCCGCCAACACGGCGATCTGGTGGGCGTGGCGCACGGTCGAGAGCCGGTGGGCGATCACGAGGGTCGTGCGGCCGCGGGAAATCCGGGCCAAGGAGCGCTGGATGGCCGCTTCGGTCTCGTTGTCCACCGCCGAGGTCGCTTCGTCGAGCACCAGTAGCGGCGGCTCGACCAGGATCGCCCGGGCGATCGAAAGGCGCTGGCGCTGTCCGCCCGAGAGCCGCTGCCCGCGTTCCCCGATCGCCGTTTCGTACCCCTCGGGCAAACTCTCCACGAAGGTGTCGATCTCCGCCGCGCGGGCGGCCGCGCGCACTTGATCCAAATCGGCCGCGGGACGGCCCAGGGCGATATTCGCGCGCACGCTGCCATCGAAGACGAACACATCCTGGGCCACCAGGCCGATGGCCCCGCGCAGATCGGCGAGGTCGAGCCCGTCGAGGGGCATGCCTTCGAAGAGGATGCGCCCGCGCTGGGGATCCACGTGGCGCAGCAGCAGTTTGACCAGGGTCGTCTTGCCCGCGCCCGTCACGCCCACCAGGGCCGTGGTGCGGCCGGGCGGGAGTTCCAGGTCGAGCCCATCGAAGGTCGGCGGTCTGCCGGAATACGCGAAGTGCACGCCCTCGAAGCGCACGTGGCCGCGCACCGGCCGGGAGAGCCGTGCGCTCCCGGAGCGGATCGCCGGCGCGCGGTCGAGCAGCCCGAACAGGCGCAGGCTCGACGCCATCGCCCGCTGATAAAGATCGAGGGTCTCGCCGAGGCGCGTCAGCGGCCAGAGCAGGCGCTGGGTCAGGAACAACATCGTGCTGTAGGCACCCACCTCCAAACGCCCGTCGATGCAGGCAAAACCGGCCCACAGCAAGATCGCCAGGAACCCCGCCAGCACGAGCATGCGAATCAGCGGCACGTAGGCGGCGCTGAGCCGAATGGCCGCCCGGTTGGCTTCCACGTACGCCGCGCTGGCGGCGCCGATCCGCTCGGCTTCGGAGGCTTCGGCGCGGAAGGCCTGCACCGTGGCGATCCCGGACAGGTTGGCGGCCAGATCCCCCGAGAGTCGCCCCACCGCCGCTCGCACCGCCGCGTAGCGGGGCGCGAGGAGCCGTTGGAAGCGGAACGTGCCCCACAGAATGAAGGGCATCGGCAAGAGCGCCATCCACGCCACCTGGGGCGCAATCCAAAAGAAGGCGGCGGCGATCGCCAACACGGTGGTGGCGACCTGCAAAATGTCGTTGGCCCCGCGGTCGAGGAACCGCTCGAGCTGGTTGACGTCGTCGTTCAGGATCGCGAGCAGGCCGCCGGTGGAGTTCTGCTCGAAAAAACCGAGCTCCAGCCCCTGGGCGTGCGCGAAGGCCTCGGAGCGCAGGTGGTGTTGGATCTCCTGGGCGAGGCCGCGCCAGAGGCGGTCGAAGAGGTACTCAAAGACCGACTCCAGCACCCAGATCAGAACCGTCAGCCCCGCCAGCGCGAGGAGCTGCTCACGCTGCCCGGCGAACCCCAAGCCGGCCATGGCCGCCTGTTCCCCGCGCACGACCGTGTCGACGGCAAGCCCGATCAGGACCGGCGGCGCCAGGTCCAAGAGCTTGTTCAGGATCGAACAAGCCGTGGCCGCCGCGATGCGCGCGCGCCAAGGGCGAGCCGCCCGAAAGAGGCGCGCGAGGGGATGCTCGGGGGCAGGAGCTCGGCTCATGGCAGGAGTTTGCCGCCCACCGCGCACCGGGTCGAGCCCACAGCCCGGGCCCTCGGACGGCGGGCCCTCACGTGCCCCGGTAGAAGTACTCGCCGAGCCCGATGGTGAAGATGAAACACCCGTAGAGGGCGTGCTCCAGGGAAACCAGCAGCACGGAGCGCGTGCGCAGGTACGTCCAGGTGAAGATCACCCCGCCGACCGCGCTCAAGACCACCGAAACCCAATTGCCATAGAGCACGTGCACAAAACCGAAAGCCAGGGCCGACAGGGCGATCGTGCTCCAGCGGGAGCGCAAAAGGCGCCCGTAGCGGTGCACGAAAAAGACCCGATAGATCAGCTCCTGGGGATACACCGAGAGCAGCGGATAAAGCAGCATCACTGTGAGCCACACGTCCGGGCGCTCCCGCGGCAGGCTGAGCAGCATCTCGGGGCGCAGCAGGAACGCGAGTCCGGCGAGAGCCGCCGAGCCGATCACGAAACAAAGCGCCATGCGGCGCACTTCGCGTCCCATTCCGTGCCAAGCCGACAGTTGGCGCCGATTGAAGCGACGGTCGAGGAGCAGCGCTCCCCAGACCCCCACGGTGATCACCAGCAGGGCCGGAATCAGCGGCACTTCCACGTCGAGCCACTGGAGCAGGCCGAGTACGAGCGGCAAGCCGAAAAAAACCAACCCCAGCTCCAGCCCCAGCATCAGCTTTTGCCGGCCCCCCAGCCGCCCGCGCCAAAGCAGCCCGGGCAGGGGCCGGGTGTCCTCGCCGACCCGCAGGCCGCGCACGCGCCGCGCCAGGCGCATGCGATTGCGCAGGATGATGTGCGCACTCCGTGCCAGACGCCGGGGGCGGCGCCTCGCGGGCGGACTCTCTGCGCCCAGGCCGGGCAGCGGTTCGACGTGTTCGAGGCTCATCGGGGCGGGGCTTCCCCGGACCTTCATCGGTCCGGCGACCCGGGACGCCTTGACCGTCCCCGCGCGCACCGCGGCTACCCATCACTCAAAAGACTTCTAGGCCGCTCCCAGGCCCCATGCAGCGGCGCCTTGGTTCGAGCTTCGAAAGGCGTGCGGCCGCCGCGAACCCTAAAGTTCGCCCGGAAGGCTCGGAACCGACGGCGGCCGGCCCACCACGCCGCCGCTGCCCCCGCGCCGGGGGTCGCTGGCCACCCTGGGTTCGCCGCCGGGCTCCAGGGCAATCGCCTGCACGCTGGCCCAGCGCTGGCGGGAGCGCTCCACCTGGTGACCGCGCCCTTCCAGGGCGGCCTCCAAACCCGGCGGCCAATGGGGTTCGAGGAACGTCGCCTGGGGCCGCCATTGTTGGTGCAGCCGGGGCGCGGCCACCGCCGCTTCGATGGACTGCCCGTAGACCAGATGCCGCACGAGCACCTGCTGCACGGCGGTGATGATGCGCGGCCCGCCGGGACTGCCGAGCACCAGTCGCGCGCTGCGGCCTCCGGCCAGCACCACCGTGGGTGTCATGGAGGAGAGCGGCCGTTTGCCCGGTTCCAGGGCGTTGGCGCGGCCCCCCACCAAACCGTAGACGTTGGGTGAGCCGGCTTGCAGGGCGAAGTCGTCCAACTCGTTGTTGAGCAAAAACCCGGCTCCCCCGACGCTGCGGCCCGTGCCGAAGCTGGTGTTGAGGGTCGTGGTCAAACTGACCGCGTTGCCGCGCCCGTCGAGCACGCAAAGGTGCGTGGTTTCGCCCCCGCCTTCGGCCGCGGGGGAAGCCCAGGGCAAAAGATCGGGCCGCGCCCGTTCGCCGATCGCAACCCGCGAGGCGGCGATCCAATCCGCGGAGAGCAGGGCGTCCAGCGGCACCGCGTGGAAGTCCGGATCCCCCAGGTGCTCCGCCCGATCGGCGAAACCGCGCCGCAGGGCTTCGATCCACCAGTGCAGGGCGCGTTCGTCCAGTCCGCTCTCCGTTTCGATCCAGGTCGCCGGATCGGCCTGGGCCCTCGCCCGTTGGCTCTCCACCGGAAAACCCTCCAGGATGCCCAGCACCTGGAGCAGCAACACGCCGCCGGAACTGGGCGGTGGCATGGTCAGCACCAGGTCCCCGCGGAACCAGCCGCGCAGGGGTTCGCGCCAACGCACCTGATACCCCTCCAGATCCCCGTGGTCGATCACGCCTCCCCCGGCCCGCGAAGCGGCCACGATGCGCTCGGCCACCGGTCCGCGGTAGAAACCTCCAGCCGCGCCCCGCGTCGCCAGCGACTCCAGGGTGCGTGCCAGGTCCGTTTGGCGCAGCAAACGGCCTTCCCCCAGGGGCTCGCCGCGCGGATACCAAACGCGCCGCGAGTGCTCGCAGGCCTCTAGGCGCTCGCGGTAGGTCGGGTGCAACAGGTCGCGGGCCAGCCAGGGATCGACCCGATACCCCTCCCGCGCGAGCGCCAGGGCAGGCGCGACGACCTCGGCCCAGGGCAAGCTGCCGTGCCTTTGGTGCAGGGCTTCGAGCCCCAAGGGTGTGCCTGGGATGCCCACCGCCAGGTGACTGGCCAGGGCCTTCTCCCGATCCACTTGGCCGTGTTCATCCAGGAAGGCCGCCGCCTCCAAACGCCGCGGCGCGGTCTCGCGGAAGTCCAGGGCCTCGGCCGCGTCCGGCCTGCCGTGGGGCACCCAAAGGGCAAAACCGCCGCCGCCCAGGTTGCCCGCTTGGGGATACACCACCGCTAGGGCGAGGGCCGCGCCGACGGCAGCATCCGCCGCGTTGCCGCCGCGCTCCAAAAGCGCCAAACCGACCTGGGTGGCGAGCGGGTGTTCGGTTACCACCGCCCCGCGTCTGGGCAGGGGGGCGTCGGGCACACGCCGCCCGGCGAACTGGCACGCGGGGAGCAGCGCGAGCCAGAGGCACAGAAGCAGCAGCCGCCTCCCGCCCGCGCGCAGCCGGGTGTCCGTCACCCCAGGGGCGAAGGTCCGTCGCCCTCGCGGATCTCCTCGACCGTCACACCTCGGCCGCGCAGGTACTCGACCGCGGCGTCGATGCTGGCCGGCTCCCCTTCGATCTCCACCGCCACCAGGGCCAGTTGGTCCGTGATGCTGGCGGCGCGAATGTTCGGCACCACGCCGAACTCCGCGTGCAGGGTGTGGCTGATGATGGGTTCCCGGATCAGTTCCTGCGGGAACGTGCAAAAATACTTGCGCAGGGTCATGGGCGCGGCTCGCTCCGTCCGGGACGCGGCGGACCGCTCCGGTCGCGGGCCGACACGAGGCCGACCAGGACGGAGAGGCATCCCAACAAAAGCGCGCCTGACCCCGCAAGGCCGGCGCTCCAGGGTGTGCGCGTATCGGAGAACCAGTCGGTTCCGGCCGGCCCGTAGATGCCCGGATGCCGCATCCAGTCGACCCCGGCGCACTCGAAGGCCAAGGTCAGGGGCGAAAGGTCGAGAAGAAGGGAAGCCACCCGGGGCGACACCTCGGCCGGGCCGCGGGCGCTCAGCCCCCCGCGCACGGGCAGGGCCGAACCCAGGGCGACGAGCAAAGTCAGGAGCGCCGCCGCCCTCAAGGGGCCGGTGGGTCCCAGCCACCGGGCCAGGGCGCCGAGGCCGAAACCCAGCCCGAAGAGCCCGGCCACCACCGCCGCGCCGCCCGGGGGCTGGGGCAATCCGCGCGTCCCGAGGGCCAGCCCAAGGGCCCCCACCGCGGTCAAGCCGAGGAGCGCGCCGAGGCCCGCGGCCCACGGCCGCAGCGAACCTCCGGCCAGGGCCCCGATCGCCGGGACCGCGAACACCAGCCAAGCGAGCAACGCGAAGCCGTCCGCGAAACCGGCCCCCGACGGCAAGAGGCCCAAACCCGCGGCGGCCCCACTCCAGGCCGCCGCGAAGGCCCCGGCGCGAAGGGCGCTCGCGCTCAACCGGCCCCCTTCCCGGAGCCGCCCTGCTTCGAGACGTCCTTCTCCGAGGCCCGCTCACCGATGCGTGTGGAGACGCCCATCGCTTCGTAGAGCGTATCGCGCGCAGCCATGTAATCGGGATGGTCGATGTCCCGGGGGTAGTCCAGATGGTGCAGGTCGACCACGCACTTGATCCTGCCGGGGCGCGGGCTCAGGACCACTACCCGCTGGGCCAGTTGCACACTCTCTTCGATGTCGTGGGTCACGAACAGGATCGTGCGGCGCTCCTGGCGCCAAATGCGCACCAGTTCCGCGCGCATGTGCAGGCGCGTGAGTGAGTCGAGGGCGCCGAAGGCTTCGTCCATGAAAATCACGTCCGGATCGACCGCCAGGGCGCGGGCCACCTCCACGCGCTGTTTCATGCCGCCGGAGAGTTCCATCGGGTAGGAGCGCTCAAATCCGCGCAGCCCCACCAGGTCGATGTAGTGCTGCACGATGCGGTGTTTTTCCTCCCGCGAGCGATCCCCCAAGCCGAAGGCGATGTTGTCCCAGACGCTCATCCAGGGAAAGATCCCGTACTCCTGGAAGACGAAGATTCGCCGCGGGCTGGGTCCGGAGACCCGCTCGCCGTCCACGAGGATCTCCCCCTGGTCCCAGGGTTCGAATCCGCCGCACAGGTTCAAGAGGGTCGACTTGCCGCAGCCCGAAGCCCCCAACAGGCACAGGAACTCGCCCGCCTGAACTTCCAGGTCGATGCCCTGCAGCACCTGCATGTGCTCGCCGCCGCGGGTGAAGGTCTTGTTGACGTTGCGCAGCACCAACTTGGGCTGCGGTGAAGGCTTCGCGCTCATTGTTTGGTGAAGCCCCAGCGGACCTCGTCGAACTTCTCCAGTTGCCTCAGGGCCAGATCGAGGGCGATGCCGATCAGGCCGATGGTGATCATGGTCGCGACCACGATGTCGGCGCGCATGCCCTGGTTGCGCGCATCCCAGATCAAATAACCGAGGCCGGAGTCCATGCCGACCATTTCGGCGGCGACGATCACCAGCCAAGCGATGCCCAGGGCGAGCCGCAGGCTGGTCAGGATCTGCGGCAGCGCGGCGGGGAACACCACGCGCCGGAAGAGCTCGAAGCCGTGCACCCCGAAGTTGCGCGCCGAACGTTGGTGCACGAGCGACATCCCGCGCACGGCGGCCGCCGCGCCGGTGGTGATCGGGAAGAAAGCCGCCAGGAAGATCAGGAAGATCGCGGGCGCGTCCCCGATGCCGAACCAGAGCACCGCCAGGGGGATCCAAGCCAGGGGCGAGATCGGCCGCAGGCCCTGGATCAGGGGGTTGAGCGCGGCGAAGGAGCGCGCGTACCAGCCCATGGCCAAACCCAAGGGAATGCCGATGCCCGCGGCCAGCAGGTAACCCCAGGTGACCCGGAAGAGGCTCGCCACCACGTTCGACCACATGCGCCCGCTGGCCTGCAGGCTCCAGAAGGCATCCACCGCCGTGCTCAGGCGCGGCACGATCGTGTCGATCGGCCGTCCGACGGCCAGGTTCTGGCGCTCCGACAGCACCAGCGCGCCATCCCACAGCCCGATGAAGACGACCGCCAAGCCGGTCGGCAGCAGCCAGGCCTGCACGGGTTTCGGCGCGCGCAGGCCGATGCCCAAACCGAGCGCCCCGAGGCCGAAGTAGGCAAAGGGCAACCACCAGGAAAGCCACCAGGGGCGATCCGCCAGTGGGTCCGCCGAAGCAACGCTTTCCGCGAGCCCGCCCGCCGCCGTGGCCACAGCCCAGGCCGGGAGAATGGCCCCGCTGAACAGCAGTTCGCCGAGCGCGCTCATCGCCCCGCCCCCCGATTCGCCCTCAAGGCCTCGAACAGCGCCTCGGCATCCTCGAGCCGGGGCAACTCCTCATGGGGGCTCGATCGCGCCCGCAGGCGCTCGGCCTCCTTATGGATCACATCCGCCTCGGAGCCCCAGCGCAGCCGCTCTTCCTCGGGCACGAAGCGGTCATCCACGTACTCTTCGTAGGGGATGATCCGCGAGAAGATGCCGACCTCGTGGCCCAGGCGCATGATCTCCTCCAGGTTCTCGCGCACCGGAGCCAGCGACCCGTAGGTCACGCGGTCCACCGGACGGCTGAGCACCCACTGAAGGAGCTTGGGCGGCTGCAGGTAGAAGTGCTCGCCGACCACCATGGCCGCATCGTAGCGGTTGTCGAGGGCCTCATCGAGCCACATGCCCGACTTGGCGATGCCCTCCACCAATTCGGCGACCAGCTCCGGGTCCTCGTCGATCAAATCCTTGTGCACCACCAGCACGCAGGAGATGAAACCCGGCCAGACGTCCTTGGTGAAGTACATCACGCGCCCGATGCCGTCCATTTCGCCGCGCGCCGCGAAAGGCTCGCCGATGATGTAGGCGTCCACGGCCCCGACCCGCAGGCTGGCCGGATGCTCGGGCGGCGGAATCTCGACGATCTGGATCGAGTCCGGAGGCATGCCGTAATCGCGCATCAACCGGTGCAAGAGCAGGTGCTGGTTCGAGTAGCGGCTGGGCACGGCGATGCGTTTTCCCCGCAAGTCGCGGAAGTCGCGGTAAGTCGAATCCTTGGGCACCACCAGGGCCGTGCCGTCCCGGTGTCCCAGGTAGACGATGCGCAGGGGCGCCCCGTCGATGGCGAGCTGCATGGCCAGCGGGGCGATCACGAAGCTGGCCTGAAGTTCCTTCGCCAGGAGCGCGTCCTTGATCGTCGGGAAGTCCTGGAACTTGCGCGACTCGAAGACCGAACCGCTTTCACTGTGTGTGGTCACCCAACTGGTGACCGGGCAGGTGAGGTGTCATGTCACCGGCAGGTAGCCGACCATCAAGAGGGAGCGCTCCATCCCGAGCGCCACCTTCACGCGGTGCAGCAACCCACCCCAGCCCATGTTCAGGTGCACGTGCAGGGAACTGATCAGAAGCGTCCAAAGGACGGCGATGACGGCGACCTTGAGCTTCACTGGGGTCCTCCCCTGCGCCGCACGGACGGGCAAAGTGAGCGGGCCTCGAACGCAGCGAGGCCCCGCGGACGGGGTTCCCCGAGGGAACCGCGCGGCGAGGCCTCGCGAAGGGGCGCCGGAGCGCCCGATCCGGTGGAGATCGCGGACGGGGGACTGGCGGCCAGGGAACGGCGGCAGTAAACGCGGAGTTGGAACATGGGTGATCGAGGCGCGGCCAGCGGGCTCGCGTGGGCCTACAAGCCTACCCGCTGGACGGCTCCCACGGAGCCGGCCGCCGCCCCCCCCGGATCCCGAACGCGTCCCCCGTACTCGGGCAGAACAGACGGAGTGTGCCCAGGCCCGGCCCGCCGAGCCCACGGAACCGGCACGTCACGGTAGGTACTGGTATCCTTCGGATACGGCGGACTGGGCCCGAGCGGCGTCCTTGGCTCCGCACACACCCAAAGCGTCCCTCACCGAGCCCCAGTATCCCCCGGCCTCCGAGCGCCCCACCGCCCGCCGACCATGCGCGTCGCCCTCATCCACCCGCCCGACGGCATCATCCCGACGGTCCCCTGCACCTCGATCCCCGTCCTCGCCGGGGTGCTCAAGAACCATGGCCACGAGGTGCTGGCGTACGACGCCGGGCTGGCGGTGGCGCGCGAGACCCTGCGGCGCGATTGCATCGAGCACTGGTACGACCTGCTCGAGGCGGAGGCGGCCCGTCTGACGGAGCTCTCCGAGCGCACCGAAGAAGAGGCCCAGGAACTCAAGCGCTTGCAGCGGCTGCTGGCCGTGCCGCGCGCATTCCTGGCCGAGATCGACGATGCCCGGGACGTGATGCGAGACGCCCGGCGTTTCCTCGACCCGGCTGCCTTTCGGCGCGCCTTCGACGTGGTGCGAGCGGCTTTCCGCTTCGCCTACTCGGTCAGCCCCGACGGTTATTTCGACGGCCGCCGGGTCGGACACGATGTCCTGGGCGAGCCCACCCCCGGGCTGCCGGATCCGCCGATCGAGGTGTTCCACCGCCTGGTCGATCGCATCCTGGCCGATCGGCCCGACGTGATCGGGCTGACCGTGCCCTTCGACAGCGCCATCTTCTTCGGGCTCAAGCTGGCGCGTCTGTTCAAACAGCGCGCGCCGCACATTCCGGTGGTCATGGGCGGCGCCGCGATCGAAAGCAACTCGTACCCCGTGACGAGCGACCCCTTCTTCTACCAGGTCCTCGACTTCGTCATGGTCGGCGAGGGCGAGGTCCAGTTCCCGCGCTTCCTGGACGCGCTCGCCAAGGGCGAAGATCCGCGTCAGGTCAACAACCTGCGCTGGCTGGCGGAAGACGGCACGATCGGCCGCACGGAGATGGTGCTGGTTTCCGATCTGAACGCCGTTCCGGCCCCCGACTTCACCGTGCTGGACTATGAAGGTTATTTGTTGCCTGATCCGGTGGCGACCCTTCAGACGTCCCGCGGCTGCTACTACGGCAAGTGCACGTTCTGCTCCGAGCTCTTCCGCAAGGGCTTCCGCATCCGCCGCCCGGATCTGGTGGTCGAGGACATGGTCCAGATCCACCGCCAAACCGGCATCCGGCACTTTCAGCTTTGGGACTCGCTGGCACCGCCTAAGACGCTCAAGAAGATCGCCCAGGAGGTCAAGGCGCGCGGCCTCGACTTCGAGTGGATGGCGGAGACCAAGTTCGAGCGGCCCTACAAGGACGAGGAGATGATCCGCACCTTGGCCGAGGGCGGCTGCCGCTTTTTGCAGTTCGGCTTCGAATCCGGCAGCTCCCGCGTGCTCGACCTAATCGACAAGGGCAACGATCTGGACGATGTCGACCAGACGCTGACCCACATGGAGAAACACGGCATCCGCGCGGGCATGACCTGGTTCATCGGATTCCCCGGCGAAACCGAGCGCGAGGCCGACATCACCCACGACTTCGTGGCCACGCGCCGGGACGTGGTGATGTTCTCGAGCTACACACGTACGTTCGACATCGGCACGGACACAATCGTGTTCGAACAGCAGGAACGCTTCGGCATCGAAGTCTTCGAGGTCTCCGACGGCGTGCTGAGCTACCGCCACAAGGACGGCACCGAGCGTTGGGACACGGAAGAGCGCGACCAGGCTTTCTGGGCGCGCGGAGACTTCTACCTGCTTATGAACAACATCGAGCTGCACTACAGCAAGCTGCCCCTGGAGACCGCGCTCCAGATCAGCGGCCAGCACCGCTGTGGCCCGCTCCTGCGCCAAATCGATCCGGAGGCGGTCCACACCGCGCGTTTCGTCGCCAGCGACGACCTCCACCTCAGGCACTACGGCCTCAACCCCCTCGATCCCGCGAAGGGTGCCTACGCGGTCGCGGTGCACCCGATCACCGGCGCGTCCTTCGACCTCAACGCCGAAGCCTTGGCCCTGCTCGGAGCCCTCGAGCGGCCGCTCACCTTCCACGAGTTGGCGGCCGCCTCGGGACTCGACCCCCAACGCGCCCACAAGCTGCTCGACCAGGCGGTCAACCGCGGGCTCGTGCGCATCCTGGTCGACGATCGCCACGTGACCTGGATTCCCGAGGCCATGCGCCAACAAAAGGTCTTGGCTTGAGGCGGCTCCGCCTGCTATTCGAGGCCCATGACGAGCAACCTCTTGGTCCTGTGCGACCCCGAGCGGCACACGAACGAGGTGGCCGAGCTGGCCGCGCGTTCCGGCGATTCCCTGGGCCTGGTCTCGACCGTCCTGCGCCCCTATGAGGTGCGCCACGTGGGCTGCCGCGTCGAGGAGGAACGCGACTTCGGCGGCAAACGAGTCCAAGCCTTCGACGAACCGCTGATCGCCGGCGCCGCCATGGCCCAACTCTCCGCCATCGTCGACGCCATCGTGCTGCACCACCTGGAGGTGTGGGCCGAACGCCTGAGCGAACACCACGGCGAAGCCCGCGACCGACTCGAAATGGAACTCGCCTCGGTCACTTCGGTCATGAACGCCGGCTTGACCGACATCGTCCTGGTCAGCTCCCCCCCCAGCAGCGCCGACACCCCCGCCGCCCGCCTGCACCGCTGGATGCTCGACACCTTCCGCCCCCACTGCACCGAGGTCATCGACCTCACCGCCACCTCCCCTAGCGGCACCTGACGTGCCCGCTCAACCGCCCCCCCCCGCGTGCCTGCGCGAGCGGGTGCGAGCTTGGAGGCGGCACCCGGAATCGAACCGGGGATAACGGATTTGCAATCCGTCGCCTTACCACTTGGCTATGCCGCCGTGGGCCCCTTGGATTGGCCGGTGGGCCGGGGCTTCGCGCCGGTGCGGGGTTGGGGCCCGCGGGCGAGGGGGAGAGCATAACGCCCGGTCGCGGCGGCTGCTATGGGGAGCGCGGGAGCCTGGGAGGGCGAGGAGGAACGCGGCGGTAACCCGGCCCTGCCGTACACTCTCGGGGCTCGGCGAACCGCCGGGGTAGTGGCGGAATCGGCAGACGCATCGGACTTAAAATCCGAAGCCCAGTAGGGCGTCCGGGTTCGAGTCCCGGCTACCCCACCTCGCCACGGCCCAGCTTGCGACGGCCCAGCTTGCGACGGCAGGGCGCGCCGTGGACGAGCTCGGCCGGGACCACAGGGCCCGGGGGAGGCCCCGGGAGCGGGCCGGGGCACACGGTCGGCGGAGGGCCGGATACGAAAGCGGGCAAGGCGCCCCGGAGGGGACCTTGCCCGATGCTCGACGGCCTGAAGGCCGTGCTTGACGGTGCGTGCGCGGACTAGCCGCGCTTTTCGATCGGCACCCAGGGCAGCTCGTGGCCGCCGGTGTAGATCTGGCTCGGGCGGTAGAGCTTGTTGTCCTGCATCTGCTCGTAGAGGTGCGCCAGCCAGCCGGCCATGCGCGCGATCGCGAAGACCGGGGTGAACTGGTCCTTGGCGATGCCGAGCTTCGAGTAGAGGATGCCGCTGAAGAAGTCGACGTTGGGGTAGATGCCCTTCTGCCCCAGGTGTTCGATCACCCGCTGCTCCAGGCGCAGGGCGACTTCATAGAGCGGCGTGCTGCCGAGTTTTTCGAACAGGCGCGTGCCGAGCTTTTGCAGGGCGTGGCTGCGCGGGTCCTTGACTTTGTAGACCCGGTGCCCGAAGCCCATGATCTTGCCCTTGGAGGAGAGCTGTTCCTCCACCCAGCGGTCGACGTTCTCGACCGAGCCGATGCCCTCCAGGGCTTCGAGCACCCGTTCGTTCGCGCCGCCGTGCAGGGGGCCGGTCAGGGCACCGACGCCAGCGGAGCAGGAGGTGTAGGGGTCGGCTTCGGTGCCGAAAACCACGCGCGCGGCGAAGGTCGACGCGTTCATGGTATGGTCGGCGTGCAGGATCAGCGCGCAGTCGAGCACCTTCGAGGCGATCGGGTCCGGCTTTTCGCCGGTGATCTGCCACAGGAAGTTGCCGGCGGTATCCAAGTCGCCGTCCGGGGGCAGCACGTCGAGTCCGCGGCGGATGCGGTCGTAGGCAGCCACGATGCACGGGGTGGCCGCGAGCAGGCGAATCCAGGCGTGCTCGAAGTCCGCGTTCTCACCGAACTCGACGCGCGGCTCGAACATGCCGAGGGCCGCAACCGCCGCCTGGAGGGCATCCATGGGATGTCCGTCCTTCGGCAGAGCGCGCAGCATGTCGACGATGCCCTGGGGCAGGTCGCGGGCCGCGCGCAGTTTGGCGCGCAGGCCCTCCAGTTGGGCTTGGGTCGGCAGTTCGCCGTACATCAAGAGCCAGGAGACTTCCTCGAAGTTGCTCTCCTCGGCCAACACCTCGATGCGGTAGCCGCGGTATTCGAGGATGCCGGCTTGGCCATCGATGAAGCTGACGCCGGATTCGGCGGCGGGGATCCCGGCCAGGCCGGGGACCAATTGCGGTTTCGTATCGACGCTCACGGGAGGACGGAGAGGCTGGGAGGGAAAGTCGGTCGGGGAGCTGGGGCCAGGGGCGCTCGGGGATCATCGGTCCCCCCGGGTGCCGGGGCAAGCCCGGCTGTCCGGGCGGGGCCGGAGGTCGCCCTGGGCGGCCTCCGGAGCGGGAAGTCGTCAGGTCTGCTGGAGGTACTCCATCAGGAGCCGGGCGCCGACACCGGAGCCGAGGGAGCCCCCGACCCAGTCGCGGTCCTGGCTGCCCCAGGCGGTCCCGGCGATGTCCAGGTGACACCACTCCAGGTCGCCCACGAAGTGCGCCAGGAAAGCCGCACCGGACACCGATCCCGCCCCCATGCTGGGGGACGAGATGTTCTTGAGGTCGGCCACGGTGCCCTTCATCTGCTCCTTGTGGTATTCGAGCAGCGGCATGGGCCAAACCTTTTCGCCGGTCGCCTCGCCGGCGAGCACCAGGGCGTCGCGCAGTTCCGCGGTGGTCGGGTAGATCCCGGTCAACTCGTGGCCCAGGGCCACGATCACCGCCCCGGTCAGGGTGGCCAGGTCGAGCACACGATCCGGCTTCACCTTCGAAACCGTGTAGGCCAGTGCATCGGCCAGGATCAGCCGGCCCTCCGCGTCGGTGTTGAGGATCTCGATCGTCGTGCCGTTCATGGCGGTGTGCACGTCGCCGGGCTTCGTGGCTTGCCCGTCCGGCATGTTCTCGGAGGCGGGCACGATGCCGTGGACCTCATGGGGGCAACCGAGTTGCGCCAGGGCGTGGAAGACGCCGAGCACGGCCGCGCCGCCGGACATGTCGTACTTCATCTCGTCCATGCGGGCCCCCGGCTTCAGGCTGATGCCGCCCGAGTCGAAGGTCAGGCCCTTGCCGACCAGCGCGATGCGCTTGGAAGCACGGGTGCGGGTCTTGGGCTTGTAGACCAGGTGGATCAGCTTGGCCGGTTGGCGCGAACCCTGGGAAACGCCCAAGAGTGCCCCCATTCCGAGGCGCCCCATGGCAGCTTCGTCGAGGACCTTGCAACTGATCGCCGTGCTGGCCGAGGCGAGTTTGCGCGCCTCCTTGGCCATGTCGCTGGGCGTCATCTTGTTGCCCGGCAGGTTCTGCAGATCGCGGGTGAAGCAGTTGGCCTGCCCGTAGACCTCGCCGCGCCGCACGCCGCGGGCAAACTCGCGGCCCGGCCCCCACAGGGTCACGCCGGTGAGCTTGCGCTTTTGGGGCTTCGACTTCAGTCGGTCGAAGCGGTAGGAGCCCATCACGACGGCTTCCGCCAGGGTGTGCCCGGTGGGCTCGTCGCCGCAGCCGACCTCGACCACACGCTCGTCCGCCCACAGACTGGCCGCGTTCACGCCGATCCCCTCGGCGCGCTTCGCGGCCAGGGCGGCCGCCCGGCGCAGTTTCTCCCGGTCGCACTCGGCGCGTTTGCCGAGCCCCACCAGCAGCACCCGCGCCGCCGGGCCCTCCGCATCCGCCAGGCGCACCTCGCGGAACTTGCCGCGGAAGTCCTCGCGGGCGGAAGCCGCCACCTGGACGCCCTTCGGCAACAGGAGCTCTTCCTCCTCGAAGCCGAACAGCACGAGCAGCGGCGTCTTGGCCAGGCCGGCGGAGGTGTCCTTGGATGTGATTTTCATGGGGGGGCTTGGGATGGATTCCGGGGGATGCGGAAGGTGCGATGGCTTCGCGGGGAGCGAACCGGCGGTCGGTTCCGTGCGGAGGCGGATCACATGTCCACGTAGCGCGGACCGCCTCCGGCTTCGGGCACGGTCCACTCGATGATCTGGTAGGGATCGGCGATGTCGCAGGTCTTGCAGTGCACGCAGTTGCTGGCGTTGATCACGAGCCCACTGCGTTCGCTCTGGTCCGGCCACTCGTAAACCGCCGCCGGGCAGAAGTGCTGGCAAGGATTGCCGTACTCCTCCGTGCAGCGCGTGACGCAAATCTCGGGATCGACCACCACCAGGTGGCTGGGCTGGTCTTCTTCGTGGACCGTGCCCGAGTGGTAAACGTCGGTGAGCTTGTCGAGGGCGTAGGGTTCGGAGAAACGCGGTTTCTCCAGTCGCGCCCGCTCGATGCGCTCGGTGTGTTCGTGGTCCGCGCGCACGGAGCGGCGCGCCACCAAACCGCGCCCGCCGGTGATCATCTGCAGGCCCGCATCGATGGCCCCGGTGAAGAACCCGGAGGCGAACGCCTGGCGGAAGTTGCGCACACCCCACAGCTCCGCTTTGGCCCAGGAGGCCTCGAAGCGGGCCGTGTAACCGGCCAAACCGGCCTCGGAGGTGTCGTCCTTGGCGAGGGCCTCGCTCAAGGCTTCGGCGGCGAGTAAGCCCGACTTCATCGCCAGGTGGATGCCCTTGAGACGCGACATGTTGACGAAGCCGGCGCTGTCCCCCACCAGCACGAAGCCGTCCCCTTGCAGCTTGGGCATGGAGAAGTAGCCCCCGCCGGGGATGGTCTTGGCGCCGTAGCGCACCACCTGCCCGCCCTCCAGATAGGAGCGCACGGCCGGGTGCTCTTTCCACTGCACAAAAAGCGCGTGGGGATCGAGTTTCGGATCCGGGTGGTCCAGCCCGACCACAAAACCGATCGAGAGCCGGTTGCCGGCGATGCCGTAGATCCAGCCGCCGCCGTAGCCGGTGACGCCGAGGGGCATGCCGGCGGTGTGCACGACACTGCCGAGCAATTCGCGGCCGCGCTCCTCGGGGATGCTCCAGATCTCCTTGATGCCGGTTTCGTAGATCTGCGGATTGCGCCCGCGATCGAGCCCCAATCGGTCGATCAGACCCTTCGCCAGGTGGCCGCGGGTGCCCTCCGCGAAAACCGTCACACGCGCGCGCACGCGCATGCCCGGCTCGAAGGCGGCCTTCGGCTTGCCGGCCTTGTCGAGCCCCGCATCGCGGGTTTCCACCCCGACCACACGCTCGCCGTCGTAGAGCACCGAGGAAGCGGCGAATCCGGGGTAGACGTCGATGCCTTCCGCTTCGGCCTGCTCCTTCAGCCAGCGCACCACGTGGTAGAGGCTGACGATGTAGTTGCCGTGGTTCTTGAACTGGGGAGGCACCAGGGGACCGCTGAGAACCAGCTTGCGCCCCTTCGGCAGCAGCACCTCGACGCGATCCCGGTGCACTTCGGACTCCACCGGGAAACCGCGCTCCAAAAAGTCCGGGAAGAGCTCGCGGATGGCCCGCGGGTCCATCACGGCCCCCGAAAGTGTGTGCAGACCGATGTCCTCGGCCTTTTCCAGCACCAGGATCGACGTTTCGCGGCCCGCGGCCTTCTCCCGGCGAGCCAGGTCGATGGCGGTGCAAAGCCCCGCGGCACCGGCGCCCACCACGAGCACGTCGACTTCCAGTTCGTCGCGCTCCACCTCCGCGGCATTCAGACTCACGCCGCCCAAGGGTCGCCGCGGCAGGGATCCGTTCGTGGCGCGCTGTGCGTGTTGGGTCATCGACGCGGCGGGTGCGGTTCGAGAACGGCGGAGTTTGCAACAAATCGGCCGGGCAGCCCCACAAGGGCCCCGCAGCCGGCTCACGGGCCGTTCGGGCCAAAGAGGATAGCAGCTTGGGTGCGTGTCCCCAAGGGAGCCCGCGGCCCCCGGCCACCTTCCTAGCCCGCCCTCAGGAGCGGTCCCCGACCCAATGGTGGCCGTCTTCGTAGCACTCCTTCTTCCAAACCGGCAGCCGCTCCTTGAGGCTGTCGATCAGGAACCGGCAGACCGAAAAAGCCGCCTCCCGGTGGGGGCTGGCGACCCCCACGAGCACCGACGGCTCGGCCGGAGCCACGCGGCCCACCCGGTGCTGGACGAGCATGCGCAGGGCCCGGGCAGGCTCACCTCGCCCGGCAGGCCCGAAGCGCTCCCGGGCCTCCGCGAAGATGCGGCCCATCTCGGGTCCGGTCATCTCGTCCAGGGCCTCGTACTCGAGGTAGAGCACACGTCGCCCGCGGCTGTGGTCGCGGGTGTGACCGGTGAACACAGCGAGGCCCCCAAAGGCCGGATGGGCCAAACGCGTCTGGGCCTGCCCCGGCTCCAGGGCAGCCGCGCGGAGCTCGAAGACGCCGGCCTCCAGGCTCCCGGCGCCCAGAATCCCGCCCGCCTCCGCCGGCGCGCCGCCGGACACCGGCGGCAGGAGATGCAGCACATCCCCCGGCTCCAGAACGCGGGTGTCCGGGACGTAAGCGGCACCGACCACCCCGCGCACATGCTCCAAGGGCCCCCACTCGGGATGACGGCCGGCGAGCCAGCCCTTGATCTCCCCCACCTCGCGCAGGTTCTCGGGCAACTCCAGCGACAACTCGCGGCTCCCGGCCCGTTCGGCGAGGCCGGCGTAAAGGCGGATTTCGAGGCGCATGGAGGGACCGACGGGGCTGGACGGAGGAGCGACACCAGGGCCGCTCGGGGCGCATGTTACCCTTCTTCCGCGCGCCTCGGATCCGCGCCCCCGGGCCCCAAAACCGCCCTCCCCCGGCCCCCGTGGGCTACCTTTTCCCACCGGTTCCCCCCCCGCCCCCCCCACTGTTACCCCCGACCCCGCCACCCCCCGCCCCCCCCCCCCGCCCAC
>JBJHAV010000009.1:31989-34080 GCA_050480685.1 Planctomycetaceae bacterium | reverse complement strand
CCCGGAGGTGCTGATGCTGGAGCGTCGCTCCTCCACCCGAAACCGGGTGACCCGCAGCGGTCGTCGGGTGGGTGGGGGGGAACGGCTGCGACCGCCTCGCCGCACCGATCTGACGCTCATGCTGGCCGAGCGGCGGTGGCTGCCGGCCATCACCTTCATCTTCAGCCGTCAGGCCTGCAACGACGCGGTGGAGCAGGTCGTCAGCTCCGGGGTGGTGCTCACCAGCGCCGAAGAACGCGACCAGATCCGCCTCGAGTTCGGCCAAGCCGTAGTCCGGCACCGTGAGGCAGCGATAAACCATCTGCGCCAGGGGCTCGGGCGTGTTGGGGTTGAGCTCCTTCGGCGGCGTGTAGGAGAGGAAGTAAGAGAGCGACAGGCGCTCCACCTCTCCGCCCTGCTCGCGGCCGGCGTAGGCCCAGGGCACATCCTCGAAGGGCAGCGTGCCGGTCAGGATTTCGTAGAGCATCACGCCGATGGCCATCACGTCGGCCTTGGGCGTCGTGAGCAGCAGCGGGTTGTAGTGCGGCGTGGTGCTGATCAGGCCGCGCTCGGTGTCGCGCATGGCCGGGTCGATCATGACCACCGAACCGGAGGGTTTGATCAGGATGTTCTCGGGCTTCAGGTCCCCGTGGTAGGAGAGCGGTCCCTTGGCGCCGAGCTTTTGCAAGGCGCGCACCACGGACAGGAACCAGTTCAACCGGATGCCTTCCAGGGCGCGGATTTTTTCGCGCAGGGTTTTGCCGCGCACGTGGTCGAGCACGAGCACCGGGCGCCCCTCGTGTTCGATCAGCTCGCGCAGGCGCACCACGTTCTGGCTCTTGACCTTGCCCAGGAGCAGCGCCTCTTGGCGGATCATCGAGTCGATCTCGTGCAGATCGAGGAAGTCGATGCGCACGCCGTCGCCGCGGAAGAAAACCGCTTCGCCGGGCGTTTCGTCGGGGCTGATCCAGTCGGGGGAGCGCCGGCTGGTGACCTCGAGGCAACGGGTCAGGTAGCGGCCGCCGCCGGCGAGATCGCCGACCTTGAGCGCGACGCTTTGACCGCGTTGGTCCTCGGCGAGGTACACGCAGGCGAAGCCGCCGCGTCCGAGGAATTCGCCGATCCGGTAGGCGCCGATGGCCTCGCCTGCTTCGAGACGGATCATGGGGTGGGGAGCTCGGGGTCTGGGAGGGGACCGGCGGCATCCGCCGGCCCACCCTCTTTCGTGCGCACCCCCGGCGGTTCTTGATGAATCCCTGGCGCGCGGGGCCCGCTCAGCCCCCCAGCGCCGCCAGCGGGATCGGCACCAGCTCCGGCTCGGCCTCCAGGCCGAGCAACCTCGCCACCCCCTGGGCGACCGTGCCCGAGCCCACGAGCGACGGCTCGGTCGCGTGGGGCTCGAAGCGCCAAAAGCGCCCTTGGGCGTCGATCAGGCCCAGCTCCTGCTGCCATGGATTGCGCACGCTGAAAAACCCGTCCTCGCTCAAGGGCGGCTCGAAGCGCACCAAGTACCCCTCGGGCGCCCCCTCGGGCCCCACGCGCCAGGCGGCGATGGGCAGGGCCACGACCACCTCGGGGGGCTCCGGCCGGGCCGGGCCGGTGGTTTCGGTTACCACGCAGGCGGGGGCGAGAAGCGCCGCCAGCGCGCACACGAGCGCCGCGGCGGGGCGGCGCGAAGGGCGGTGGGCCGTCATTTTGTTTTCTCGGCCGCCGGGGCGGCCACCACAGCCAGGCTGCCCCGCCGGGGACCGCCCGGCAGTGCCAGGAAGAGCAGGATCGGCAAAGCCAGGCCCGCGAGCAAGGCGCCCAGCGCGAACGAACGGGGCTGGTAGCGCAGGGTGATCTCGTGCTCGCCGGCGTCGAGCCACAGGCCCTGGAGCGCGTGGGCCACCCGCTCGATGGGCAGCTCCCGTCCGTCCGCGCTGGCCCGCCAACCGGGATCGTGGGCGCTGGAGAGCACCAGCAGCGCCGGCTCGGCGAGGGAAACCTCCAGGCGCCGGGTCAGGCTGCGGTTTTCGATCCAGCGCACGTCGCCCCGCGGCTCGGCCCCCGGCGGGTCAGCGAAGGCCTCCCGGCCCTCGGGCAGGCGCTCCACCGGCACCAGGCGTGGGT
>JBJHAV010000009.1:6876-31979 GCA_050480685.1 Planctomycetaceae bacterium | reverse complement strand
GGCGTGGGTCGAGCTCCGGCGAAGCCAGGTACTCCAGCCGCTCCCGCGGATCGGCGAGCACGACCACCCCCCGGGCCAGGAACGCCGGCGGCAGCCGCAGCGGCGCTTCGTAGGTCCGAAGTTCGCCCTCGTGCGCCAACCGGAAGGGCTCCGGCAGGGGCTCGCCCGAAAGCACCCAGTTCACGCCGAGCAGCGCCCCCAGGGGCAGTTGCCGATCGAACCAGCGGATCTCCTTGGCGAACCACGCCCCTTGGGGATCGCTGGAGAGCAGCGCGATCAGATCCGACACGGCGGCGCGCTCGATGGCGTCGTAGCCGGTCAAGAGCGGCACGCGCAGGAAGAGGTTGGCACCCGGGATCAGGTAGGTGCCGTCGAGCCCGAGCACGCGCCCATCGGCCTCCTGTTCGGCCAAAAACGCGCCCGTGGCCGTGGGCGGCAGCAGCAAGTCGCGCTCGACGATCGGGTTGTAGCCGCGCCCGTGCTGGCCCAGTTCGACGGCCACCGCCAGAAGCGCCAAAGCGCCCACCAGGGTGCGCGCCGCCGGGCGGGTCAGAGCGCGGCAGAGCCCGTCGAGCCCGAAGGCCGCCAGGGCCGCCAGGGCAAAAGCCGTCAGCAGCCCCAGGCGCAAGAGCTTCGTCTCGCGCAGCCCCGGGACCAGCTTGGCCGCCTCCAGGAACGGGAACACACCCCAGGCGGCCAGGGCCGCCGCCCCGCCCAGGCCGGCCAGCATCCAGACCTCCCGCCGCCGCCGTCCGAGGATCAGCCCGGCCAGGGCCAAGAGCAGCGCCACGCGCCCCACGAAGGGCGCGATCAGTTCGCTGTAGTTAACGTGCGGACCCTCGGGGCCGAGGTAAGGCCCGCGGGTCGGGTTGCCGAGCCGCTCCGGCGCCACCAACCCCAAAAAACCGTCCCGGGGCGAAAACTCGCCCACCGCCTCGGGGTGGGTCGCCAAGTTCGCGGCGCGGCTGTCCCCCAGGTACTCGGCGAAGGGCAAAAGCTGCGGCGCTCCCAGGGCCAGACCGAGCAGGGCCGCGCCCCCAAGCCCGGCCAGGCCGGAGAGCCTCCCCGGGGCCTCCACCGGCCCATCGCCCCGCCTCACCCAAAACACCCGCAGCAACGCCCAGGCGCCCGCGAACAGCCCCACGTGCAAAGCCGTCTGCACGTGCCCACCGACCCCCAAGAGCCCGACACACAGGGCCGCCCCGGCCAGGGCCCGCCGCCGGCCGCCCGCCGAGCGCGGCTCCAGGGCCCCTTCGACCGCCCAGACCAGCCAGGGCAGCAGCAGGGCCGCGTGCACGTGCGGGTGTCCCATCCAGGCCACCTGGAACCCGGCCAGGGCGAAGGCCACCCCGCCCGTGGCCGCGCCCGCCGAAGTCAGGCCGAAACGCCGCAGCAGCCCGAACATGCCCAGGCCAGCCAGGGCCAGGTGGAGCCAGGCCATCCAGGCGTAGGTGCCCCAATCCGGCCGGGCCAAAAACAGCCAGTTGCCGGGCCACAGGAAAGCGCCGCTCTGGGCCGCGTGCAGGGGCTGGCCCAAGAAGTTGTAGGGATTCCAAAGGGGCAGCTCGCCGTCCCGCAGCCGCTCGGCCGCGAAGTCCAGCCAGGGCCGCATGCCCAGGCTCTGGTCGAGCAGCAGCGGATTGCCCGCCTGGAAATCCTCCGGCGCGTGGGCGCTCCACGGCGCGAAAAGCAGCAGCGCGTCGGCCTGGGAGAGCACCTTCGGCCCAAAGACCGCCTCGCCCACGAGCAGGAGCGGCGCGACCAGCACCGCCCAGAGCCAGGCGGGGACCGGGGCGCGCGCGCCGGCGGCCGGGGGCGGCGTGGGGGGCATGGGGCGCGAGTGTAGCCCCGGCGCTTGCCGCCCGGACCCATGGCGGGGCGCGTTGCGGGGGCCCCCGGGGCGGACTATCTTGCCCCCGTGGAACCCTACGCTCTCGATTGTTTCCGCCGCGCCGGGCGCATCGCCGCCGAATGCCGCGAGTGGGCCCGCGCCAACATCCAGCCGGGCGTGCGCGTGCGCGACGTGCTCGAAACGATCGAATCGACGATCCGCGAGCGGGGCGCCCAGCCGGGTTTCCCGGCCCAATCCAGCCGCAACAGCGTCGCCGCCCACTACTGCTCTTCCCCCGAGGACGAGCTGCGCTACGAAGAGGGCGACTGCGTCAAGGTCGACATCGGCGTGCACGTGGACGGTTACATCGCCGACACGGCCTGCACCGTGGACCTATCCACGGACGGCCGCTGGACCCCGCTGATCCGGGCCTCCGCCGACGCCCTGGCCGCGGCCATCGCGCGCATCGAGGACGGCCTGCCGGTGGGGGAGATCGGCGCCGCGGTGGAGCGCACCATCACCTCCGCGGGCTTCAGCCCCGTGCGCAACCTGACCGGCCACGGCCTGGCCCGCTGGAAGGTCCACACCTCGCCCCAGATCCCCAACTACGCCGAGCGCGGCGGCGGCCGCCTGCGCGTGGACTCGGTCTTCGCCATCGAACCCTTCGCCTGCACCGGCGAGGGGTACATCCGCGAGCGGGGCAAGGCCGAGGTTTTCATGCTCGTGCGCCCGCCCCTCAAGGCCAAGGGCCTCGACCGGGACGTCCTGACCGAGATCCAAGCCTGGCGCGGGCTGCCCATCGCCCGGCGCTACTTCAATCACCTGGACCGGGAGAAGGTCGAGGACACCTTCGGGAAGCTGGTGCGTCAGGGGGTGTTGATGCGTTATCCGCCCCTGGTGGAGGCCGACGGGGTCATGGTCGCCCAGACCGAGCACTCGATCTACCTGGGCCCCGACGGGGTCGAGGTGCTGACGGCCGCCTGACCGGGCCGGGCCGAGCCTCACCGGGCCTTTCCCGGGCGCCTTCGCCCCCGCTCTGGGCTACAGTCCGTAGCTCTTCTGACCCGATCCGCCGCCCTGGGCCCGTCCCCCGGCCCGGCGCGGCCCCTTGGCTCGCGCGTCCCCCCCTCGGTTTGAAGATCGCGCTCGTCACCACGCCGCCGGAGGTCCGCTCCGGAATCGGCGACTACACCCGCCACCTGCTCCCGTACCTGCGGGAACACGCGCGGGTCGACCTCTTCGTGGAGCCGGGCCGCGAGGTGCGCGCCGGCGGTGAGCACTACCGCAGCCTGGCGGAACTGGACCCGCTGCAGTACGACCGGCTGATGTGGCAGCTCGGCAACGAGCAGAGCCACGCGTTCATGCCGCGCGCCATCCGCGAACTGGGCGGCGTCGTGGTGCAGCACGACTGGGTGCTTTTCGACCAGTCCCTGGCGGCCTACCCGGCCCTGGCGCGGGGTGGGCTCAAGGGCCTCGCCCTGGCCTTCCGGGAGGGCGGCGCCGAGCAGTGCGCGCGCTACCTGCGCAACTGGATGGATCGCCGCCGGGAGCGCCGCGCACCGCCGCCGCCGGTGGATGCGGAGGGTTTGCCCGGGCAACTGTTGGCCGGGTGGCACGGCATGGAGCCGGCCGGGCGCTGGATCGCCGACGTGGCTTGGCTGCGTTTGCCGGTGGAAGGCGCGCGCCGCGTGGCGGTGAGTCTGTCGAGCAGTCCGGGGCGCACGGTGCGGTTGCTGCAAGACGGGCGCGAGTTGGCGCGCTTTGAATGCCGCATGGATCCGCGCTGGACGCGCCTGGAAGCCGAAGTCCAGGGCCTGGGCCAAGCGCTGCTGGCGATCGAAACCACACCCGTGTCGGTGACCGAGGAGCAGCGCCGCCACGGGGACATTCGCCGTTTGGCGAGTTTCGTGGAAGGCGTGGAGTACGAAGACGCCGAGGGCTGGCACGATCTCGACTTGAGCGCTCCGCCGACCGTGCCGGTGCGCACGGTGGATCTCTCCCGCGACCGCTTCGATTTGCCCTTCAACGGCTCGATCGTGCGCCACGCCGAAGCCTTCATCACCCACAGCGAATACGTCGCCGAGCGCATTCGCCGGGTCCGCGGCCAGGATGTGCCCATCGGCACCCTGTGGCACGGCGCCGAACGCCGCTGGCACGACCAGCCGCGGGCGGACGTGCGCCGGGAGCTGGGGCTCGACGAATCCTGGGCCCGGGCCTTCTTGGTGGTCAGCTTCGGCGGTGTGCAGCCCCACAAGCGCATCGATCGCCTGATGCAAGCGGTGGCCCTCGCGCGGCGGGAAGAACCGTCGATTCGCCTGGTGCTGGCCGGCCCCGTGGCGGCGGACGCCTTCGACGCGCGCCAATACGCGCGCGCCCTCGATTTGGAGGGCGCGGTGCACTTCACGGGCTTCCTGCCGGAAGAGGTCGCCTGGCGCTGGCTGCACGCGGGGGATCTGAGCGCGAACCTGCGCGGCCCCACCTCGGGCGGCACCTCGGGCGGCATCTTCCAGGCCTTTTCCCTGGGCCGCGCGGTGATCGCCAGCGACGCCGCCGAACAGGTCGAACTGCCGGACTCCTGCGTGCAAAAGGTGCCTTTGGGAGAAGGCGAGGTGGAGACCATCGCGCGCAGCCTGGTGCAGCTCGCCCGCGCGCCCGAGCGCGTGGCGGCCCTGGAGGCGGCCACCCGCGCGTTTGTCGAAGAGCACTGCCACTGGAGCCTGGTCGCCGCCCGCTACACGGCGCTGCTCGGCGAGTTCCCGCGCCATCGCTCGGCCCGCGCCGCCGCCCGGCGCGCCGCGGCCGAGGCTCCGGTGCCCTCGCCCGCGCGCTGAAGCCCCAGGTTTTTTTCGGGGCGCGGGCGACTCCAGGAGCGGGGGAGGCCGGGTCGATGCAAGACCCGTGCGTGTCCCCGGTCCGAAACCCCGGCCCCAGCCCCATCCGCGGCCGTGATCGAGCTGATCCTCGCGGCTTTGGTGCTCGGGGTGCTCGGCTCCGTGGGCTACCTGATCGTGCTCTACAACCTCCTGGTCGCCGCGCGCCAACGGGTGCGCCAGGCCTGGGCGGGCGTGGACGTGGAGCTCTCCCGCCGGCACGCCCTCGTGCCGAACCTGGTCGAATCCCTGCGCGCCTGGGCCGCCCACGAACGCGCCACCCTCGAGCAGGTCACCGCCAGCCGCGAACGGGCCCGCAGACTTCGCCCGGAGGGATCCAGCGCGGCCCACGAAGGCGCGGAAGCGGCCTTGGCTTCCTCCCTGGCCTTGCTCAACGCACGCGTCGAGGCCTACCCCGAACTCGCCTCCTCCGACGGCTTCCGCCGCCTGAAGGCCGAACTGGCCCACACCGAAGACCGACTGGCCGCCGCCCTGCGCCTCTACAACGGCAACGTGCAGGCCTTCAACACGCGCATCGAAAGCTTCCCCGCCGTCTGGTGCGCCGACCTACTCGGCTTCGAACCCGCCGCCTTCTTCCGCCTGCCCCTGGGCCACGCCGCCCTCCAGGCCCCCCAAGTCGCCGCCTAACCTGCGCGGCGGTGCGCCTGATGCGTGGGTCCGCTCAGTGCGGTTCCAGCACCCCTGCGCTTTGGATGCAGGCCAGCGCGCGTTCGCGCAGCCACGGCCGGCAGACCAGTAGCTCCACCTGGCGCGGATCGCGTTGGTTGTAGGGCTGGTCACTGCCGTCGAGCCGCGACACGCTCCACCCGGCGGCCCGGGCGATGACCTCGGGGGCGCAGGTGTCCCATTCCTTGAGGCCCTGGCGGTGAACGTAGAGGTCCGCGTCGCCGAAGAGCAGACGGGCGATCTTGAAGCCCACGCTGCCGCAGGGCACCAGCTCGGCCCCGCCCAACTCGGCGGCCAAACGTTCGACCCAGGGCGGGGTGTGGCTGCGGCTGACCACGACCCGCAGGGGCCTGTCCCGGGGCGGCCCGGGGTCCTCGACCACCGCGCGGCCCTGCTTGCCCTCCGATCCGAAACGCTCGCGGCCGGGCAGGGAGCAGCCCCACAGCACACGATCGATGGACGGCAGGGCCACCGCCCCCAGGGCCGGACGCCCGTCGATGGCCAGGGCCACATGCACGGCCCAGTCCTCGCGCCCCGACCGGAATTCCTTGGTCCCATCCAGGGGGTCGACGATCCAGGTGCGGTGGCGCTCCAGGCGCTCGGTCGAATCGCGGGTTTCCTCCGACAGCAGCCCGTCGGCCGGGTAACGCCCGCGCAGGTACCCCTGCAGGTACCCGTCCGCCGCCTGATCGGCCACGTCCCCGAGAATCTGCTCGTCCTTCCAGCGACCGCTCTGCCGCAGCCCCAGGGCCCGCTGACCGGCCTCCCGGGCGATTTGCACCGCAAAAGCCACCCGTTCGTCGATCTCGCCGCCGCCCAAGGGCGCGTCCGCAGAAGTGTCCATCGCAGGCAGTCTATCCCGCCCAGCCACGCGGGGTGCCTGATCGGGGTCGGGGTGGGGTCAGCCCGGCCGCACTCGCGGGCCGGGCCAGGAGCCGTAGCCGCCGGCTAGGTTGAGCAGGCCGTCGCGGCCGGTGCGGGACAAAAACTCGCAGGCCGCGGCCGAGCGCCCCCCCGCGGCGCAGTAGATCAGCATCGGCTTGCCGTCTTTCGGCAGCTCGCCCTGGCGGGCTTCCAGCTCGTCCACGGGGATCAAATGGGCCCCCGGCAACATGCCCTGGGCGGCCTCCTGCGGGGTGCGCACGTCCAGCACGTGGAGTTCGCCGGCGTCCAGGAGCGCGGCGGCCTCGGCGCCCTCCACGTCGCGCCAAAGGCGCCCCTCGAGGATCTGCTCCGTGCTCGGCGGGTGGCCGGCGACGGTGGCGGCCAATTGCCGGCGCAGGGCGGAGACTTCGGCGCGCAGCTCGCCCTCCAGGTCCTCCACCCGCCGCCTGGCCTCCCGGCGCAGGTCGTCGAAGGCCTGCTCGGAGGGGCCGGAACGTCGCGTCAGGCCGCGCAGGGCCAGCACCAGGGCGGCCAGGGCCGCGATCAGGGTCAGGGTTTCCATGTCAGCGCTCAGCTTCGTCCGCGGTTTTCGTTCGGAAGAGGGCCACGGAGGCGGTGAAGCCGTGCAGGAAGTTTCGCCCGCCGACCGGGCCGATCTCCCCGCCGGCGAAAAATCCGGCCACGGGGGCCTTGGGGCCGAGCACGCGGGCCAGGCAGGCCGCGTCGTGGTCGGCCTCCGTGAACATGCGTGTCCCGCGGCCGTTGCAGGTGAACAGCAGCGCTCCCAGGGGTTCACCTTCCGGGTGATCGGCGAGGCCCCGTTCGAGCATGGCTTCCAGGTCCTCGCCGGCCGTCGCCGCGTCGCGCACCAGGAACTGGATCGTTTGGCCCCGGCGCACCAGGTCGGCCACGGCGATGGCGCGGTCCTGGGGCCGGATGCCCATCAGGCCGCGCACCAGGAAGTCCCCGCGGCCGAAGGAGCTCTTGGCCGCATCCACCGCCAGCCCGATGAAGGGGGCGCGTTGGAGCAGCTCGCGCTCCCCGCCCTCCAGGCTCGCCAGGGTCTCCATCAGGGCGTCCACGGCAGGCCGGCCGCCCAGCTTTTGGATCAGGTTGTCCTCGCAGGCGGTGATCACCCAGGGTTTGCCGACCGGGCGGCAGCCCTGGCTGACCAGGGGTTCCAGGCGGGTGGGCCCGCGGAACTGGACGCCGATCGCCCCCTGCTCGACCACCCCGTCGGCGGAGAAGAGCAGGTTTTCGCCCGGGCCGCGGCCACCGCTGGCCATGCCGCCCACCAGGGGCACCCCCGGGTGGTCCCGGTGGAGCTGGTCGAGGAAGGGCCCGGCCGGGAAGGCGAAGGGGTCGGCCAGGAGCAGGGCGCTGGTTTCCCCGGGCGGGCCGAGTTCGGGCAGGCCGGTGAAGAGCGGGGCTTCGTCGGGGCCGGGCACGACGCCCAAAGTGAAGGGCTCCACCAGGGTTTCGGGCAGGCGGGCGGCCCACAGGGCCAGGCCGGGCTTGCGCTCGGCTTCCCGGCCGTTGGCGAGGGCCGCTTCCCCGGTGCAGCCCACTAGCACGCGGGGGCCCAGGGCCTCGGCCAGGCGCGGCCCGAGGCCCTCCAGGGCGGCCCCGTGGTGATGGGTCGCGAAGACCACCACCAGGTCCGGGTGGGCGCTGCCCAGGTCCCGGCGCACCGCGGCCAGGACTTCGGCTTCGGCGCGGGCGCTGTCGGCGTTGGTGGAGAGCGCGGCGGCGAAGACGGGTTGGACCATGGGGGGAGGGGGTGGTGGCGGTGGTGGTGGGCGAAGTCCAGGGATCTACCGATGCACGGCGGGCTCGGGAATGGCAAATTGGATCGCCATTTTGGGGCCGGAACCCGCCGGGCCCAAGCCATCGCACCCCTTCCGGCCGATGTAGGCTCTCCCTGGGCGGACCGCACCTGGCCCGCCCCTCCCGCACGGCCGCGGACCAACATGACCACCCCCCGATCCAACGGCGCCGAGCTCCCCTTGCAGCAGCAGGAGAGCGTGGTGATCCGCTTCGCTGGCGATTCCGGCGACGGCATGCAGATCACCGGCAACCAGTTCACCGCCACCAGCGCCTTCGTCGGCAACGACCTGGCGACCCTGCCGGATTTCCCGGCCGAGATCCGCGCCCCCGCGGGCACGCGGCCCGGGGTCAGCGGTTTCCAGGTGCGTTTCGCTTCGACCGACGTGCACACCCCCGGCGACAGGCCGGACGTGCTCGTGGCGATGAATCCCGCCGCCCTGGTGGTCAACGTCAAGGACCTCAAGCCGGGCGGCATCGTCGTGCTCAACACCGGCAACTGGGGCGAGGTGGACCTGAAAAAGGCGCGCCTCGACGTCGACCCGCGAAAGAACGGGACGCTGGAGGGGTATCGCGTCATCGAGATCGACATCAACCAGCGCGTGAAGGAGGCGCTGGCGGATTCGCCCTTGAGCTCGAAGGACGTGCAGCGCTGCAAAAACTTCTACACGCTCGGCCTCATGTACTGGCTCTACAGCCGTCCGCTGGAGCCGACCATGAAGTGGCTGGAGCAAAAGTTCGCCAAGGCGCCGGACCTGTGCGCCGCGAACCAGACCGCGCTCAAGGCGGGTTACAACGCCGGCGACATCCAAGAGCTTTTCCAGAACCGCTACGAGGTGCCGCCCTGCGAGACCCTGGCCCCCGGGGTCTACCGCAACATCATGGGCAACCAGGCCCTGTCGCTGGGGCTGGTGGCCGGCGCGAACCTGGCGAGCTTGCGGCTCTACCTGGGTTCTTATCCGATCACGCCCGCTTCGGACATTTTGCACCAGCTCTCCGGCTACAAGGAGCACGGGGTGGTCACGATGCAGGCCGAGGACGAGATCGCCGCGATCTGTTCTTCGATCGGCGCCGCCTTCGCCGGCTGGCTGGGGGTGACCACCACGTCCGGTCCGGGCATGGCGCTCAAGACCGAAGCCATGGGTCTGGCGGTTTCCACCGAACTGCCGCTGGTGATCGTCGACATTCAGCGCGCCGGCCCATCCACGGGCATGCCCACCAAAACCGAGCAATCGGACCTGTTGATGGCGGTCTTCGGCCGCAACGGGGATGCGCCGATGCCGGTGGTTTCCTGCGCGACGCCCGCGGACGCGTTTGATTGCGCCATCGAAGCGGTGCGCATCGCGACCCAGTTCATGACGCCGGTGATCCTGCTTTCGGACGGCTACATCGCCAACGGGTCGGAACCCTGGCGCCTGCCGAGGATGGAGGACCTGGTGCCGTTCCCGGTCAAGTTCCGCTCGGATCCAGAGCGGTTCCACCCCTTCGCGCGCGACGAGCGCCTGGTGCGGCCCTGGGTCAAGCCGGGCACGCCGGGCCTGGAGCACCGCATCGGCGGGCTGGAAAAAGACGCGGACTCGGGCAACATCAGCTATGACCCGAAGAACCACGAGCGCATGACCGAACTTCGGCACCAGAAGGTGCTGAACGTGCGCGACACGATTCCGACCCCGGCGGTCTACGGCGAAACGAGCGGCAAGCTGCTGATCGTCGGATGGGGTTCGACCCACGGCGCGATCCGCAGCGCGGTCGAGAAGCTGCTTGCCGAAGGCGCGTCCGTGGCCCACATGCATGTGCGTCACATTTGGCCCCTGGCCCACGGCATGAACGAAATCTTCGAGCGCTTCGACACGATCTTGGTGCCAGAGCTCAACATGGGGCAGATGACCCGTTTGCTGCGTTCGGAGTTCCCCGACCAGGTATTCCGTTCGCTACCCAAGGTGCAGGGCCTGCCCTTCACCTCCGGCGAGTTGCTCGAAGTCGCCCGCGAGATCCTGTCCGCTTGAGAGCCGAAGCTATGACCGAGACCAAGACAATCACGAAGAAGGATCTCAAATCGGACCAGGAGGTCCGTTGGTGCCCGGGCTGCGGGGACTACTCGATCCTGAACAGCGTGCAGGGCGTGCTGGCGGGCCTGGGGATTCCCAAGGAGCAGTTGGTGGTCGTGTCCGGGATCGGCTGCTCCAGCCGCTTCCCGTACTACATGAACACCTACGGCTTCCACACCATCCACGGGCGCGCGCCCGCGGTGGCCACGGGGGTCAAGATCGCCAACCCGGAGCTGTCGGTGTGGCTCGTCACCGGCGACGGCGATGCGCTTTCGATCGGCGGCAACCACACGATCCACATGCTGCGCCGCAACGTGGACATCAAGGTGCTGCTGTTCAACAACCAGATTTACGGACTGACCAAGGGGCAATACTCGCCGACCACGCCGCCCGGGCTGAAGACCAAGTCGACGCCCTTCGGCTCCCTGGACAGCGCCTTCAACCCGATCAAGCTGGCCCTGGGCGCCGGCGCGACCTTCGTGGCGCGCACCATCGACACGCACCCCAAGCACATGGAGGCCGTGCTGCTCGAAGCCGCCATGCACAAGGGGTCGGCCTTCGTCGAGATCTTCCAAAACTGCGTGATCTTCAACGACGGCGCCTTCAACGCGGTGGCCGACCGCAAGGTGCGCGACGAGCGCACGGTCGACCTGCGCCCGGGCGAACCGATGGTTTTCGGCGACTCCCACGACAAGGGCCTGCGTTTCCGCGGCTTCGAGGTCGAACGCACCGCGGCCGGTGAGGCCGAGGTCTGGGATCCGACCCGCACGACGATCGCGCCGGCGGCGCTTCTGAGCGAGCTCGACGGCCGTTCCGACCTGCCGACCGCCGTGGGCATCTTCCGCCGGGTCGAAGCGCCGACCTTCGACGCCCAAATCCACCGCCAGGCGGAAGCGGTGCGCGAGAAGCGCGGCCCGGGTCGCTTGGAAAGCCTGCTCTACACCAAGGACGCCTGGACGGTGTCCTGATCGAAGCCGTGCGCCGCCGGATCGGTCCGCGGCGCGCGGGTTCGCGGACCGGGGCCCGTTTGCCATGACCGTCGGCTACCTCACTGCCGAAGCCTGTTTGCGCCACGATCCGGGACCGGGCCATCCGGAACGCCGGGAGCGCTTGGCGGCGGTGCACGGGCGGCTGGAGGCGGCGGGATTGCTCGCCGAGTTGGCCCGCGAGAGCGCGCCCCAGGCGAGTTTCGACCTGCTGACCGAGGTGCACCCGAAGGAGTACGTCGAGCGCGTGCGCGCCGCGATCGAAGCCGGCGCGCCCTACGTGGATGCGCCGGACGCCAACGTGGGGCCCGGTTCCTTCGAAGCGGCGCTGGCCTCCGCGGGCGGTGCGGCCCTGGCCGTCGACCGCGTTTGTGAAGGCACCTGGCAGCGGGCCTTCGCCGCCCTGCGGCCCCCCGGTCACCACGCCGAGGAGAGCTGGGCCATGGGCTTTTGCCTGTTCAACAACGCCGCCGTGGCCGCGCGCCGCGCCCAGCGCCGCCACGGCCTAGAGCGCGTGGCGATCGTCGATTGGGACGTGCACCACGGCAACGGCACCCAACATCTGTTCGAAGCGGATCCGACGGTCTTCTACGCCAGCCTGCACCAGTACCCGCACTACCCGGGCACCGGCGCACGCTCCGAACGCGGCCGCGGCGACGGCGAAGGCGCGACCCTCAACTGCCCCCTGGCCGCCGGCACCGGCGATACCCAGTGGCTGGCCGCCTTCGAGGACCAGGTGCTGCCGGCCCTCGACACCTTCCGCCCCGAACTGGTGATCGTCTCCGCCGGCTTCGACGCCCACCGCCTCGACCCGCTCTCCGACACGAGCCTGAGCGAATCCGCCTTCGCACGCATGACCGCCGGCCTCGTCGAACTCTCCGCCCGCCACGCAAAGGGCCGCCTGATCAGCCTCCTGGAAGGCGGCTACAGCCTCGAAGGCCTAGCCCTCAGCGCCGAAGCCCACGTCGCCGCCCTCCTGGGCTAGTGGTGTGATTCAGCCAGACGGGGCATCTTCTTGCCCAGGGCGGTGCTTGCGTGGGGGGCTGCTCGCGAACTGCGCTCAGCCTGCGCTTACATGCCAGCCGTTAGGTCGCGAAGGTCCTGGGCCAATACACCGCGCTTGGCACATGCTTTGCGAATTTCCGGAGTCAACTCGGTTGTGGCACCAGCGCGCTCGACTTGCCATCCCTTGTAGAGAGATGCATGCTGATCGAGGAACCTCTGGATGGAGACGTCCAGGCTTTCGATGGCGGCGGTGAGTCGCTCGGCTGCACGTCTGCATGTGACGAATCGGATCCGGCCCAGATCGTCATTGACCGCGACCAGGTCGATTTCCACGTCCCCACGGTCCCAGTAGCCGTCGATGCGTCGTGTGAGGGGGAACCCGGGCATGCCCTTGCGGCTGCGTTCCTCGTAGAGGGTGGTGACCAAGCGTTCGAGGCCGTGGCCTTCTGCTTCGACCAGGCCCCGATCCGCACTTTCGATTAGTTCTGGAAGGGGGCGAAAGTTGGTCGCCGCGACTGGACTCGCCAGCGCATTCAACCATGCACGTAGGAAGTTGTCCCGAAGGTAGTAGCGACCCTTGCGTGCCTTCATCTTCGCGAAGATCGGAAGTCGTCGCTCGATCATCCGGTACTTCTCGATGAGAATTTTGAGATATCCGGCGACTTGCTCTTCCGTGCCTGGGCTGAGGGACTGGATGTGGGCCAGGATGTCGGCGTGGGAGCGTCCCGGATAGCGAGCGACGCGTTTGAGCACTACGTCATAGCGACCGCGCAGTTCACCCAGAAACCACTGCTCTGCTTCCGAGCGGAGGGGAGAAGAACTGCGAAAGAACATGGCCTCCAGCAACTGTCGGCGGTTCGCAGTCAGCACGTCGCGCTCATAACAATCCCGATAGAACTTCGGAACACCCTCGAAGAGGTTCCACAGGAACAGTAGGCGCCGGGGATCTTCGTCGGCGTGGGTGCGGAGGATCTCGAGCACCGAGGCCACGTCCAGGTGGTCGAGTTCGATCTGGTCGGTCGTGCGGTTGTAGAGCGGCGCGCGGCGATCGTCGAGCAGGGCAACGAGTTCGGTGTGGAGTGATCCAAGCACGAGCAGTCCGCCCTGCACTTGGTCGGCACGGGCCGCGAGCCGGTCGACCACGGCCTGTAGGTGCGAGGTGAACTCGAAGAGGTGCTTGCGGCTGAAGTACTGGAACTCGTCGAGGGTGACCACCCAACCGGCCTCGGCCAGTTTCCCTACAAGCAGGGCGAGCTCGTGGAGGCTTCGGGGGGGGCAAACCGTGCGGCGGAAACCCCGAAAGTCTCGAGCGCGTCCGCGACGGCGGAGAGGACACCTGCGGGCGCTGAGTCGGGAACCTGCACATAGAACGTGGGTTTGGGCTGAGGCCTGCCGAGAGCCTGCTGCACGAGGGTCGTCTTGCCGATCCGGCGACGGCCTGTGATGCGGGCGAAGAACCAGCGGCGACGCTCGAGGATCGAGCGAAGCGCGTCCTGCTCCTCAAGCCGCCCGTAGAAACCCCAGCGACCTGGTCCAACTTGGTCAGCCATAACATAAATCATTTTATGTAGCCCCTTGCGGCGCTGCAAATATCTTTCGAAAAAGGACTTACGGCGAATCGAGAGGGGGCAAGCGCCAGCCAGGGGGATGCGACTCCGTCCTGCAAAGACACATCCCTGGGCACCCTGCACCCGCTGAGCCTCGCGACGCGATTGCCCCGACAGGCTGCTAGGGAAGATGCGTTTCAGGGTTGTGACATAACCGGAGCGGTGCCTTGATACCCTCCGATCGGGGGCCTCACCTGGCCCGAGCGGGATGGGTTTGAAGAAGTTCGCAATTTTCGCGGTGCTTGGGCTGCTCGCGCTCGTTGCCGCTTTCTGGTGGTGGGGTGGGAAAACGGTTGAGCGCGGGGCCGTGGCGACGCCTTTGCCAGCAGATGTGGAAAGCGCCGCTGCCGCCGGCGCAAAAGTTGTCCCCGCCGCGATCGATGGGACGTCCGGCGCCCACCGCGAACCGGTCGCACCGAGCGAAAGGGTCGAGCCGGCGCCGCTGTTCGGCGCTGCGGAAACGCTGCCCTTCACCTTCACCGGCCGGGTGGTCGACGCCACGCGGCGCCCGGTGGTGGGGGCGTCGCTCTCGCTCGAGGGCGAAGCCGGACCGGTGGCCGCGGGCGCCTCGGGCTCGGGGGGGCACTTCGAGCTGACGGCCGTTCTGCCGCTCGAACCGCCGCCGCTCCTGCTGGTCGCCCGCGACGGGGCGGGCAACGCCGACCGGCGCCGCTTGTTCGCTCCTTCGTCAGGCGTGATCTTGCTCGAACGCGAAGCGGCCCGTGAGGATCGGCGCGCGGATGCCGGCACCTTGGTGCTGCGCGAGAGCCACGCCCTCGAGGTCCGCGTCGGCGACGGGGGCCGGCCCGCGGCCGAAGCCTCGGTCGCGAGCGAACTCGGACACGCTCGGTTGCCCGGTCCCTGGGCGCGCGCCGATGCCGAGGGGCGCACGCTTCTCGAGGGGTTGCCACGCGGGGTTGTGCACCTCGAGGTGCGTTCGGCGAACCGCGTGGCCCGCGGCCGGGCCTTCGTGCCCGAGGAGCAGCGCATCGACCTGGAACTCGTCGAAGCGGCCGCCGGCCTGGTGCAGGTGGTCGAAGCGGGCAGCGCGCGTCCGATCGCCGGCGCCAAGGTGGTGCTGCGCGAGTCGGTGCACCATGCCCTGCGCTTGCCCGGGGAGGAGGGTGTCTTCCCCCTCGGGGAGTGGCACACCGTCCGCGTGCTGGCCGAAGCGCTGAGCGACGCGGATGGCGAGGTGCGCTTCGAAGGCCTGCACCCGGACCGCACCCCGCGCGTTCTCGTCGAGGCCCAGGGCTACGCCCCGAACCCGCCGCCGCGCGGGGGCACGAGCATCGTGTTCGCCCCAGGCCCCGAGCCGCTGCGGATCGAGCTCGCCCCACAACCGCGGCGTCAGGTGCGCTGGCCGCTCGCCGATGGCGAGCTGCCCGCGCCCGCCGACGGCACGCCGATCGAGTTCGGACCCTTGCCCGGCGCCATGCCGGATCTGTCCGGCAGGCGGACCCCCGAACCCTTCAGCGGTCAGGTGCGCGCACAAGAGCTCGTCGCCGAGGTCGACGGGCACACGGGTGTCTGGATGGCCCGCGCCCCCGATGGCGCCCTCGCGCGGGTCGCCGTGCCCAACGGGGAAGTCGGCCGCGAGGTCGCCTTCCAGCGCCCGCGGCGCCTCACCGTGCGCCTCACCGAACGCGACGGTTCGCCAGCCGTCGGGGTCACCGTCTCACCCACGGACCAGGGTTTTCGGCCCATGGCTCCCACGATCCGCACCGACGAGGCAGGTCGCGCGGTGTTCGAGGGCCTCGAGGCAGATCTCGCCAGCGTGCGCGCCGACCGCGGGGGCGACGCCTACGGCCCGGTGGTGGGGCACGTGGATCTCGCGCGCGGCGACGGCTTGCTCGAGGCCAGCGTGCCGGGCATCGCGCGCGCCGAGTTCCTGGTGCGCATCGAGGGGCGTCCTGGCCTTCCGCCGACCTGGCGCCTGCAGGCGACGGGCGAGGGCCGCCGGGTCACGGTCCTCGCCGAGGACCCCGAGGAGGGACGACTCGAGGCCGAGATCGAGGGCCTCGACCCGGGAGAGGCCGTCGCGCTCCAGCTCCGCGCTACGGGGTTCCTCACGGCCCGGGTCGATGCGCGCGCACCGCCGGCTGGCGGGCCGCTCGTGGCGAGCTTCGAGCTCCAGCCCCACGGCGTGCTCACCGTCGACGTCGCTGGGGAGCGCCCGGAGGGCGTGCGAGTCGTCCCCCAGCGCTGGGACGAGGCGGGTGAGGCCTGGCAGGTGCCCGCGTCCCACGGGTTCGGGCAGGGCGCGAGTCTCCCCAACGGTCCGGGGGGCCGTTTCGTCCTCGGCGGCCTGGAACCGGGCCGCTGGCGGGCCGTCGACCTCGTGTCGCAGACGCCCTCGGGCGAGGTCGAACTGAGCCCCGGTCGGATGCACGGGCAGGTCCGGATTGACCTCGTGATCGACCTCGTCGCTCCGGCCTTCGCCACGGGGAGCGTGGAGCTGCCCGACGAGGGCGAACTCGCGCGCACGCGAATCCTGGTGCGCGGCGGCGAGGAAGAGGCCCCTCGAGGGACGCATCTGCCCGGCAGGACTCCGCCCCGCGGGGTCTGGCCGCGGGACGGCCAGTTCCGCATCGCCGTGCCCCAGGACACCGAGGTGGAACTCGTGCCCTGGCACCCCTGGCTGGTGCCGGCAGCGGATGGCAGTGCCCGCGTGCGCGGCGACGCCGAGGGGCTCGTCCTGCGGCTGGTGGAGGGCAACGTCCTGACCCTCGACCTCAGCTCCCACCCCGAGCTCGCGCGCGTGAGCGCGCTGCGGATCGCGCGTTTCGCGCCGGGTGTTTCCGATCCGCCCACAGCCGAGCCCCTCGAGTGGCACCACGCGCCCGTCGTGGACGGGAGCGCGCGCTGTCACCTGCCCGCGGGGACCTGGGACCTCGCGATCGACCCCGGGCACCACTTTCGGCCGCTCTTCCTGCGCGGCGTCAAGGTCTCGGGCTCGCTGACGCGTGCCCCGCACTTCGAGCTGGGCGCGTCGATTCACCTGCGCGTGCTCGTGCCACCCGGACAGGATGCGCCGCGCGTCTACCTCTCGGCGACGCACCGGGGCGCCCTCCAATACCAGCGCGAACTCAACTCGGTCGGCGAAACCGTGGTCGAACTCCCGGGCCTCGGTCCCGGTCCTTTTCGCCTCCGCTACGGCCCGATCGCCGACCTATCGCCCCTGCGCTCCCTCGACGTGGATCTCGACGGCGAGAACCCAATCGAGATCGATTTGGAGCTTCGCTAAAGATGGGACAATGTCGAGGTATCGGTTGTCCGCGCGACGCTGCATACTGAGGCGATGCCCTGGATTCGAACCATCGCCCCCGAGGAAGCCGAAGGCCACCTTGCGAAGAGTTACCGCGCGGCGCTCGAGCGGGCTGGTCGCGTGGCGGGCATCGTGCGTGTGCAGAGTCTGGCGCCCGAGGTGCTCGACGCCTCGATCGGGTTCTATCGCGCGGTGATGTTCCGCCGGGATGGCCTTGCGCGGTATCAGCGCGAACTGATTGCGGTTGTCGTCAGCCGAGCCAACCACTGCCACTACTGAATGCATAGCCACGCTGGGGATCTCCGGTCGGAGCTCCCGAACGAATACGGCGAAGTCGAAGCACGCCATGCGCTTGTGGAGCGCGTGGTCGAGGATTGGGGCGCGGCCGGACTCACGCCGGTGGACCGGGAGCTCTGCGCCTACGCGGAAAAGCTCACCCGCGACCCAGCGTCGATGACCGCCGCGGACCTGGAGCGCCTGCGCGCCCTCGGACTTGACGATGTGGCCCTGCACGATGCCGTCCAGGTGGCGAGCTTTTTCAACTACATCAATCGCATCGCCGACGGTTTGCACGTCGCGTTGGACGAAGGCATGCCCGACTACCCAGACGGCAGCAGATCCTGACGGATGCGCGATCGCGGCACCGGACCCCGCGGAGCCCTACCTGGCGGCTCCGTGCCTTGATTTCCTACCTATTCCTGTAGAACTACGGAGAGGCGCCGGGCGGGGCCCGTGCGAACGACTCGCAAATGAAGGGACTGGCAACGTGCGTGGTGCTGGGGCTCTTGGTCCTCGGCATGGTGGCTTGGTGGTGGGGAAATCGTCCGGGTGAGCCCGTGGCGGCCGTACCGCCGGGACCGGCGGGTGTGGAAAGCGCCGCGGTCGAGGACACTGGGTTGCGGGTTGGCGTGAGCGAAGAATCCTCGCCGGACACCCGGCGCGAGGCGCTGCCACCGGTCACCTCCGGCGAGCCGGCGCCGCTGTTCGGCGACGCGCAAACGTTGCCCTTCACCTTCACCGGCCGGGTGGTCGACGCCACGCGGCGTCCGGTGGTGGGGGCGTTGCTCTCGCTCGCCGGCGGAGCCGGGACCGTGGGCACGAGCACTTCGGGGGCCGATGGGCGCTTTGAGTGGACGGTGGATCTGCCGCTCGAACTGCTGCCGCTGGTGCTGACCGCACGCGACGGCGCGGGCCATGCGGACCGGCACAGCTTTTTCGCTCCCCCGCCCGGCGGGCTCATGATGGGCATGGAAGCGGCCTTTCAGAGTCGGCGGGCGGATGCCGGAACGCTTGTGCTGCGCGAGAGCCACGACCTCGTGGTCCGCGTGCGACAGGAAAACCTGCCGGTCGCCGAGGTGCGCATCGAATCGGAATACGGGCACATGCGGCAACTTGGGCCCTTTGCGCGAACCGATGGCGAAGGCCGGGCGTTGCTCCAAGGATTGCCACGCGGGGTCGTGCATGTCGTGGCGAAGACGGCCGGGGGTGTGGCCCTTGGCCGGGCCTTCGTGCCCGAGGATGCGGGCATCGATCTGGAACTAGTCGAAGTCCCGGTCCGCACCGTGCTCGTCGTCGATCGGGACAGCGGCCGGCCGATCGCGGGCGCCCGGGTGACGGTGAGCGAGTGGGTGCGTCGTCCGCTGCCTCTCCCCGAAGAACAGAGTCCTACTGTCTTTGGAGAGGCAGTTGCCCCGCGGGAGCTCGTCGCGCACCGGACGGGCGAAGATGGTTGGGCGCGGTTCGAGGGATTGCACCCGGATCTGCCGTTGCGCCTCAGGGTCGAGGCGGAGGGCTACGCTTCCCAACCTGCTTTCGGCTACAGCAGTGTCCCCCTGGTCGCCGGCGCGGAGCCCACGCGAATCGAACTCGAACCGCAGCCCGGGCGTCAGGTGCGCTGGCCGCTCGCGGACGGCGAGGTGCCGGCGCCCGCCGTCGGCACGGAAATCCGCTTCGAGGCTCCCCCGGGGTCGTGGCCGGGGGCGGTGGCGCAGGAGGACTTTTATGGGGTTGTGCAGGCGGGGGAGCTCGTCGCAACGATCGCCGGGCCAATCGGGCATTGGAGGGCGATTACCCCCGAGGGTGCGTGGGCGCGGGTGTCTGTGCCCCGCGGCGAAATCGGATCCGAAGTGACTTTCCACCACCCGCGGCGCCTCACAGTCGAACTCCGCGAGCGCGACGGTTCCCCGGCCGTGGGGATCTCGGTTTCGCTCCGCAACCAGGGCAACAACCAGATCGCGCCGCCGGCCCGCACCGATGCGTCGGGTCGCGCGGTGTTCGAGGGCCTGGAGCGCATCCTCGTAAGCGTGCGCGCCGCCCGAGCAACCCACACCGTCGGTCAGGTGGTGGGCCAAGTGGACCTGGCGCGCGGCGACGGTTCGATCGAGGCCACCTTAGCGGGCCGCGCGCGCGGCGAGTTCCTGACGCGAATCGAGGGGCGTCCCGAGTTGCCGCCGACGTGGAGTGTGCGGGCGCTGGGCGATGCCGGCCGTGTGGTGGTGCTTGCGGAACATCCCGAAGCGGGAAGCTTCGAGGCCGAAATCGATGATCTCGACCCCGGACAGAGTGTCGCTCTCCGCCTGGAAGCGCCTGGGTTCCTTCCCGCGCGCATCGACACGATCGTGCCCTCGGATGGCGGGCCGATCACCGGGACCTTCGAGCTCGCGCCCTTTGCTGTCTGGGAGGTTCATATCACTGGCGAACGTGCCGCGACCGTGCAGGTCGTGCCCGAACGATGGGATGCGGAGCGCGAAACTTGGCAGGCGCCTCCGGGCTACCGCATCGGTCAGGGAGCGAGGCTTCCCAACGGACCCCGCGGAAGCTTCGTTTTCGGAGGGCTGGAGCCGGGGCGTTGGCGCGGATTCGACCGGGAATCCAGCACACCCTCGGATGTGGTGGATCTGGAACCCGGTGCCTTGCGCGGCCGGGTGCTGCTTGATCTCGACGCCCCGGCCTTCGCCAGCGGCAGCGTGGAGTTGCCGGACGCGGCCGAACTTGTGCACACGCGCATCCTCGTGCGCGGCGGCGAGGAAGGGACGCGGCCACCCACGGATCTACCCGGCCAGGCACCGCCCGAAGGTTTTGTGCCGCGGGACGGCCACTTCCGTGTCCCCGTGCCGCGGGACGCCGAAGTCGAACTCGTGCCCTGGCACCCCTGGTTGATGCCCGCTGCCGACGGCACGGCCCGCGTGCGCGGAGGCACCGATGGGCTCGTCCTGCGACTGGTGGAGGGCAACGTTTTGACCCTCGACATCTCGTCCCATCCCGAACTCGCCCGCGTGCGTGAACTCCGGGTCGCGCGATTCGCTCCGGGCGCCTCCGACCCGCCTTCCGCCGCGCCCCTTGAGTGGCATCACGCACCCGTGGTGGATGGAAACCCGCGCTGCCACTTGCCCTTTGGAACTTGGGACCTCTGGATCGACCCGGGGCAGCACTTTCGGCCGCTGCTTTTGCGCGGGATCGAGGTGCGGGGTTCGTTCCAACGAGCCGTCGCCTTCGAGCGCGGATCGTCGATTCGTCTGCGCGTGCTCGTTCCGACCGGCCAAGATCCGCCGCGTGTCTATCTTGGAGCGACGCACTCAGGCGCGATCGAATATCGGCGCACGCTCAACTCTGGCGGCGAAGCCCTCGTGGAACTCCCGGGACTCGGTCCCGGTGCTTTCCGCCTCCACTACGGCTCGATCACGGACCTCACGAATATCCGAACCCTCGACCTAGACCTGGACGGCGAAAGTCCGTTCGAGCTCGAACTCGACCTGCGGTGAGGTACGGAGTCGCGTACTCTCTACCCTGGTGTCGGTCACAACAAGGAAGGAGACCATGGGCGCATACGGTTGCAGGCACGAATGGGCGTTGGCGGGGCTGGATGCCTGCCACTGCGGGAGCCGGATCACACAGCTCGCCTTTGCGCGGCTGGAAGCGGACATCACGCGGCGCGAGATGCTCGGAGGTATGGCCGCAGTCGTCGGCCTCTTCGCGGGATTCGGGCTAGCGACCGAGCCCTCGAAGCGCGGGCCGGACAAGCGGCCGCTCTTGCTGACCCATCTGCGCTACTTCGACGGGCTGGACCTGCGCCTCCAGGAGGGCCGCGACGTGCTCGTGGAAGGCGGGCGCATCACGGCGCTGCCGGCGGTGGGGCAAGGACCCGAGGACGCCCAGGTCATCGACTGCGGCGGGCGCGTCTTGATCCCCGGCTTGATCGACACCCACGCGCACCTGACCCTGGCCGGCGTGCGCGAGCAGGTCGCCCTGATGGGCGACATCAACCTCGTGCACCTGATCGCCGGGCAAACCGCGGGGCGCATCCTGATGCAGGGTTTCACCAGCGTGCGCGACGCTGGCGGGCCGGTCTTCGGTCTCAAGCAGGCCATCGACCAGGGGGTGCTGCCGGGCCCGCGGGTTTTCCCCTCCGGCGCCATGCTCTCCCAAACATCGGGCCACGGGGACTTCCGCTTGCTGCGCGAGTTGCCGCGCGGCGCCGGGACGCCGCCCGCGCAATTTGAAGTGGCCGGCGTCGGTTTGCTGGCGGACGGCGTGGCCGAGGTGCTGCGCGGCACCCGCGAACAGCTCATGAAGGGCGCCAGCCAGATCAAGATCATGGCCGGGGGCGGCGTCTCTTCACCCTACGACCCGCTCGACAGCCTGCAGTACACCCTCTCCGAAATGCGCGCCGCCGTGGAAGCCGCCGCCGATTGGGGCACGTACGTTTGCGCCCATGTGTACACCTCCGCCGGCATCCGCCGCTGCGTGGAAGCCGGCGTGCGCTCGATCGAACACGGCCAACTCGCCGACGAGGAGACGGTGAAGCTGATGGCGGATGCCGGGGTCTGGTGGAGCATCCAGCCCTTCCTCGACGATGAAGACGCCAACCCCAAGCCGGATCCGAAGCAGCGCGCCAAGCAGCTCGAGGTCTCCGCGGGCACCGAACGCGCCTTCGAACTGGGCCGCAAGTACCCCGTGCCCATGAGCTTCGGCACCGACGCGCTCTTCAACCCGACCACAGCCAACGAAGGCATGGGCCGCCAACTCGCCAAAATCGCGCGTTTCATGCCGCCGCTCGAGGCCCTGCGCCTCGCCACCGGCCGCGCCGGCGAACTGCTCGCCCTCTCCGGCTCCCGCGCCCCCTACGACGGCCCCCTCGGCGTCATCGCCGAAGGCGCCGCCGCCGACCTCCTGCTCATCGACGGCGACCCCACCCAAACCCTCGACTGGCTGACCGACCCCGACACCCACCTGCGCCTGATTCTGAAGGCTGGCCACCCCCACAAAAACACCCTCTAAACAGCACGCTGGACTTGGAGTGCGCGCAAACACTTCAGGCCCATTCCCTCCCGGTTGCTGCCGCGGTGGGCTGCCTCACGGAGCGGCGTTCGCGCGACATTGGGTAGCTTGATACCGATTGCATGGGTGCTCTCCTGGTGCTTTTGGGGGTGGGGTTGCTCGCCGCTGGCGGCGAGATCCTGGTCCGCGGTGCGTTGGCCCTCGCGCGCCGCGTGGGAGTCTCGCCACTGTTCAGCGGGCTCGTCATCGTTGGTTTCGGCACCTCCGCTCCCGAACTGGTCGTTTCCGTCGATGCTGCTCTGAGTGGCAAACCCGACCTGGCAATCGGCAACGTGGTCGGGAGCAACATCGGAAACGTGCTCCTAATCCTGGGTCTTTGCGCGCTGATCGCCCCCCTCTCCATCCGGCCGCGCGTCTTGCGCCGTGACGCCGTCGCCGTCGTGGCGGCAAGTGTGCTCTTGCCGCTGTTGACCGCGAGAGGAGCCCTCGGCCCGCCCCAGGGCACGGTTCTACTCTTCGCGCTCTGCGCCTACCTGGCGTGGGCCTACAGGGCCGAGCGCTCTGACACGACGGCTTCCGCGGAGCTGCACCGGGCCGAAGCCGAGGAGCTCCGGGTGGTTCCGGGTACTCCGTGGAAGGCCATTGGGGCGGCGGTAGCGGGGCTCCTCTTGCTAATCGCCGGAGCAAGGGCGCTGCTCGTCGGAGCCACCGATCTGGCCGCTGCTCTGGGAGTCTCTGAGGCCGTGGTCGGCTTGACCTTGGTTGCCGTCGGAACGTCCTTGCCGGAACTTTCCGTTTCCATTGTCGCCACCTTGCGCGGCCATGCCGACGTCGCCGTGGGCAACGTGCTCGGAAGCAACCTCTTCAACGTGCTCGGTATCCTCGGCGTCTGTGCGTGGGTCGAGCCCCTGGTCGTGCACTCGAGGATGCTCGCGCTGGACCAGTGGGTACTGCTCGGTTCCGCCGTACTCTTGCTGCTCTTCCTCTTCACGGGGCGCCGCTTGAACCGGACGGAGGGCGGCATGCTGTTGGTGGGCTACGGCGCCTATGTCTGGGTTTGCTTCGCTTGGTAGAAAGTGCGCGACTCCGTACCCCCGACTCCGTACCACTGCGTCACCCGCGATCGAGCCCGAGGAAGCCGATCGGCAGCTCCGTGCTCCCTCGGATCGCCAGATCCGCCAGCGCATCTCCGACCACCGGTGCGAACTTGAAGCCGTGGCCGCTGAAGCCGGCGGCGAAGACCACGCGCTCGGCGGTCGGGTGGCGGTCGATCAGGAAGTGGCCGTCCGGCGTGTTGGTGTAGAGGCAGACGGAGAGCGACAGCAGCGGACCTGACGCGCCGGGCAGCGCGCGAGCTGCGGCGGCTTCGATCTCCGCGCGATCGTCGGGGCCGGGTCGTCGCCCGACTGTTTCGGGATCCGCCGGGTCGCCCGGATAGTGGCGGGCGAGCTTGAGCCCCGGCCGCCCCGGCAGGATCGGGAAGCCGTAGTGGAAACCGCCGTCCGGATCGTCGAGGCCCCACACCGGAAAATACTCCGGCGCGAAACACTTGGGCTCGGGCGGTTGAATCCACCCCGCCACCTGGCGCGTGACCCGCAGGGGCAGACCCAACTCCCCCAAGAGCCCCCCCGACCAGGGACCGCCTGTGATCACCAGGCGCTCCGCCTCGAAGGCACCGCGCGCCGTCTCGACACGCACGCCACCACCGTCCGCGTGCCAACCGGTCACCGCCGTGTGCCCATGCAACTCGGCCCCCGCCGCCAACGCGCCCGCGGCCAGGGCCGAGACTGCTCGCTCCGCCAGGATCGCGCCAGCCTTCACTTCGCGCACGCCGATCGCCCCCGCGGGCAGCGCGAACATGGGAAAGCGGCGCAGTACCTCGTCGCGCTCCCAAACTTCGTGTTCCAGCCCGTGCTCCTTCGCCGCCCGCAGGGTGCCGCTCAGGAACTCTCCCTCCGGGTCGCCCATGTAGAGCCCGCCGGTCCGCACCAGGAGCCGCTCCCCGCACTCTTGCCCGATCGCCTCCCACCCGTCGAAGGACCGCACGAGCAGCGGCACGTAGTCCGGATGCTCGTAGTACGCGAGCCGGATCACCCGGCTCTCCCCATGGGAACTGCCGAGGTGGTTGGGAATCCCGTGCTGCTCCAGCCCGAGCACCCTCAGGTCCCGGCGCGCCAACTCCCGCGCCGCCGCCGTGCCCATGACACCAAGGCCCAGCACGATGACGTCGAAGCGGTCGAGGTGAGTAGGGAGGGTCATGGGCGATGGTTCCGCCGGGGCATGGTGCTTGGGTGGGCGCGTGGGCAAGCGGCACATCCCGGAGGCCGCGACCGCGGCGCTGCTCTTGAGATCAATCGTCCCACAGTGAAGCCAGCCTTTCAGCGGCGCGGAAGTTGCCGAGGGCGTTGGGGTGGCCTTCGCGGAAGTAAGCCGGGTTTGATCCCCGCGTGACTTCCAGCACAGGCAGCAGGTCGATGGTTTCGATGCCGCGTTCGCGGGCGCGGGTGAGGAGCGATTCGCCCGGTTGGCGGCGATCGTAGTCCTCGGAGGCGAGGTGCAGGCGCCCTAGCAGTCGTTCGAAGGAGCGGGGTTCGGTCTGCACCTTGGCCGGCAGGCGCGCGAGCACGAAGCGCGCGCCGAACTCGGAGCAGAGCTCCGCCGCGGAGGAGATCACAGCCAGGGTCCGCTCCAAGTCGGCGAGAGTCTCCCGGTCGGGTTGACGCGCCATGGCAGCCACGAAGGGTGCATTGTAGGCATCGACGGCTGGGGCGAAGCGCCCGTCGAGCCAGCGGCCCAGCAGGCGAGTCTCCACGAT
>JBJHAV010000009.1:0-6866 GCA_050480685.1 Planctomycetaceae bacterium | reverse complement strand
AGACCGAAGTCTCGAACCAATACTCGCGCTCGAACAGATTCGGACGGCGACGTCCATCCAGCAAGGCCTCGTACCCCTCGGGATCCACCCCGGCAGTGTCCCGCTCCGCGCCCGGCTCGTTGCCTGCAAGCCGCTGCGCGTGCCTGCGGTCATCCTCCAAGTCGTTCCCGTCGTAGAAGAGCAAAACGACGTCCGTCGGCGAGACGCGCGCGATGATGCGTTCGAGCAGCAGGCTGGATTGCAGCGGACCATAGCCGGCGACCGCTGCGTTGAGCACTCGCGCGGAGCCGCGTTCCGCCAGGCGGCGTTCGAGCAGGGAAGCCAGGGTCCCGTCCAGCTCCACACCAAAACCCACCGTCGTCGAATCTCCGAGTAGCAACACTCGGCGCTCCGCGGCGGGAAATTCGTTCGGCCAGGGCCGATCGCGGAATCCGTCGGCGTTGATCTCGAAGAGCTCCCCCCGGTACTCGGGGTGAACAAAGCGCCCCCGGAACCCGGGTGCGTGCACGTGACCTAGCACGGGGTCGTTGCGAAACAGACGCGGAGCCGCGCTGTCCGCCAAAGCCGCGAACTCATACGTCTGCTCCGGTTGGGAGCGGCGCACCCAGGTTTCGGCCACCATCCAGCCGAGGAAGGTGGAGAGGGCAACCAGGGCAAGGGATGCCAGCGCCCGTGCTGCACGCGCCTTGCCCGCCAAGGCCACCACCGCGCCCGCGGCGCCCAAGGCCAAGATCCCAAGGGAAAAGAGCGGGCTCTTGGGGATGGGCTCCAGGGCATAGGAGAGCACCCCGGCCCACAGGTCGAGCGCCGGGAGCAGTGGCCCGAAAAAGCGGATCCATCCGCGCGGTGCATTCAGAAACCACCCACCCAAAAAGCCCAGCCCCACGGGCCAGACCCACCCCACGCCCACCCACTCCCCAAGCGCTAGCCGCGCGCCGACGGCCAACAGCGTGAGCAGCACGAGGCGTGTCCTTGGGGACAAGGAACTGCTTGCAGGCGCGTCGCTCATGTTCGTGTCCGACTTTAGTGGGGGGGGAAGTGGGTAGGAAGTGCGCGACTCCGCACCCCGTGATCCGGGAGGCACCGGATCGGGCAGAATGGGAGGGTATGGGGAACTGGAGAGGTGAGGGGCTGCGCGGGAATCCGTACTTGGGGACGGGGGCCGTGATGTGCCTGCTGGCAGCGGCCGTGGGGGCGGGGCTTGGGCTGAGATTGTTGCTTCCGCACATCGGGGATCTGCTCCGGTCGGGTCCCACGGACCCGCCCTTCTTCGACTCGAGCGCCAGTGGGGGAGCGCGCATCTCTCTGCTTCCGATGTTGGGGGCGAGTGGTGAGGCGCGGGCGGCTGTCGTTCGGCAGGCGACGGTCGACTACTCGGATTGGGGTACCGGGCTTGAACTGGATGTGGAAGACCCCTTGATCGGGCGGCTCGTCCGGCGGCAGGAAGAGCGTTTGGCGCCAAAGGGGGTCTTTGAGGGGGCGGCGGTCCTCGCGCTCGCGGCAGGTGGGACGGGCGACGGGAGCGGGTGGGAGGCCTTGCTGATCGGACGCAGCGGCGAGCGCCAGGTGGTGTTCGCGTGGCTGGATCTCGCGAAGCCATTTAAAAAGCCGCGCCTTGTTTCCTACTCCGCGGATGTCGAACTCTGCGGTGCCTGGATGCGTGTCGGACAGGTGACGGCGCTGGCGGGAGGTGACGGTGGGGTCGAGGTCTGGCTCGAACTCATTCCCTGGACACACCTTCGCGCCGAGCCGCGTTGGATCGCTGTGGAACTCGCGGTGGAGCAGGGCCGGTGGCGCCCAGGGGCATGGCGCTGGGTAGCGCTTCCAACAGACCGGGCGCGGATCGTGCCGGTCCCTGTGCGCCAGGCGGAGTTGCCTCGATCGCAGCTTGCGCTCGGACATTCTCCTGTGCGGTCGACGCTCTTCGAGCTCGGGCACGGGGGAGTGCTCCGTGAGCTGGATGCGTCAGCTCCGGTGGTCCTCGTCGATGGGCGAGCGGAGATCGAAGAACGTCTCGCGGACGAAACACTACGCCGCCGTGTGCAGCTTTCGGCGTTCCCCGCCGCACCCGATGGATCCACGGCGGGTGTTCGCAGGCCGACTTTCGAGGACCGGCTGAATCAAAGCCTTGGGGACGGAGAGAGAGCCTGGGTTCTGCGGCCGTTGGATGTGGACGAGCCGGAAGTCTTGCTCGTCGCCCTTGAGGGTGCGTTCCGCGCCGTTCTTCTGGATGCGCCTACCCCTCCCGGGCCTTGGGCCATCGATCGCGAGCGGAGCCTCTATGTGGACGGCTGGCCCTGGGCAAACGCAATTGCGGGGGAACCGGTTTGGCTCTGGCGCAGTCGCCACTCCCGGCTCCAACCCGACGCGTTGCCCCGCTGGTGGAGCGCCGCCGAGTTGCCGCCGGACGGAGCGCCAAACTCCGCCGGCGGCGAGGGGCGTAGGGACTGAGGGTCGCGGCAGCATCAGATCGCCGCTGTACTTCGCTCGCCCTGCTTTAGGTTCGGGCGTGGGCGAAGGCCGTCGGAAATCCCTTGCAACCCCTTGTCGGCGGTCGTGCCGCAAGCGCGCCCGGGTCAGAGTATGGGGGCCAAAACGACCCGCAGGCCCCGATCGTTGTTCCCGTTCGAAGGAACGTTGTTGTTGCGAAAGGCCGAGCGACAGGGGGCGGAACTCGTGGAGAAGCTGCCGCCGCGGAGCACGCGGTGCGTGGTGTCGGGTGGTACGAAGGGGTCGATCTTGGGGCCAGGTGTGTAGTCGGAATAGCCGTCCAAGCACCACTCCCAGACGTTCCCGTGCATGTCATACAAACCCCACGGATTGGGCGCGAAACTGCCCACATCGGTGGTTCCGCCCTCTGGGTAGACACAAACGCTCGGCGGGACCAAGTGGTGGTTGAGGTTGAACTTCGCCTGGGTGCAGAGCAGCGCTCCTCCGACGTAGAACTCCGTCGTCGTTCCCGCGCGGCAGGCGTACTCCCACTCCGCCTCGGTCGGCAGGCGGTACTGGTATCCGGGGGGGACGTTGCCGAGGGCTGTTTGGTACGAGTTGAGCGTCTTGCAGTAGAAGGCCGCGTCGTACCAAGTGACGCCGTCCACCGGCCGGTTGGGCCCCACGAAGAACGAAGGGTTGCTTCCCATCAGGCCCTCGTACTCGGCTTGGGTCACCGGGTAGCGCCCGATCCAGAACTGATATGTGATCGTCACCTGGTGGACGGGCTCGGTCGCCTGAGAGCCGTAGTAAGGGGCGCCGCTCGGCGCATCCGAGCCCATCATGAACGTCCCCGGAGTGAGCAAGGCCATTTCAGGAAGCGGAGGCGCTGCGCCGAGCTGAACGGCAAGGCCATTGGTCAGACCCGGGTCGAAGTCCAGAGCCGGAGTGATCAAGAGCCCTTGGCAGTAGAGTGTCGCTCCCGCCAGACCGGGCGAGTTGGGCACGGTGATGGTGACCATCGCGGGCGGGGTTCCGAGTTCGAAGAAGCCTCCCCAGGGAACGGGTGGCGAGGTGAAAATCGGATTCGGAGGGGCCACCGATACGAGCAACTCACCGGGTGCTCCCTGCCCCGCGAGACCGTGGTTCGCCAGCAGGGTCCCAGCAGGAAAGCCCGGATCCGGCGCCAGGGACACGGCGAGCACTGCAAAGGCGGGCAGCGCCCCAAGAACCGCGCTGTTTTGCATCCCCAGGGTGAAGGATTGCCCCGGGGCCGGCTGGCCACCGGTCAGGAACAGGCTGGTGTGCGGATTGACACCACTGCCGTAGGGTGTCACCTGCGCCGCGGCCGCGCCCGTGGAGGCGATGATTAGGCCCGCAAAAATGGCCTGGGCCGGATTCAAACCGAAGCATGTGGTTCGCATGAGCCGCCTCCGTCGAGGGGTGATGGTTTCGGAAAGCTCAGGGTACAGTTCGGGTAGCCCGGAGTTGCGCGCTTTCCACCCAATCCCCCCCCCGGCCGTCCTCCCCGACGGCACTTCCTGCTTCATCGAAGATGCGGGCCGCAGGCCCGCGAACCACTCGATCCCAATCAACTGCGACCGAGCCCGAGGAAGCCGATTGGCAATCCCGTGCTCGCCAGGATCGCCGGATCGGCCAGAGCCTCGCCGATCACCGGCGCGAACTTGAACCCGTGCCCGCTGAAACTGGCGGCTAAGAGCACGCGCTCGGCGGTGGGGTGGCGGTCGATCAGAAAGTGACCGTAAGGCGTGTTGGTGTCGAGGCAGACGGAGAGCGACAGCAGCGGACCTGACGCCCCGGGCGCCGCGCGAGCTGCGGCGGTTTCGATCTCCGCGCGATCTTCGGGGCCGGGTCGACGCTCGACCGCCTATGCGGGCGTCGTGGGGCGAGTACCCTAGGCTCTGGCACCCGGGAAAGATCTCCTGGCGCGGCGCGATACATTCTCTCGGTAAATATGACCGAACACCGAGGGTTTGTACCGCCGGGCCGCGATCCGGCACCCGCGCTCCGGTTCCTGCGGCGCAAGGGGGTGGCGAGATCGAAGGAACTTGAGGCCCTCGGGCTCGGGCGTAGCCAGATCCAGCGGCTGCGGGAAGCGGGGGTGTTGCTGCGCGTGCAGCGGGGGCTGTATCGGCTGGCGGACGGGGAGGTGGGGGAGCGCTCCGGGTTGGTCGAAGTGGCTCGGAAGGTGCCGGCGGGGGTGTTTTGCCTGCTCACGGCGCTGCGGCTCCACGGCATGACCACCCAGAATCCGTCCGAGGTGTGGCTGGCCATCCCGAATCGCGGTTGGCGGCCAAGGATCGCGTACCCGCCGCTTCGGCTGGTCTACCGCGACGCCGCCCGGCTCGAACAGGGGGTCGAACGGCCTCGGGTCGAGGGGGTGGATCTGCGGGTCTACGGCCCGGCCCAGACCGTGGTGGACTGCTTCCAGTACCGAAACAAGGTGGGCCTGGACGTTGCGCTGGAGGCCCTGCGCGAGTACCGCCGCCTCTACCCCAAGGGGCTGCCCGAAGTGTGGCGCATTGCCCAGGATTCCCGCATGGCCAAGGTGCTCCAGCCGTACCTCGAGGCCCAGGAGTGACCGCGGAGGGAAACAAGCCGGAACTCGCCGTGCAGGCCCGGCGCCGCTTGGATCGACTCGCCAGGGGCGCGAGGTGCAGTGGCGGGCCTTTGCCAAGCGCAGTCGTCTTCCGGCACCCGACGTTCAGGACCTGGCAAGCAACCTGGCCGGGTTTCTCGCATCCCTGCTAGCACACGGGACCTCGGCTCAGGGATTCCCCCACAGATGGCCACCCGGTGGCCCTTGGGCATCGTCGACGCCCGAAGAGCCTTCCTGACCGTCGCCCCTGCGCGCCCGATCACCCGCTCGAAGAATGGGCGTTCGAAGCGGTCCTCTTCCGGGGGCAACCGGCCCAGGTGAGCGCCGGCGGCACGTGGCTGGGGTGGACTCGCAATCTGGGACTCCGGCATGATGAGACGGCCAAAGGACTCCGGCGGAAAGTATCCGGTCTTGATAGCTGAATTGCCGGGGTGGGAGCAGTTCCTGATGGACGGCGATGGCCAGGAGGGCGGCGTGAACCGTGCCGTGAAGGCCTATGTGATTCATGTACGCGGGCATACCCAGCGCGAGGCGTCCATTCGGCGCACGCTGGAGGGGCTCCCGATCGACTGGGAATTCGTCCTAGACGCCAATCTGGAGGATCTCGAAGAGGATTTCCTGGCGCGGTACTTCAAGGGTGGTATGCGTGCACGCACGCCCAAGGCATCGTGCGCTTCGAAGCACCTTCTTGCCTACGAACGCATCGCCCGTCGTGGTGGCGAAGGTTTTTCGCTGGTCCTCGAGGACGATGTGCGCTTCTATCCCGGTCGCTTTAGCCTCTTGGCGTTGATTGAACGGGAGCTTGGGGCACGGGGGATCGCGAGGGCATTGGTCTCGATCGAGGACGATCTCAACTACGTGCCTTACAGTCAACGCCGCCCAGGGACGCTGCTTTACCCACAGAGCCGCGGACGTCTGGCCGGCGCCTACCTCATCGACGTCCAGGGTGCCGAGGCCGTTCTCGCGCACGCTTCGGCGGTCAAGTTGGGCGTCCAGATGGACACGTTTCACAACGTTTGCGCAGCCGCCGGCGTGCTTGAACTCTACTGGTCCGAGCCCGTCCTCGCTTTCCAGGCCGGCAACGCCGGACTCTTGCCATCTCTGCTGGACGGTCGCAAAAACCTGGCCCTGCGAAAGTACCTCTACCCCATCCGGCGGGCCTACAAGCGGCTCAAGCACCGCTTGCGGTGATCGTGCGCCGGGGCACAGGTGAGGCCGAAGTCGCGCGGCAAGGGGATGGGCGGTACGGGAGGCACAGACGGGGGGCTTGTAGGGGGAACGGGGCGGATCGGAGGCCCGCGCACCGGCCCTCGAACCTTACCTCACGAACGGCTATTTGGGCGTCTCCCGCGTGCGCTTGGGCGAGTTGGTGGCTGAAAAGCACCCGCAAGTGCGGCGGCTCGTACGGCCGGATCTGGAGCCCTTCGCGCTGCTGGTGGCGGTCGCCTTTTGGTTCGCGGCCGGACTCCTGGTGACGTTCCAGCCCAGCACACCCGACACCGGGGCCGTGCGCAGGCGTTTGCTGCCAGTGATCGGCTTTTTGTCATTCTGTTTGTCGTGATGCTGGTGCCTTCCTGGGTCAGCTTCGGGCCGGAATCGTTCCAAGTAGCGCTGCTCGCGGCGGGTGTGGAGGCCTGGCCGGTTTTGCCCTGGGTGCTCTTGGCAGCGGCGGCGGCCCTTGGGATCTTGGGGTGGTGCCTGGTCGCGCGGCGTTTCGCCCGCATGGACACACCGGGCCCGCTCGAAAACCCATGGCGACGTTTCTGAATCACGCTGCCCGATCGGTAGTACGGAGTTGGAGTACGGAGTCGCGCAC
>JBJHAV010000008.1:0-35057 GCA_050480685.1 Planctomycetaceae bacterium | reverse complement strand
CATGGGGTTCGCCTGGGCGCCCGGTCGGCTTCCGCGCCGGCTGGGCGCGCGGCGTTGGGGGGCTGGATCGGCGCAGCAGCACAAGTCCCTGGACAGGGCTACCGGAAAGGGGCTGGGGAAAACACCTAGGGTCGAGCCCTAGGGACGGCCGATAGGCGGCTGTCGGCCACGTGGCCGAAGTCCTACCCCGATCGAGGCGCGAAGACGCGCCCGCAAGTCCCCGGCCCCCCCTGTCATGAGCGACATCGATTCGTCCCGTTCGTCCCAAGAGACGGTCCTGGAGCGTGCGACGAGCGCTCCCTCTCAGCAGCGCCTCGGTACTGCCCTTCAAGCCCTGTTCACGGACACACAGCAGGCGGAGTGCGCCGAGGATCTGCTCGTCTTCGCCCAAGAGAGCCTTCGCGAGGCGCTTGGGGCGGATCACGTTTCGACCTGGAAGTTCGATGCTGCGAAGAGCGGATACTCGCTGATGCGCAGCTCGGGTGCGGCCCCGGCGGGCTTCGATAGGAAACTCGAGCGCTTGGTGCAGGCGGGGGGCACCACTCGACCCGGCGCCGGGGTTGAGGGTGTCGAGCTTCGAGCCGCAGGGGATGGGTTCGAAGAAGCCGCCTTCGCTGCCGGATTCCGCCAGGTGGTTCACACGGCGGTGGAGCTGCCGGGAGGAACCCCGGTGCGACTTTCGTTCGTCTCCAAGGAGAACTCCGAGTGGCGACTTGGTGCCCAGGCCACCGTTTCGGCCCTGCGCGGGGTTGTGCAGGCGCAGGTCGCTCGCTTCGAAGGCAGCGAGGCTCTGGCCCAGTTCCGCGCCATGGTCGGTAACGCTCCGACCGCGGTCATCATGGCGGACCGCGATGGCACCATCACGTACCTCAACCAGGCCTCGCGCCAGACCCTCAAGGGCCTGCAGGCGCTGCTGCCCTGTCCGGTAGACGAGCTCGTCGGGCGTTCGATCGACATCTTCCACGAGCGCCCCGAGTACCAGCGCGGCATCATCCAAGATCCGTCGCGGCTGCCCCACCAGGCCCGCATTCACCTCGGCGATGAGATACTCGACCTGTTGGTCAGTGCCATCCACGATGACCAGGGCAACTACATCGGCCCGATGCTCACCTGGGAGTTGGTGACCGAGAAGGCCAAGCTCGAGGAGGAGATGGCACGCGTGCGCTCCATGATGGAGAATGCGCCCATCAACATGATGTACGCGGACACCGACTTGGTGCTGCGCTACATGAACCCGGCTTCGGAGAACACCCTCAAGAAGCTGCAAAAGCAATTGCCGATTCCGGTCGCCAACTTCGTGGGCACCAACATCGACATCTTCCACAAGGTGCCGGAGCACCAGCGGAAGTTGCTGGCGGATCCCAAGAACCTGCCGCACACGGCGCAGATCCAACTCGGCCCGGAGACCCTCGAACTGCGCGTAAGCGCCATCCTCGGTTCGCAGGGCGAGTACCTGGGTCCGATGGTGTCCTGGGAAGTCATCACCGAGAAGCTCGAGCGGGAGCGGGTCATCGAGGAGCAGAATCGTCGCGAACAGGAGGCTACCGCCGAGCTCAAGGCCAAGGTCGACACGATCCTGAGCGCGGTTCAGTGCGCTGCGGATGGGGACCTGACCGTGGCCCTGGAGATCCAGGGTGATGACGCGATCGGCCAACTCTGCGACGGCCTACGCCGGTTGATCGGCAGCCTGCGCGAGAGTTTCAGCGAGCTTGGCCGAAACGCGGGAGGTTTGGCCGCTTCCTCGGAGGAGCTGACCAAAGTCTCCAAGGAGATGGGCCAGAACGCGGAAAACACCAGCGCCCGAGCCAACACCGTTGCCAGTGGTGCGGAAGAGGTTAGTCGCAACGTGCAAACCGTTGCCGCCGCCTCCGAGGAGATGGGCGCCAGCATCAAGGAGATCGCCCGCAACGCCGCGGAGGCCGCCCGCGTGGCAACTGCCGCCGTGCAAGTCGCCGATCAGACCAACCACACCGTCGGCAAACTAGGCGATAGCAGCGCCGAGGTCGGGCAGGTGATCAAGGTCATCACCTCGATCGCCCAGCAGACGAACCTGCTGGCCCTGAACGCGACCATCGAGGCCGCCCGCGCCGGGGAAGCCGGCAAGGGGTTTGCTGTGGTGGCGAACGAAGTCAAGGAGCTCGCCAAGGAAACGGCTCGTGCGACCGAAGACATCAGTCAGCGCATCGAGATGATCCAGAACGACACTCGCAGCGCGGTGGCTGCAATCGCGGAGATTTCGACCATCATCGGTCAAATCAACGAGATCCAGACCGCCATCGCCTCGGCCGTCGAGGAGCAAAACGCCACTACGGCCGAAATTTCGCGCAACGTCTCCGAAGCAGCGCGCGGCAGCTCGGACATTGCCGAGAACATCGGCAGCGTGGCTGAGTCGGCCCGCAACACCACCGATGGCGCCAGCGATACGGAACGCGCCGCGACCGAGCTGGCTCGGATGGCTGCCCAGTTGCAAGGGCTGGTGGAGCGTTTCAAGCTGTAAGGCCGACTGGGCGCGCTCCGGAGCTAGATCGCAAGCGACACTCCGGGGTGCCCCCATGCGCCGCGCCGGGCACCCGTGAGTGATATCGCTCACGGTTTGTTCAAGCCCGAACTGGGGGCAGCCGCACCCGGCCGGGCGACAGGGTTTGTACGGGTTTGGGGCCGGGGCGCGGGGGTGCCGGAGATGGCGCGAAATTTCGGGGAGCTTGCCTCAAAAGCCGCCCGCGCCATCACCGATGAACGGTCCGTCGGAAGGCCTCCGCGACCAGCCAAGGTGCGCCTTGCGATGCCGAACGCGCGCGACCCCGTCGGCCTCCAACCCCAGACCTACCTGCCCCGCTACCCACCATGAAGAAGTTCCTGATCGTCGATGACTCAGCCACCATGCGCAAGATCGTCATGCGGGTGTTGCGCCAGGCGGACATCCAAGTTGGCGATGTCGTGGAAGCCGGCAATGGCAAGGAAGGCCTGCAGGCGCTGGTGGCAGACCCCGAAATCGGCATGGTTCTGTCCGACATCAACATGCCGGAGATGAACGGAATCGACTTCGTCAAGGCGATCCGGACCCGCCGGGACAAGACCAGCCTGCCGGTGATCATGATCTCGACGGAAGGCGGCGAGGCGATGATGCAGGCCGCCATGGACAGCGGAGCCAACGGGTATGTGACCAAACCCTTCACCCCGGAGAGCATCCGGAGCGCACTGGAGGGATTCGTTGGCTGATGCACCCGATAGCGGGGCGCCCATCGGTTCGTCGGAGTTGGTGGAGTCGCTGGATCGAACGCTCAGCGAGTTCTTCGAGACCATGCTCGGAGAAGCTCGCTGTGCGGTGTCGGCAGCCGAAGACGACGAGGCCGCAACCCTTGCCTGTGTCGAGGTGGAGGCGCGAGTCGAGTTGACGGGCGAAGCGCTTTACGGGCTCCGTGTCGCAACGAGCTGGTCCGTGGCGCGAGCCGTGGCCGCCGGACTCCTCATGGAGAGTGACCCGTCTGGGCTTCAGCCCGAGGAAGTGCGCGACGCCCTCGGGGAGTTGGCGAACATGCTGGCGGGTGGACTCAAGACGAAACTCTTCGATGAGCGCGGCACGTGGCGCCTGGGGACGCCGCAGGTTGCGGAGGTGGCGCCGCTGAACGCGTCGCCACAAAGCTCGTGGGCCGAAGCCTGCCCGCGGCACAGGGAGAGTTTCGCCGGGGGCGAACTCTGCATCCAAGTCCTTTGGAGCAACGCGGGGGCTGAGCGGCTGGCCGCTTAGCAGCCGCAGAGCGGTGAACACGGGGAGCGATGGGCGATGGGGACACTGACCGAAACACAGCCGAGCACGTTCGAGGGGCGCCTGGTGACCACATGTCTGCGCCGGGTCGTGGACGACATCACCACGGTCATCGATCGCGCCTTTTCCCTGCAAGCGCCCGTATTGGCCCGCAGGAGCCAACGAGCCGTGGGGGAAGGCAGTGTGCACATCTCCTTCAAGCTGGAGTTCCTGGTCGACGGCGACGGCCGCTACGGAGCCCTCCTGATGCCGCTCCCGGAGGCCATCAGCCTGGCGTGTTACCTGATGATGGTGCCCGACGAGGGGGTGGCGGAGCACCGCAAGCAAAAGGACCTGGACCGATCTTTGAAAGACGCCATGCTGGAGATCGGCAATTTCATTGGCGGCGCGGTGGATGCGGCTTTGCGCAGCATTTACCCAAAAGGGGGGGTGTCCGCCCGCTCCCGCGGCTGCCAAGGCGTGCGTGCGGGCGTGAGGCCGGCTTTTCCCTACCGGGAGGGGGATCCCCTGATCCACGCTAGGGCAAAGGCTCAGGTCCACAACTTCCGCGAGTTCGAACTGATCGCGATGTTCCCGTCCCTGGACGAAGCTTGAGCTATCTCGACGTCGGGGTCGGGGCCCCTCCAGAGGGCGGAACTGAACACCCGCTGGCATAACCCCTTGGGGGCACGGTTCGGGAAACGGGGCTGATCCGGTGGGATGCGAGCCTCCGCAGGTGGGGAGGGAGGCCCCCGAGGGGCGCGCGGACGGAGTTCGCTACCCGCAGCCGACCGGCTTCACCTCGCTGGGGTACCGTTGCGAGGTGCCCGCCCAGCAGCGGCTCCCCGCGACCCATGAGCGAACTCCCCGACGATCCTCCGTTTTCCGAAACCCGTCTCGAAGACCCCGAGTACCGCCAGCGGCTGCTCGCCAAGCTGAACTGCCTCATCGCCGTGTTGCAGGTGGCCACGGCGAAGGTGCGTCGATCGATGGCGGGACCGACCGCGGACCGGGACCGGCTCCAGCGCATCGGCAAGAACCTCGACCAGACCCTGGCGCTGTGCCTGCGCGCCAAGGGTGCGCTGGAGCGTCGCGAGCGCCTGCCCGGGGATCTGCCCAAGCAGTTGACCGAGGTTTCCGGCTACGAGGCGCAGTTCCACGCCGAGCACGAACCGTCCCTCGGTGACTTCGAATCCGAGCAAGAGCGGTCGCGTTTCGCCGATCGCCCTGCGATCGCGCCGGCGGAGTGGGCGGATTTGGATTGGGACGAGCTGGGCAAGCAGCTCCAGGGATAGGCATCCGCGGGCAAAGCTCTGGCCCCTAAATGCCCCAGTCCCTGAGATAGCGGAAGTCGTGGTTGATCGATCGTTGACTCAACTTTGCGATCACCGGCGGCAGCCGCTTGTACTGATTGCGGACAACGCGGTAGGCAATGCGCCGAACTAGGTCCGCGCCGAAGCCCTCGGCGATCAACTCGGCTTCGCTGTAGCGTTCGTCAACCAGCCGGTAGAGCACCGCATCGGCCGCCGCATAGCTGAAGCCCAGATCGGCTTCGTCGGTTTGCCCCTCGAAGAGATCGGCGGAGGGTTCCTTTGCCAGCAACTCCTCAGGGATGCCGAGGTACTTCGATAGCTGGTACACCTGGTGTTTGTAGAGGTCGCCGATCGGATTCACGGCGTGGGCTCCATCACCCCATTGTGTCGAGTACCCCAGCAAGATTTCGGTCTTGTTGCTGGTGCCCACGACGAGACCCTTCCACTCCACCGAGAGGTCATACAGGACGGTCATGCGACAGCGGGCCATGACGTTGCCCCGCCGCAGGGCTTCGAGCGAACCCGGAGTCACCCCGTCGATGGGTAGCCCGACCTCGCGGAAGCAGCCATCGGCCATCGAACTGATGTCGATCAGTCGGGTCGGAATCCCAAGAGCCGCCGCCACGAGTTCGGCATGTCCGCGGCTGTCGGGGTTGGATGTGCGATAGGGCATCATCACACCCAGCACCTTGGAGGGGCCGAAAGCATGCGCCGCCAAGGCGGCCGAAAGCGCCGAGTCGATGCCGCCGGACAGGCCCAGAAGGACCCGCTCGAAGCCGGCTTGCCCGACTTCCTCGCGCAAAAAGTCGACGAGTAGCGCGAGGGCCAGCTCCGGCTGAAGATCCAGTTCGTGGGTACTTGCCGGTCGGTTCACGTGGCCAGCCCTTCGCGCACGAGCCTCTCCAGCTCTTGTCTGAGCAGCCAAACCTTCTCATCGCGCCGCAGCGGGGTTTGCACCCTGGCGCGCCGCACCGCGCCGCCGTCGAGCTCGGCGAGCAGCCTGCCGGACTCGAGGGCGGGCAGGGCCGCGGTTTCGCGGCCGAATGGGTCGCGCACGGAGGACTCTCCCCCGAATCCGATCCCATCCTCCCAGCCGACGCGGTTCACGTGCACCACCCAGCTTTGGGTCAGCAGGGCACGTGCCTCCAAGAGTCGCCGCCAAACCGCGCCGGAGCGCAGTCGCGGCGCACCCTCTTCGTCCCGATCCCGCTCCGAGATCCCGCGTGCCGGTCCGGCGCTCGGCACCAGCAGGGCATCCACCCCTTGCAGGAAGTAGAGGTAGGGTCCGGGTAGGTGCCAGAAGTCCTCGCACAGCAGCAAACCGAAGCGCCCGCGCCGACTTTCGAGCACGCGAAAACGATCGCCGGCGCCGAAATCCCGCCCTTCGTCGAACATGCCGTAGCTGACCAGGTGCACCTTGCGGTGTACGTGCAACAGGCGACCGTCCTCGTAGACCACGGTTGAGTTGTAGAGCCTGCCGTCCTGGGCGCGCTCGGCCATTCCGAAGGCGATCGTGGCGCGGCTCGAAAGCTCACGCAGCGGCTCCAGGAACTCCGCATCGGGCGCCATCGCGAGCTCGGACACCTGGTCCTTCAGGAAGTACCCGGTCAGGGAAAGCTCGGGAAAGAGAACGAAGTCTGCTCCCGAATCGATCGCCGCCTGTGCTTCCGCCAAGTGCGACTCGAGGTTCGCGGCCAAATCACCCAGGGCCGGGTTGATCTGGCAGAGCGCCATACGGCAGTGCATGGACATGAACGGGGTCTCGTGGTCAGTGAGTGACGGCTTCGAGCGCTGCGTCGACGAATCGATCGGGATGCAGCCCCATGGCTTCCCCCTCGTAGTTCAGCACGAGCCGGTGACGCAAGACCTCCCTGGCCCCGGCGAGCAGGTCCTCGGAGGAAGCAAACTCACGCCCGGCGATCAGCGCTTCGGCCTTGGCCAAACGCACCAAGTGCTGCGCCCCGCGGGGGCCGGCTCCATAGCGCAGGCCGGTGCGGACCAGTTCCGGCGATTCCGGGCGCCGGGGATCCGTTGCCAGCACGATTCGCGCGGCGAGCCTGAGCACCGACTCCGCGGCGGGCACACGCCGGGCCAGTTCCTGGAGCTTCAGCAGCGCACCCCGGGGGACCTTACCGGCGGTCGATGCGGCCACGGGTCCGGTCGTGTGTTCGAGGATGTTGACCAGCGCCGCCTCACCGGGCGGGCTGAGTTCCAACTTCACGGAAAAGCGATCCAGTTGCGCCTCGGGCAGGGGATAGGTGCCCTCCATTTCGATCGGATTTTGGGTCGCGATCACCAGGAAGGGAGGCTCCAGCACGTGCCGCTCACCAAAGAGGGTGATCTGTCGCTCGGCCATCGCCTCCAGCAACGCCGACTGGGTCCGTGGGGTCGCGCGATTGACTTCATCCACCAGCAATAGGTTGGTGAAGATCGGGCCGAACATCGGGACGAAACGCCGTTCGCCATCGGCTTCTTCCAGGATGCGGGTGCCCAGAATGTCACCCGGCATCAGGTCGGGTGTGCACTGGATCCGCTGGAAATCCAGCTCCAGGCCGGTGGCTAAGGCGCGTACCAGGGTCGTTTTGCCAAGGCCCGGAGGGCCCTCAAGCAAGACGTGCCCGTCGGCGACCAGCGCGGCGAGCAAGCGGTGCACCAGGTCGCCGTGTCCGAAGAAGGATTCGTTCAAGGAGCGGCGCAGTTCCCGCAGGGTGCGGGAAGCGCACTCGAGCGCCCTTTCCAGTCCGTCCGCGGATTCGCTCATGCGCAGCGTTCCTCCAGCCACTCCGCCAACTGGGTGAGGTCACCGACGCGGGGAAGTCCGGCGCCGGCGTTTTGCCCGAAGTGATCGACAAGCACGACCTCGATGCCCAGTTGGGAAGCCGCGCCATCCTTGATCGGGTGGTCGCCCGCCAGGACGGCCTCCTGTGCCCGGGCCTCGGCCCGCTCCAGCGCCAACTCGAAGATCTTTTGCTCGGGCTTCTCGGCACGCTCGATGGCGGAGCAAACGACGAAGTCGAGCCGCCGCGCGAGATCCAACTCTTCGAGCAATCGGGGCAGCCGGGCGCTCCAATTGGAGACCACTCCAACGGTCAATCGAAGTCGCTGAACCGTGGCGAATAGCTGCTCGACACCCGGGAACAGGCGAAAGTTGCCCGGATCCTCAAAACGTTCGAAGAGATCGGCCGTGAGGTCTCTCAACTGGTCGGCGGGCAACTCCAACAATCCGTGGAAGATGTGCTCGATGAAGGCTTCGAACCACCCGTCGGAGTACCGGTAGTGTCCCAGGTGCACACGGGGCAGATCGCGGTGCGCCCGCGCCATGCACTCGGCCATGGTTTCGTCGCTGACCGCCAGCCCGCGCTCTCGCCCGGCACGTCCGTAGATCGCGGCGCGGGACGGGTGCTCGTAGGCGAGGGTGTTGCCGAAGTCGAGCAGGAGGGTGGTGATGGCCATGTCTGGGGGCGGTCGGACCCACGCCCCGGCCCCGATGGTAGCGGCGCGCGGGCCCGGGGGAGCCGCCCGCCGGATCCAACCGGCCGGGTTCCAGCGGCCGCCCGCCGGTTTACGATGGTAGGGAAGGTCCCGATGACCCCCTCGCGCATGCGTCTGAATCGATCCAGCTTCGAAGTCGACCCTCGGCTGGCCCTCGGTGCGCTCGGGCTGGTCGTGGCGGCGTTCCTCGGAGGGGCCTGCGGGTCGACCGGGGGCAAGGCCACGGACCCCGCGATTTGGGAGCGCGCGGAGGCGGCCACGCTGCGCGAGGACTGGCCCCGGGCCGTGGAGCTTTGGAACACGATCCGTGTCCAGGAACGGCCGCCCAGTGTCCGGGCCGAGCGGGAAACCGCCGTCGCCCTGGCGAGGGTGGGCCGCGGCGAGGATGCGGTTGCCCTGCTCGACCGGGCGCTGATCCAGTTCCCCGAGGAGTGGACCCTGCTCAAGGCGCGGGGCCGCATCCTCGCGGATCTGGGTTTCCGCCGGGCCGCGGAGGGTGATTTGGCGGCGGCGGTCGGTTCCGCTCCGGGCGACTTCGAAACCTGGCTCTTGCTGGGGCGCATCCGCCTCGAACTCGACAGCCCCTCCCGGGCGCGGGCAGCCCTGGAACGCGCGGTCGAGCTGGAGCCGAGCCACCGGGAAGCGCTGGTGCTCTCCGCGCGGGCCCTACGCGCCCTGGGCCAGAGTCGAGCCGCCCACGAACGCTACGCACGGGCCCTCTCGGGCGGGGGCCGGCGCGACGTCGACCTGCTGCTGGAGGCCGCCAGCCTGCATGCCTCCCCGACCGCGGACGTGCGCGACCTCGGGGTCGATGCCGCCCTGGGTTGGATCCAGGAAGCCATCGAACTCGACCCCCAAGATCCGCAGGTCGCTTTCGTCCAGGGTGTGCTCCTGGAGCGCGCGGGCGACGCTCCGGGGGCTTCCCTGGCCTATCGGCGCGCGATCGAAGTGGACAACTTCCACCTGGCGGCCATGACCAACCTGGCCGTGCTCTACGATCGCCGCGGAGAGTCGGGCAAAGCGGCCGAAATCGCCGAGCGCATCCTGATGCTCGACCTGGAACAGGACCGCCAGCGACGGGCGGCACTGCGCGCGATCGTGGATCGGGGCCGTCCCTGATCGCCGGGCAGAGGGCCGCCGGGCAAAAAGCTGAGGCGGTGCGAGCCGCAGGCGCCCCGCTCAGTTCGCCCGTCGAATCATTCCGCCCAGCCGGCGCAGACCTTCTGGACCAAGCGGTCGAGTTCCTCGGTCAAATTCTCGGAGAACTCAGGCCCGAAGTCCATTTCGAGCACGTCGATCTCCTCGAAGGTGTAGCGACCGCTCTGGCGGTTGAACGGGATGCCGTACTCCCACTTGCTGCCGTCGGAGGCCCAAATCGTCAGGGCGATCTGATCGTCCCCGTCGACGGGTTCCAGGGTGTGTTTGACGACTTCGTAGTTGGCCATGGTGCGCTGGGATCGGGAGCTAGGACAGAGCTGTATCGTACCGGAGCCCGGGGGGTGGCGCGAGCAGCCAAATGGGCAGTCCGGGGGCCAGCACTCCGGGCCGCACGACCCGCGCCATGAAGCCGCTGCGACCGAGCATCAGGTCCGGGAAGCGCCGGTCCAGGGGGCGCAGGGTTCCGCAGGGTTCGCGCACGTCGGTCAACTCGACAATGGCCTGTTCGCCGATCCGCAGGCGATCTCCGGGCCGCAGTCGCTCCGGGTCGAGACCCTCGTAGACAAGATTCTCTCCGAAAGTGCCGGGTTCGGACGCGGGCACACCGTCGCGCACCAGCGCGGCGATTTCCAAGGCGGAGAGCAGGCAAACCGCGCGGTCACGGCCGCCGTGCAAACGGTGGCGGGATCGGTCCCCGGCCAAGCCTTCCAGGGTCAGCTCGGCTTCGGGTACCGCGCGTTTGGGGATACCCCCGGGCCCGATGCAGACGGCCAGCAACCGGCCCGGATCCCCGGAAACGACCCGTTCGCGCTCCATCCTCAGGGCCGGGGCAAATACTCGCGGACCAGTTCCGGCCGCAAGAAGAAGTAATAGAGCTGTCCCTCCGAGCGCGTGCGCCCGGCGCGCGCTCCGGCATCGTCCCCGACTCCGAGATAGATGTCACCTCGCCCGGCCGTGCGGATGCCGCCGCCGGTGTCTTGATCGAACATTAGTTGCTGGAAGCGACTGAGCTGGTGGCCAGGCCCCCGCGGCAACTGGGTCGTCACGAAGACCGGCCCCCCGCGCGGGAAGATCGACTTGTCCGTTGCCAGGGATCGTTCCGCCTGAACCGGGAAATCGAGGCTGCCGTGCGGTGTGCCCTGGATGGGTGTGAAGAACACGAATCGCTCGTTGCGGTGCATGTACTCCTCCAGCCGATCGGGATTGCGCGCAGCCCAGCGCTGGATGGCGGGCAAATCCGCTGCATCGCGCCGCAGATGTCCGTCCTTGACGAGTTCGGCTGCCAGCGAGGTGTACTCACGGCCGTTGGTGCCGCCAAACCCGAGCCGCAGCAGGCTGCCGTCGCCGAGCCGCAGGTAGGCGTTGCCTTGGACGTGGCAAAGGTAGGCCTCCAGGGGATCCTTGAGCCAGGCGATCTCCAGATCGCGGCCCGCGAGCAACTGGTTGCGTTCGATGTTGCGGCGGGTGGGGTAGGGCACGTGCCCGGCGGCCGTGCGCATTCCGAGCACCGTGCCGTCGGGTTTGGATTCCAGGTCGGACGGGCGTTTGTAGAGCGGATAGCGGAAGACGGCGTCCCGCTTCAGCCGACCGTCGAAAATCGGGGTGTAGTAGGCGGTGAAGAGCACTCCGCCCCCTTGGCTATCCCAGCCGGCGCTCTTGAACCACTCGAACTCACGCTCCAGGGCGGCCTGAAACGCCGCCGGTCCGGCGGCGGTGCGCAGCAACTGATCCAGTCGCACCAGGGTCGCCAGCGCGCGGTCGTGTTCGATCCCTTCCATGGGGAAAAAGCGCGGCGCGTGGGGTCTGCGCATCCAGGCCAGGGAGCGCTCCAGGGCCACGAGGATCTCCTCCCTTTGGGCCCACTGGCCGGTCACATCGGGAACCCGTTCCCCGGGCCCGAGGGCCAAGAGAGCGGGGGCGCCCTCGGGCAGGGGCCTGCCGTAGTCCTTCGCCGTGCGGCAGGCGCCGAGCAGCAGGCCGAGAAGACAGGTCAGTGCGAGCAGAACGCAGCGAAGCGAACCCTGGGTAACCATGGAAGCGAAGATACCCGGCCGGACTTCCGGCCGAATTCTCGCGCAACCGGCCTTCCCGCAAGAGACTCCGCCCGTCGTCGGCACGGGAAGCAGCGCCCCATCGAGCCCGGACTGCGTCGGAGCCTGGCCGGCGGAGCGCGCCGCGCGCCCGGGCTTCAGTTCCCTGGCTTGTCGTCCTTGGCCCCGGCGGTCTGGGAGCTGCGCCATTCGCGGACCAAGTGTTCCAGGGCCGGAGCGCTGACCAAGTGCAGGTCGCGCTGCGGGAAGGCGATTTCGATACCGGCCTTGCGGAACGCTTGGTCGATTCGGAAGTGCAGATCCTGCATCGTGTCCAGGAACACATCCCTGGTCGGCAGGAAGGCAAAGAGCGTGAAGTCGAGCGAGTTGTCGCCGAAGCCCAGGAAAGCCGCACGGGGAGGCGGGTCCTTCATGACGTGTTCGCTGGTGTTCGCGACTTCCAGCAGGAGTTCACGGGCCTTGGCCGTATCCGATCCGTAGGCAATGCCGACATTCAGGCGCAGGCGAGTGATCGGGTCGGAGAGGGTCCAGTTGATGAGCCGGCCCGTGACGAACTCCTTGTTGGGGACGATGAGTTCGCGGCGATCCCAGTCGGTGATCGTCGTGGCGCGGATCCGCATCTTGGTGACACGGCCGTCGACACCCCCGATTGTGACGATGTCGCCCACGCGAATTGGGCGCTCGAAGAGCAGGATCAAGCCGGACACGAAGTTGCCGAAGATCTCCTGCAGGCCGAAGCCGAGCCCGACCGAAATGGCGGCGACGAGCCACTGGAGCTTCGACCACGAGATGCCCAAGGCGCCTGAAAGCATCACTACCCCGGCAATCACAATGCAGTACTTGGTCAGGGTGACCACCGCGTTGCGCTCGCCCGCTCCGAGCTGCAAGCGCTGCAAGAGGGTGATCTCGAGCAGGGCCGGGACCCGACGGAATGCCATCGCAAGGATTAGGAGGAGGAACGCCGCTCCGGCCAGGTTGGCGACCGTGACATCGACCAGCACCGAGCGGGTGCCACCGTCGTCGGAGCGTTCCAAGCGCTCCACCGAGTAGAGACCGCGTTCGCTGAGCAGTCCGAGCGCCGGAATCGACGGCGCCCAGACGAAAAATACGCCGAAAAGCGCCAAGAGCGCCACGGCCGCGTGCAGCAACTGGGTGGTGTCCCCCGAGATCCGGTCCAGATCCATCGGGGGCTCGTCGACGAGCGGTGCACCCTCCTCCGGGGAGGCGCCTTCGGCCTCCCTGGCGCGCCGTGCGGCTTCGCGCCTCTCGCGCATTCTGGCCATCCAAAGCCGGCGCTGGGCCAAGCGGACCCAGCGCATGGCGACCCCTTCAGACAAGGTCAAGAGAACGAACAGCAGGATCGTGAGCTGGAGGGGATGGAGCAGCTCGGAGGCGGTGAAGAGATATCCACCAAGGGCCAACAATCCCAGGGCGCAGGGCGTCCCCACACCGAGCAGCAGCCAAAGGCTGGTGAGCTTGGCCAGCATTCCGGTGCGCTCTTCGCTCAGCTCCTCGGCGCCGGCGCGCCGGGAGGTGAGGATGCGCAGGAAGAACAGCGCCAAGGCCCCCAGGTGCAGCAGCAACGCCCAGCGTCCCGCGGTGTCGTACCACGCGGTGACCCCCTGGGCCTGGAAGAAGGCGTGGGCTGCCTCGGCCGGAACGGCGATGGAAGCCAGGAGGAACAGCTCCCGGCGAACTCGCTTGAGTGGACCCTCCGGCCACTCGAAGTGCCTGGCCCCCAGCCCCTCCGGGTGGCAGAGCCGCCGCAGGAACTGCACGGCGAACAGCGTCGAGGCGATGCTGGTAAGGGCATGGCCCAAGGCGAGTTCGAAACCGTCCGCCGGACCGGCCCGGTCGAGCCTCCAACCCAGGAGAACGAAAAGCGCGGGAAGCGGCGCGGCGGCTAGGGCCGTCCAGAGCAGAGCCCGCAAGGTAGGCGCGATGGCCAGGCTGCTGCGTCGGCGCGCTTCTTTGCCTTCGGCGACCAGGCGCCGCACCGCCGGTCGAACGCCGAAGAACAGCAGCAGCACCAGCAGACCGGAAACCCCGGCCTTCTCCGGGTTGGCGCGCATGTCGCGCAGCAACGTGACGGAGGCATCCCACCAGTTGCTCGCGGACCCGGCCCAAAAGAGGGCTCCGAAGAGTCCGGTGATCTGCGGCACGTCGCCCCGCTGGTCGGGCCACCAGCCGCGCCAGATCGGTCGAGCACTGGCGATCCAAAGCACCCGCTCATCGATGTAGTCGCGGTAGGAGAGAACCAGCTCTCGACGATCGCGCTCGTAGGCTTCGGCCTCCAGCAGCAACTCGACCTCGCGGCCCAGTTCGGCCTGGGTCGCCTCCAGCGTGCGCAGCTTCTCGCGCGCGAGTTCACGGGCCTGCTGCAAGAGGAGCGGGTCACGCGCTTCCTCGGGTGTGTCCCAAAGGGCCAGCCGGGCAGCGGCATAGCCGACCGGGTCCCGCAGCTCGGCCTGTTCCTCGGCGAGATCGAGCTCCAGAAGTCGCGCCGCGCTCGAGCGGGTGCGCAGGTCCCGCTCCAGGGCGCGCAAGGCACCCGTGGAAGGGAGTTTTGCCCGCTCGCGCCGCAGCAGGGGGCCGACGGTCCCGGTCAGGCCTGCGATTTCGAGCCGCTGCCGCGTGGTCCGGAAGGTGACCAACAGGGCTTCGTATTCAGTCGCCAGGCGATCGCGGTCCTCCTGGGCGCGCGCGCGGTTGTCGCGCACCTCCACCAGGCGCCGCTCCAGGACGTCGAGCTCTTCCCGCATGCGAACGAGCACGGGATCGACGTTCGCCTGCACCGCGCTCTCCGCAGCCGTTTCCACCTGGGGAGCGGCAGCCCCTTCCACCTCCTGCGGACCCGCGAAAGCTGAACCGGTTGGACCCTGGAGGAGCAGAACAAGCGCGACCGCCAGGGCTGCGATTCGACGCCGAAGCGCCCGGCCGCGCGCCCACGGGGCGCGGGTCGATCCCTGGCGCGAACCGAGCCGGTGGGTCATTCCCCAGAGCGACCGCTGCCGAAGGTGCGCCATGGAGCCTCGCTCACGTGGACAGGCCCAGCTCCGCCATTCGCTTCGGGCGTTCGGCGGCGAAGCGCGTGATGGACTGCCACAGGCTGTCCGGATCGATGCGCGCTTCGCGTTTGAGCTCCTCAACGTTGCCGCCGGTGCGCCACCGGTTGTCAAAGTCCGGGCTCATGGCGTACCGCTCGGCGACCTTGTGGGGCAGCCAGTCGTGCATCAACCGCCTGGCGCCGTTCGTGATGACCGTCGAGTCGCGCCAGTCCTCGGCCGGCAACACGCTATCGCGGTAGGTCTGCGACTGCGCCTGGAAGAGCTCCCAGGACAGGGCGGCCACGACCTTGAGGTTGGGCGCGTCCTTGGCGTGCAGAACCGGCCACAGCGCTAAAACGGACTCCGTGGTGCTCGTGCCCTGCACCAAGAGGGTTCCTTCCTTGGGGCGATTCGGGTCGTGGGCCTTCATCACGTAAGCGCCGCGCGCCGCATCCATGTGGGAAGGCAGACCGAGTTTGGCCCGGTCGGGTACCTCAACCGCGGGGCGCGTGAGATGCAGAGCGACGATGGGGACATCGCTCGCGAAGGCCGCGGCCAACATGGGAGCCACTTCGTTGTGTTCGAAAGGGTGCAGGTTGATCGCATGACCGTCGGGGAAAAGCTGCGTGACACCCGGCGCGAAGATGCCGAAGTGCGTGCGGCTGTCCTCCGCCGTTTCGGGGCCAGAGTGCCCGACGATCCAGAGCACCTTGCCGACCTTCAGGGGGCAGTCCTGGGCAAGCTGACTGAAGAGGCGCATCAGGCCGTACTTCAAGTAGCTGAACGAGCCATAGGTACTGCAGGCACCCCAGTAGCCCAAGAACTCCTCTTCGGGGCGAGCGGACATGTTCGTGACCGCGAGACCCACCGAAAGTCCGGCGTTGGTGAACTCGGTGATCTGCTGGGGCAGGAGCGCACCGCGGGGGTTGCGTGTGCGCTCGTACCAGCCGAATCCCGGTTGATCGCCCCAGGGTTTGGCGAAACCCGCGATCGAAGTCGAGTCGGCCAAGTCAGCGGAACACGCCAGCACCAACGGCCGACCCATGTGTTTGGCGGCCTCGGCGTTGACCCACGCGCCAAAACGCGCAAATCCCTCCTTGTTGGCGATCTTCGTGCCGGGCGCCACGAAGAGCTCGGCAGGCAAACGCTCCGGCGCAAGCCATGTGCGGTCCTCGGCCAGGTTGGCCGGGGAGGTCAACTGGAAACTCTCCGGCGAGGTCGGCACCGACTCGCCGAGCTCCAACAGGGTGTCCGCGAGGTAGCTCACCAATTCCTGGTCCGCTTCGAGCACACCCATGACCGTGCGCAGCCAATCCGCGGTTTGTTCGCGGCAGGCGTCCTCGCCCGGGTCGCGCGTGTCTCCGCGACCTGCGAACTCGACGCCGTACTTCTTCTCGAAGTCCTCCCGGCAGCGCCAGAACAGCTCGGAGTTGCGCCCGTGCGCTTTGCCGTGGGAGGCAGCGTCGAACTTGTGATAACCCCGGCCCTTGCGGGTCTTGAACCACACACAACCGGGCTTGCCTTGCGTGTCTTCGGCGTGGACGACCTCAAGCAGCGCGCGGGTCAAGGCGGCGTAGTCCTCGCCGTCCTCGGTACCCGCAACACGCCAGCCGTAGGGTTCGAACCAGTCCACCGGCGTTCCGGGCACGACCTCCGAGTTGGCGAAGTCGTCGATGCCGTGGTCGTTCCAGTCGAACAGATAGATCAGGTTGTCGAGGCCGAGTCCCCAGGCGGAGTTCTTCACCTCGTGGTGGGCTCCGGCGGTGTGTCCGCCTTCCCCCTCCATGGCGAAGACCCGGACAGAGCCGGCACCCGCATGCTTGAGGGCCATGGCCTCGCCGAGGGCGGCCGGCGCACCGTGACCACTCGGCCCAGTATTGAACTTGAAGAAGAGCGTCTTGCCCTCCATTTCGGCGTGACCCGGCAAGCCCTTGTTGTGGCGCAGCCACAGGAGATCCTCGAAGGTCAGCATCCGCTCGGATGCATCGGGCACCAGGTAGCGCGCATCACCGGTTTGCCGATGCCGGATGCGCAGGGCCTCGTTGTAGACCGCAAGCAGGGCGTAGACCGCCGGATTGCAGTGGCCGGCGACCAGGATGAATCGATCGCCGAAGGCCAGCTCCGGCCGCCGCAGGTCCCAGCGCATGCCTGCTCCCAGCGTCGAGGCCACCAGCATCGGCACCTTCGAGCGGGAGCCGCCCGGGTGGCCGCTTTGGCGCAGATTGAGCATCAGATCGATGCACTGATCGACCAGGTCGCCAATCTTGGCCCAGTGGCCAAAGTGCGCTTGCAGGGCCTCGAAGGTGGGTCGTTGAACCGTTTGCATGGGGCGAAGGGGGGGCGGGAGGGCCGGCTCAGGTGGGGGGAACCCGTAGGCCCAGGATGTTAGCTCAAGGGCACGACGGGCGGCAGCCCGGCATGGGCTTGGGCGGATTACAGCCCCCCCCCGGGCTGGGCATCGCACTCCGGCGCCGGTGGACTGGTCGCCGGTTAGAAAGTGAAGGTGGCGATGAAGTAGAGGAACGTGATGTCCCGGCCTGCGCCGGCGTCCTTGGGCACGTCCCCGGCGAAGAACCGGCTCCATCCGGCGCTCAGGTTCCAGTGCCGATCGACTTGGTATTGACCGAAGAGGTCGATCTCGCTGCCGATCCAGCGGGCGTCGGATGCGCCGCCGGGAATCAAGACCCCTCCGCCGGCGTTGTAGACGGCATCCTCGCGCTCGGCGCGCCAAAAGGCGTGGTGCGCGAGTTCGAGCTTGAGGCGCTCGATCGGTTCCCAGTGCACACCAAGGGAAAGATCCCAAATGTTCTGGCGCCCGATGGCGTCGATGTAGCCCAGATAAGCGTGGCCGAGGGGATACAGTTGGTTGTAGGTGCCGACGTTTCCACCCGGCGACGAGTCGCCGCTGCCCCAATCGAGACCGACATAAACACGCGGTTTGCCGTGGGTCTCGGGAAGGCGGTACCCCGCTTCCATGGCGAACATCCCGGCCGAGACCGCGGCCGAACCGACTTCACCGCCCTGGTAGGCTCCTTCCACTTCCCAGTCCAGGCGCCCGCCGACCAGCTTTCCGTAGGTGCGCGCGCCGACGGTCAGGCGCCACTCCTCTCCGGTGGTGCCGTTCCAAGTGCGCTCATCGCGTTCGATGCCGAGCGCATACACATCGAGGCCGTCCAAGGCGCCGATGGCTACGCGTCGGCCGTACAAGCCCCAGAGCCGTTCTTGCCAGTCCGTCTCGTTGAAGCGGGTTTTCTCCACGGGCACGAACCAGGTGTAGAGCGCATTCACGGTCCAATCCTCGCCGCGCCAACGCACATCGACCCCGTCCCAGGCGCGCATGGCGTTCCCCCAAAAGAGTGGGCTGATCACGCGCTGGCGCCCGAAGACCAGCATTTGACGACCGACCCGAGTACGGACTTCGCCTCCCAAGCCTTGAAACGTCCCGTCGACGAAGCCCTGTTGCAGGTCGATCGTGTCCACGTCCATCGGGCGACGTCCCCCGGGCAGGTTGCGCTCGGTGGACTGAGCTGTGCGGCCTTCGACGAACACACGCCAGCGCTCGCCCAGGTGCAAATCGGCGTGCAAACTCGCTCGGGTCAGCAGAAAACGGTCGTCGGCATCCGCCGCGCCCGTTTCCCCGAAGTTGAAGTTTTTCCAATCCTCGTAGCGCAGGCGAACGTGTCCGCCGAAGCTGATCCAGACCGTCCCGTCATCGCTGAGGCGACGGTACTTGAGCGGGTCGAGCAGGTTGCCCGTGCTGCTCAGGTCGATTCCGGCTAGGGCCGACCAGTCCTCGTCTTGACGCAAGGGCCGGAAAGCGGGCCGCGGCGGCGGAGAGATGTCGACGCTCGGCTCGACCCCGGAGATGCCGTGGGCGGGTCCGGTCGCGGATTCCGCGGCGGGCTCCGACGTTTCCTTCGCCAATACGGTGCCGGGCACGACCAGCAGTCCGAAGCAGACCAGCAGGGAACCCATGCGGGACGACACGGCTCGCCGGTGGTCGATGGTTGGAAGCATGGAGGAGGCCGAAGGCTGTGCCATGGGATTGCGGGGTGCTGGGAGGCGCTTTCGTTTCGAACCGAGTCGAGTGGGGGGGCTTTTCGGGCCAAGCAGGGTGTCGGAGCACCCTCAAGTCACCCTGGCGGGAGTTTGCCTGACTCAAGCAGAAGCCGCTCGGCCAAGAGGGTACAAAGAGCGCATCCCCCCAGCCCTCGATCCCATGAAATCCAAGCAGCAAACTCCGCGATCAGGCTCCCCTCGCAGCGCTCGAAGCGCCGGTCTGCCCCTTGGCGCCCTGGGGCTGGGGAGCGCAGCCGGTGTTTGCCTGCTGGCAGCGCTGGCCCTGGGTCCCGGTCCGGCCTGCGCTCCCCCCCCGGCCCCGCCCGCGGAGCCCTCCACCACCGAGTGGCTGAACGGTTCGCTGGAAGAGCGTTTCCAGGCCATCGAAGAGCACCTGGGCGGCTTCGGCGTGGCCATGTGGGAGATCGGCTACCGCTACGGGGAGCTGCACTTCGCCGGACAGGATGAGAACTGGGAGCTCGCCCTGCACCAGATCGAGGAGATCCGCGAGGTGATGGAGCTCTCCCTTGTGCGTCGCCCCAAGTACGCGCAGGCCGCGCCGCTGCTCACCGAACCGCTCGCGGCGGTGGAGACGGCCGCCGAAGCCGGAGACCTCGGTTCCTTCACCGCGGCGTTCTCGCGGTTGACGGCGGCATGCAACACCTGTCACCTCATGACGGATCACGCTTTTGTGCACGTGGCTCCTCCGGAGCGTCGTCAGAGCGTGCTCGTCCGTCCGCCGCGCTGATCGGCGGGGACATTCAAAGATCCGCGAGCGCCCGGGCCACGGCCGCGTTTTGCTCGGGCCCGTAGTGACCCTCGGGGCGCCAGTCGGGAGGCGTTTGACGCACCACGGCCGAGAGATCGAGCACCTCGTGTCCATCGGCCGACAGCCAGCCGCAAAGCGGTCCCCACGGCTCGGGGCCAGCTTCCAGGTCGCGGGCACTGGGCAGGATCAACACACGCACCTTGGGTCCGTGGGAAGCCGCGCGGGAAACCAGAGCACGGGTGAGCCGCGCGAGCTCTTGCTCTTCGCGCAGAATCCACGGGCCCACGTTCCGTTCCCGGCTCTCCAGCCAGGTCAAGGTGATGCGCCCGAAACCTGTGTAGTGCACGAGACGGCTACCGGCCGGTTCGTAGGCGGCCGGCCAGCGGGAGACGAACGCATCCTTGCCGTTGAGCGCGGTTAGGAAAGCGCGCTGGTCGCGAATCAGGGCCGCAGCGTGGGCGCCCCCACCCTGATGGGGCAGCGCGTGCAGGCTGAGCCCTTGGGCTCCGACCTCGAAGCGCGGTTTGAAGAACAACGCACCGGACCAGTGGTTTTCCGCGGGGCGATAGATCGACATCAACCTCAAAAGCGCGGTCGGCATCACGCCGATCCAGACTTCATCGGGGTGCGGACCACCCGCCTGCAGCACGTCCCGCTCCCATCGCAGCAGGGCCTGATCGAGGCCGTAGCCGGGAACACCGAGGTTGGTGAGTTCCAGGTCCGTCCGCAGGCCGGCCAGACATGCGATCCAACTCTCCTGTGCCTCAACCTCGCTGCCGTAGGTGAAAGAACAGCCGATCAAGGCGATGCGTTTGTGCTCTGGGGCCCGGGGAGGCGCATCGTAGAGCCGCTGGCCGATCGGCCCGTGGCCGGCGCCGGCCGTGATCCAGCCCAGCAAGGGGTCGAGCGCAAGTCCGGAGCCGGGCCGCGGCACACCGAGATCGACTCCGGCCAAATCCTCCAGCGCGCTCCAGTGGCGCGGCAAGAACAGCGGCGGATCGAAGGGCGCCACCCGCCGGGCACCGAGGAAACCGTTCCCCAACCAGTAGTGGTGCAGGAGCTGATCCGCTCCGGCAAGCAGCAGCGCAAGAACGAGTGCCAGCCGGCTCCATCGCCGCAGTCCTCGTTTGGCCTTACCGGACTCGGGTGGAGGCGGTGCTGCCTGTGTCATGACGGGCTTGGGCTAAAGCAGTATCAGCGCAGATGCGCCGCCGCTCGGACTTCGTTCGCGGGATCGAGGGCGCCCTTGGCAAATGCGCTGGCGTTCTCGAGGGTCGTTTCGGCGATGGCCTGGAGCGCTTCGCGGGTGAAAAAACCCTGGTGCGCGGTCACCACCACGTTGGGAAAGGTGAGCAGGCGAGCCAGCACGTCGTCATCCAGCCCGTCTGCAGACAGATCCTTGAAGAAGACGCCGTCTTCGACCTCGTAGACGTCCAGGCCGAGGAAGCCGATCTTCTTGGACTTGAGTCCGGCGATCACCGCCCGGGTGTCGATTACCCCGCCCCGGCAGGTGTTGATCAACATGACACCTTCTTTCATCGAAGCGACGGCTCGCGCGTCGATCAAATGGTGGGTGGCCGGCACCAGGGGGCAGTGCAGGCTGATCACGTCCGATTCGGCCAGCAGTTCCGGCAGGGGCACGTAGCGCAGCCCCAGGGCTTCGAGGTCGTGGTCGGGCTGCGGATCCGCCCCCAGCAGGCGGCAGCCGAATCCGTGCAGGATGCGCGCAACGGCCGATCCGATCTTGCCGGTCCCCACGATGCCGACGGTCTTCCCGTGAAAGTCGAAGCCGAGCAGACCCTCCAGGGAGAAGTCCAGTTCTCGGGTGCGCTGCACGGCGCGATGCAGCCGCCGGTTGAGGGTCAGCATCAATCCGACCGCGTGCTCGGCGATGGCATAGGGGCTGTAGGCCGGGACCCGGGCCACCCGGATGTCCAGCTTCGCGGCCGCTTCCAGATCCACGTGGTTGTAACCCGCCGAGCGCAGCACCAGCAGCCGCGTCCCGCCCTCGGCGAGGGTCGCGAGGGCCTGCGCGTCGGCTTTGTCGTGGGCAAACAGGCTGACGGCGGAAAACCCCCGTGCCAGAGCCGCGGTCTCCGGACGCAGGGTCGCCCGCAGGTCGACCAGCTCGTGGCCGTGCTCCCGGTTGGCGTCTTCGAGAAAGGCCCGTTCGAAGGGATGGAGGCTGTACAGAGCGATCTTCACGGACCCAAGCCTAACAGGCCCCAGGCCGTGCCACGCGGGCCTGGGCAGCGGCGGGCGGCTTCGGCCGTTGGTGCCCGCGGCCGAAGTCGATCCGGGCCCCCGTCGGATTGCGAGCCCCGCACACCGCCGGTTAGTCTGGATAGCCCTGAACCGCCCCCCGCAGCAGCGCACCGCGACACCCTTCCCATGGCCGATTTCCGCCTCGAATTGGATGCCCCGAACAACATCGTGCTGGTGATGGTCACCGAGGACGACGGCAGCGAGCACGACTACCAGTTCGACTTCGACCCCCGCTCGGGGCGGTGGGAGTTCAGCGAGCGCGATCTCTTGGAGCGCGACTTCGGCACCGAGTGGGTCGATGAGATGGAGCGCGCCATCGAAGAGACCATCCGCACGGCGGTCGGCAAGGGCTCCTGAAGTCCGCGGACCCGATGGTCGCGGCCCGAGCCCGAAGCGAGTTCGCGCGACGTCGTCGCAAGATCGCGGCGTGGGGTTTCGGCCTCACGTTGTTCGCCTGTCTGGCCTGTGCTCCCCGGGAAACCGAAGTGGGGTTGGAGCGGGACCTGGAACTCCTGCGCATGATGATGGTGCTGGAAGGGGTCCACGAGGCGATCCAGCCGCACCTGCGCTCCCTCGACAAGATGGACGAGATCGCGCGCCTGGGCGAAGAAATCGCCGCCATGGCGGTGTCGCCGGTCTTCGTCGAATGGCCGCGCCGGCCGGGTTTTCCCCACGATCCGACCCGCTACGAGCGCTTTCGCAGCGACCTCGAGCAGGGAGCCAGGGACGCAGCCCGGGCCGCCGAGGCCCGGGACCTGAGCGCCCTGAACCGGGCCTATGCCCGCATGAACGCCAGTTGCATCGCTTGCCACAAGCGGTACTCGCCCACCTATTGAGCCCGCGGGCCGCTCGCCCGTCCCGGCAGCCAAGGAGACCGAAGCCCTCGACCTACCGGCGGCGATGGGCGAGGATGGAGCAGCCGCGGGGAGTGTCCGCACCATGACCTCTAGAAGAGTCTTTCTGATCGTGCTCGATTCCCTGGGTGTCGGCGCCCTGCCGGACGCCGAAGCCTTCGGGGATGCGGGTGCACACACCCTCGACCACCTGGTGCGCGCCGCCGGAGGGCTCGAGGCGCCGCGCCTGGTGGAGCTCGGTTTGGGGTGCATCCCGGGTGTCGAGTCGCTGCCCTGCCCCGAGCGGCCCGCGGGCGCTTTCGGCCGGTTGGCGGAGGCGTCGCCGGGCAAGGACACCTCCACCGGACACTGGGAGCTGATGGGCTGTCCCTTGGATCGGGCGTTCCCCACCTACCCGGACGGTTTCCCAGACGAAATCGTGAAGCCTTTCCTGGAGCGCAGCGGATTGCCGGGTGTTTTGCTCAACGCACCCGCATCGGGAACCGAGGTGCTCGAGCGACTCGGGCAGCGTTCGATCGAAACCGGTCAGCCGATCCTCTACACCAGCGCGGACAGCGTCTTCCAAGTCGCCGGCCACGAGGAACACTTCGGGCTCGAGAGGCTCTACGAGGTCTGCCGCATCGCGCGCGAAATCCTCACGCCCTACGGTGTCGGACGTGTCATCGCCCGGCCGTTCGTCGGCCGTGAAGGGGCCTTCCGGCGCACCTACAACCGCAAGGACTACAGCCTCGAACCGCCCACACCGACCAGCTTGGATCGGCTTAGCGCGGCGGGTGTCGAGGTGGTCGGCGTCGGCAAGATCGAGGACATCTTCGCGGCGCGCGGCCTGACCCGGAGCCTGCACACGGAAGGCAACCAGGACGGCATGCAAACCACGCTGCGACTGGCCGAGGAGCTGGATTCGGGCCTGGTTTTCGTCAACCTGGTGGACTTCGACATGCTTTACGGCCACCGCCGGGATCCGGCCGGATACCGCGCCGCATTGGAGCGTTTCGATGTCGAGCTGCAGGAGTTGGAGCGGCGCCTGCGCCCACGGGATGTGGTGCTGCTGACGGCGGATCACGGCAACGATCCGACCTTCACCGAGAACACGGACCACACTCGCGAGTACGTGCCGATCCTCGCGTTCGGTCCCGAAGTCCAGGCCGGCCGTGAGCTGGGAACCCGCACGAGCTTCGCCGATGTCGGCGCGACGGTGGAGGAGTTGTTGGGCCTGGAGCCCGCCGGCCCCGGCCGCTCGTTCGCGCGGGAGATCGTGGCCTGATGGCTGGCGACGGGGAGCGGCTCGATCTGCGCGCTTTCCTGGGAGCCCTGCGCGAGGGGCTTCCGCCGGCCCCCGGAGCCATCGAGCGTTTTGTGCGCGAAGTCACGGCTGAATCCCTGGATCGGGCGCACGTGGGCGCCTTCTTGGCGCTGGTGTTCGCGAAGGGCTTGGCGCCCGAAGCGCTGCTCGAACTGACGCGCGCCATGGTGCACTCGGGCGACGTGCTGGCGCTCGCCGGGATCGATCGTCCGGTGGTGGACAAACACTCGACCGGAGGTATCGGAGACAAGGCTTCCTTGCCCCTGGCTCCGGCCCTGGCGGCCGCCGGTTGCGCGGTGCCGATGATCTCGGGGCGCGGGCTCGGCCACACCGGAGGCACCCTCGACAAGCTCGAGGCGATCCCCGGATTTCGCACGGACATCGATCCCGCGGAGTACCGCCGGCGGCTCGATGAGTTGGGCCTGGTGTTCGGCGGGCAGACCCCGCGCATCGCTCCCGCCGACCGCATCCTGTACGCCACACGGGATGTCACGGGCCTGGTGGAATCGATCCCGCTGATCACGAGTTCGATCCTCTCGAAGAAGCTCGCCGAGGACCTGGACGGACTGGTTTTGGACGTGAAGTTCGGCAGCGGCGCGTTCCTGCCCGAGCTGGAACGCGGGGCCGCCCTGGCGCGCGCTTTGGTCGAAACCGCCTCCGCCTTCGGGGTACCCGCGGTTGCTTGGCAAACCAACATGGAGCGGCCCCTGGGGCGCACGATCGGACACTCGCTGGAGGTGGAAGAGAGCGTGCATTGCCTCGCGGGCCAGGGTCCCGGCGATCTGCGCGAGCTCGTGTGTTTGCTCGGTGGGGAAGCGCTGGCGCTGGTGGGCCTTTGCGATTCACCGGTAGAAGGTGCCCTGCGCATCGCGCGCGGCATGGATGTCGGCCGCGCGTTCCGGGCGGTAGAAAGGGTGGGCGAGGCCCACGGGGGCCATCCGCCCGCCCAGACCGCTGGGTCGCTGATGGGCCCCGCGCCCCAGCGCGCGTACCTGACGGCGGATCGGTCCGGTTTCGTGGGTTTCGCGGATCTGCGCGCCTTTGGGGCCGCGCTCTTGGCCCTGGGCGGGACACGCCGGGCCGTGGGCGAGGCCATCGACGCCGGCGTGGGCCTTCGGGTGTTGGTGGCGGAAGGCGAGCGGGTGGAGGCGGGCACCGAGCTGGTCGAGGTGTACCACCGGGGTCCGGGGATCGAGCGCGCGCTTTCCGAGCTGCGACGGGCCGTGGTTGTGGCGCCCGAAAAGCCCAAGGTTCGCCCGCTCGCCCTCGAACGAATCGCGCCCGGCAGTCGGGCCTGCGACGCGGCGGGCTGATCGCGGCAGCGCGCAGTTCACCCGCCTGCCAAGGCCCAAGCCTGGGAGCGCCCGCGCCGCGCTGCCCCCATCCCTGGCCCAGCCCGCGCTCCGCTCCCCATCCTGGGCGCAATGTTGGTTCTGCGCGCCCTCTTGGGTCTCGTGTTCCTGTGCCTCTTGGCCTGGCTGCTCTCAAGCCATCGCCGGCGTTTTCCCTGGCGCATCGTGCTGATCGGCCTGGGCCTGCAGGCCGTGCTCGCGACGGTGCTGCTCGGCACCGAGGGCGGCCGGGCGGCCTTCGGCGCGGCGGCCGGGCTCGTGGGCCACCTGATCGGCATGGCCGAGCCGGGAGCCAAGCTCGTCTTCGGCCCCTTGGCGGATCCGGCCGCGATGGGCGAGGTGTTTGGGCCCGAAGCCGGCTTCGTCTTCGCCTTCGCCGGGCGCGGGTTGGTCGCGATCCTGTTCTTCAGCGCCTTGATGGCCGTGCTTTACCACCTGGGCGTGATGCAGGTGGTGATCTGGGCCCTGGCGCGCGTGATGAGCTTGACCATGGGCGTGTCGGGCGCCGAAGCGATGGCCGTCGCCGCCAACATCTTCGTGGGGCAAACGGAAGCGCCGCTGGTCATTCGCCCCTACATCCCCGGCCTGACGCTTTCCGAGCTGAACGCGATGATGACGGGCGGATTCGCCACCATCGCGGGGTCGGTCCTGGCGATCTACATGGGTTTCCTCGGACCCGAGTACGGACCGCACCTGATCACCGCGTCGGTGCTCGGCGCGCCCGCGGCCTTCGTGATGGCCAAGATCATGCTGCCCGAGACCCAAGTGTCGAGCACTTCGGGCCGTTTGCCCCTGCGCATCGAACGCAGCGCCACCAACGTGGTCGAAGCGGCCGCCATCGGCACCCAAGACGGCCTCAAGCTGTGGCTCAACGTGATCGCCATGCTGATCGCCTTCATGGCGCTCGTGGCGCTCGTGGATTGGCCGCTCGGCGCTCTGGGCGGCGCGCTCGGCCTGGAATCGGGCCTGTCCCTGTCGCGGCTCTTCGGCTGGCTGCTCGCTCCCTTCGCCATGGCCCTGGGGGTGGAGGGTTGGCACGACAGCCAACTCTTCGGCGCGTTGCTCGGCACGAAGATCGCCGTCAACGAGTTCGTGGCCTTCAGCCAGATGCAGGCCTTTTTGCCGGGCGGTGGCGGCGAGTGGGTTTTTGAACACTCGCGCTCCGCGGTGATGGCGACCTATGCCGTCTGCGGTTTTGCGAACTTCGCGTCGATCGGCATTCAAATCGGAGGCATCACTCCCCTGGCGCCCGAGCGGCGGACCGACATCGCGCGGCTCGTTTCCAGGGCCATGTTGGGGGGAGCCCTGGCGTCCTGTTCCTCCGCGGCGATTGCCGGGGCGTTCGTATGAACGGGCCTGGGCTCGCCGCCCGGCGATTGCCGTCGCCGGGCTCGGCTGCGTAGGCTTGTGGCCGTGCAACCGGAGCAGCTCGAATCCCGCGTGAATGCAATCGCCGAGGCCCTGGCCGCGGTCGGCGGCCAGCGCTGTCAAGTCGCGGTGGTGCTGGGCTCTGGGCTGGGACCCTTCGCCGATCGCCTTTCGGACGCGGTCGAGTTGCCCTTCGAGGCGATCGACGAGCTGCCGAAGAGCACCGTGCCGGGGCACGCGGGGCGTTTTGTGATCGGCGAGTTGGGCGGGGCCCGGGTGCTGGTGCAGTCCGGCCGGGTCCACCTCTACGAAGGCTGGAGCGCGCGCGAGGTGAGTTTGGCGGCCCGCGCCTTCGGGCGCCTGGGGCTCGGCGCGCTGGTCTTGACCAATGCCGCCGGCGGATTGCGCGCCGAGTGGGCGCCGGGCTCCCTGATGCTCGTGCGCGACCACCTCAACTTGCAGGGCGAAACCCCGCTCGGGCCCGCCGAGGCGGGTCACGGGAGCCCCTGGGACCAGGAAATGGCCGACCTCATGCTCCAGGTCGGGCGGGAGGAAGGCATCGCGCTGCGCGAAGGGGTCTACGCCGGGCTGCTGGGGCCCTCCTACGAGACGCCGGCGGAGGTCCGCGCCCTGGGTTGGATGGGCGCCGATGCGGTCGGGATGAGCACCGTGGCCGAGGCCCTGGCCGGCAGCGCCGAGGGTCTGCGCGTCACGGGTGTGTCCTGCATCACGAATCTGGCGGCGGGTCTCTCCGGCGAGGTCCTCTCCCACGAGGAAGTGATCGAGGTGGGCCGGGCGGCGAGCGCCCGCTTCAGCCGCCTGCTGGAGGTCGCCCTGCCCCGGCTGGCGGCCTTGGCCCCGCGGCGGCGCTGACGGGAGGCGGCGCTGCCGGGCGGCGCCGCTGATGGGCGATCGGAGCCCAGGCCGCCGGCCGGGTGGCTTGTGGGGTGGGACCCGGGCGGGCTACCCTTCGGCCAGGCCGCGCGCCGATCCCAGATCCATGCTCACGGCCCTCGTTTTCCTGCCCCTTTGGATGCCCGGGCCGCTGCTCGGGTGGACGGCGGGCGCGCACCTCGCGGACGAGGCGGGCTTTCGGGCCCAGGATGCCCAGGGCGGAGGCGGTCAGGAACCCGTGCAGCCGGGGGTGGTGCCGACGCCCAAGCTCGGGGAGCCGGAGCGGGTGCCACCGCCGCGCGGGCTGGAGCCGGACGAGCTGACCCTGCTGCGCAATTACCTGCACGGGGACGGACCCTGGCAGCCGGCCGAGCCGCCGACCGGTCCCGCGGAGCGGGGCGACGGCCACCTTGCCCGGCGGTTCGAGATGCCGGCCGGCTGGAGCCACCAACTGCGCATCGGGGCGGTGCACTACGCCCACGCGGCCATGTCCCGCTCCCCCGGGCGCCTGGAGACCCGCCGGCTGCCCATGGACTGGAGCTCGCTGCGCATCACGCCGTCGGGCTCGTCCTGGCGCGTCGAAGCAGGACTGGAGATCGCCGAGTACCGCTTCCGCGGGGCGACGGGGCTTGTCCCCAACACCGACGACCCCACCGAGGATGTCTACCGCGCCGGGCTCGGCCTGGGTTGGCGCGGCGCACCCGACGGGCGCTGGACCTGGTTTTGGAATCTGCGCGGCTCCCTGGGCGGCGAACTCGACGCCCGCGTGACCGACTCCTTCGCCGTGGCGGCGCTGGCCGGCGCCACCTACAAGATCGACGACGGCCTCGGCCTTTCGATCGGCGCCCTGGGCACGACCCAACTGGAATCCGACCCCAAACTGCTGCCGTTCCTCGGGCTGGAGTGGGACATCGCCCCCCGTTGGCGCCTGGGCACCCGCGGGCCCGGCTTCGAGCTCAGCTACGACGCCACCCCGAATGCGCGCGCGTTTTTCAGCGCGGTTTACGACCAGCGCCAGTACCGCTTCGACGACGTCGGGCCGCTCCCCGAAGGGGTGATGCGCGACCGTTGGATCGAGACCGGCATCGGCCTGGAGTGGGACCCGGGTTTCCAAACCTCCCTGGTGGGAGGAACACGACTGCGGGTTTTCGGCGGCACCACACCCTGGCGCGAACTCACCTTCCTGGAGGACGAACGCGCCATCGGTCGCACGCGGGTCGATCCGACCCTGGTGCTGGCCCTGACGCTCGCCCTGCGCTGGTAGGGGCGCGCGCGGGCGCGGCGGGCTTTGCCCTCAGCCGAGCCCTTCGAGCGGCCCGCTTCCGTCGCCGAAGTGAGTCGGCCGCACGTCCAACGCGGCCATCAGCGCCAAGTGCAGGTCGTTGAGGGGCGTTTCCCGCGGGTAGGCCACGTGCCGAGCCGGGCGCAGCGCGCCGCCCAGTTCCCCCGCCAGCAGGATCGGTAGATCGTGGTGGTCGTGGCGATCGCCGTCGCCGATCGCACAGCCATAGACCACCGCGCACGATGCCAGCAGGTCGCGTTCGCCCTCCGCCGCGCCGGCCAGCAGCGCCAGGAGGCGCGCAAAACGCTCGGTGTGAAAACGGTCGATGCGTGCGAGCTGGGCCATTTTGTCCCCGTCGCCTTGGTGGTGGGAGAGCGAGTGATGGCCCTCCTGTTGGCCGAGTTCGCGGTAGACGCGGTTCGAGCCTTCGTTGGTGACAAGGAACGTCGCCACCCGCGTCAGGTCCAGGCGCAGGGCCAGGGCAATCAGCTCGTGGAAAAGCTCGACGCGCTCGGCCAGGTCGGAGGGATCCCCCTCGGGTGCCGCCAGCGCCGGCGCGCTGCGGCTGGCCTCCGCGAGCCGTTCCAGACGCTGTTCGAGATCGCGCAGTCCGGTGGCGTATTCGTCGAGTTTGGCGCGGTCGGCGTTGCCCAAGCGGGCCGAAAGCCGCTCCAGGTCGCGCCCGACCAGATCGAGCACGCTGCGTTGCCGGGCGCGTTCGGCGTCGCCGAGTTCCGAACGACCCCCGCGGAAGAGGCGGTCGAACAGCCGCGTGGGGCGCGTTTCCTTGAAGACCGGCGTGGTCTCGCCGCGCCACGAGATATGGCTCTGGTAGGCACAGGCGTATCCGGAATCGCACTGGCCTTCCGTGCGCGCGTTTTCGCAGCCCACCGCGATCGAGCGCCACGGGGTTTGGCCTTCGATCGCATCCGCCACCACCTGGTCGGCGCTGATGCCCAGCCTCACTTGACCGTCGGCCTTGAGCGGCTGCACGCCGGTCAAGAACGCCGCCGTGGCCCGGGCGTGGTCCCCCGGTCCGTCTCCGTTGGCGCGCGCTTTGTCGGCCGTCAGCCCCGAGAGCACCTGCAGGCGTTCTCGCCAGGGCGCAAGCGGTTCCAGGATCGAAGGCAATTCCGCCAGGGGCCCCGCTTCGGGTTTCCAGTGCTCGCGCTGCACGCCGTTGGGCACGTAGATCCAAATCAAACGCTTCGGCGCGGGTGGCGCGGAGGGTGCGCCGAGGCTCGCCCGGGCCGAAGGCCACATGGCTTCGAGCCACGGCAAACAGAACAGAGCCGCGGCTCCCCGAGCCGCACCGCGCAGCAGCGTGCGCCGCGCCAGCGAAGCTTCACCGGCCATCACGATGCGCGGCGCCTTCGCCGCGCCCTCGTTTGCCCCCAAACCTTCTCGGCGCTTCATCTCGGCCATGACCCCTGCATAGTACGCCGTTTTCGGAAGGCTGGGGTCTCGATCAGGAGTGCGAGCAGATCGCCCAGGGTCGCAGCCCCTGGATCGAGCCGCGCCGCGATGCGCGCCACTTCACCGCGGTCCGCTGCTTCCAAGGGCCTTCCCAGGGCGTAGACCATCAGGCGTTCCACGAGAGTGCGCACGAAGCGCTTGTCGCCCTCCAGGGCTCCCAAGAGATCCTCCAAACCCTCCACCGGCCCATGTCCGGGCAGCTCCGCGCGCGCATCGGCGTCGGGCCGCACTTCGCCGCGCGGCCCGAATTGCTCAAGCGCGAAGCCCAAGGGATCGGTGCGGTCGTGGCACACCGCGCAGGCCGTGGCGGCCCGGTGCCGTTCGAGCTGCGCGCGCAGGTCGCCGCCTCCGCCGTCACCACCGGGACCCTCCAGGGAGGGGATTTCGGGCGGCGGTGCGGGGGACGGTTCCCCCAGCAGCGAATCCAAAATCCACTGGCCGCGCAGCACGGGCGACGTGCGCCGCAGCTCACTCGTCGCCGTCAGGATCGAGCCCTGACCCAAGAGGCCCCTGCGCCCGCTGCCGGCGAGACTCACGGGCCGAAAGCCCTCCGCATCCGCGGGGCCCAGGCTGGAGCCCTCCAGACCGTAGTGCGCCGCCAGGGCATCGTTGGCGAAGCTGCGCGTGCCGCCGAGCAACTCGGCGATCGGCCGATCCTCGCGCAGGATGGCGTCGAAGAACTTTTCCGTCTCGCGCCGCATGGCGGCGTAGAGCGCCGCATCGGCCGGATCGGCTTCGGCGCGCCGTTCTTCGAGCCGGCCGAGAGCAAGCCACTGGGGAGCGAAACGCAGGGACAAGGCTTCGGAGCGCCGATCGCGCAGCAATCGACCCAGGGCCTCCGCGCGGCCGGCGCGCGTATCCAAAACGCCTTCTGCCGCCGCCGCGAGCAGCTCCGCATCCGGCGCGCGGCTCCAGACCAAGAACGAAAGCCGCGTGGCGAACTCGAAGCCGTCGAGTTCGCGCACCTGGGGCGCATCCGGCGGGTCGAACTCGAAGCGATAGAGAAACCGCGGCGAAGCCAGCAGCGCTTCCAGCACACCCGCGAGCCCGGCCTCGAAGCTGCTTTGCCCCGCTGCGAACTCGCCCAGCTCCGCGAGCAGGTCCGCCTCCAGAGGCCTGCGCCAGATGCGAAGCCCCAACTCGCCGGCCAGAGGCTTCCAACCCTCGGCGTCGCTCGGCCGTCCGAAACGCTGTTCGAGTTTGGACTGGAACTCCGTCGGACCCACATCGAGCGGCCCTTCGACCTCGATCCAAGCGACACCCAAGTTGCGGTCGCGTTGGCGCGGGTCGGGATCGTCGGGGCGCCAGTAGTCGTTCAAGAAGCGCACACCCACGCTGCGTGTGCCGCTCGATTCGACTTCGACTTCGTGGGAGTGCACCTCGGGCATTTGACCCCGTTCGGCTGCGACCTCGAAGCGCGCCAGCTCGCGCCCGTCGAGCACCAAGCCGGCGCCCGCCAGGTCGGGACCGGCCTGATCCGCCCAAGCGCCAAAAGAAATGCGATAGCGCCCTTGGGCCGGGAAGCGGTGCGGCGCGGCCACATCTCCGTTGCGCGCCAGGTAACCACCTCGCTCGGGGTGCAGTTCGCGGGAGGAAAGCCGCACGCGTGTCGGTCGGTGTTCTTCGGGAATGTGCACCAGGCGCGCGGCCAGCGCGCGGGCCGCATCCAAGGCGCCCTCCGTGGCCAACGCCGGCCAACTCTGGGCGCTGCCCAAATGATCGAAACCCAGGGCCGACGCGTCCTCGGGATAAAACTCGGCCGCATCGAACTCGAGGCCGAACAGATCCTGAAGGGTGAACTGGATTTCCGCGCGTGTCAGCCGGCGCAGCACCGGCCTGCCCGGATCCGGCGTCAGCGAAGCATCGAAACGCAGGGCCAGCGCGCGCCCGGTGAACTCCGTCAGGCCGGCAACCTCCGCGGCGGTGGGGGGCCGGGGCCCCAGGGGAGGCATGTCCTCGCGCACCACACGCTCCACCAGATAACGCCAGTACTCACCTTGGTGCTGCACATCCTCGATGGAGGAGAAGCGCGCGAGATCGAAGCCTCCCTCGGTCTCGCCGCCCGCGTGGCAAAGGCCGCAGCGCTGCTCGAGCAGCGGGCGAACCTCGCCCAGAAACCGCGCACCTAGATCTTCGGTCACAGCTTCGCGGAAAGCCTGTTCCCCGGGCGCGCGCGCATCGAGCCAGCCCGCGAGCACCCCGGCGAGCAAAGCCGACGCCAAGAGGGCGCCGCTTGTTCTTCGACTCCTTTCGGACCAAGTCGCCATGGGGCCCTCAGCCTACCCGGAGGCGCCGCGCCCGTGGGCCGAACTCGCTCAATAGCCTTGGCCCGCGCCGCCGCCACCGCGTGCGATCGCCACCGAAGCGGAGGCGCCCAGGCGCGTGGCGCCGGCCTCGATCATGGCGCGCGCGTCCTCGGCCGTGCGGACACCGCCGGAGGCCTTGACACCCATGACCGGCCCGACGGTGCGCCGCATGAGCGCCACGTCGCGCACGGTGGCTCCACCGGTGGAGAATCCGGTCGATGTTTTCACAAAGTCCGCCCCGGCGGCCATCGCCGCCCGGCAGGCGCGGATCTTCTCTTCGTCGTTCAAAAGGCACGTCTCCAGGATCACCTTGAGCCGCGCGCCGCCCGCGCGGCAGACGGCGGCCACCTGGGCGATGTCCTCGCGCACGAAATCGTCTTGCCCCGACTTGAGCGCACCGACCGAGAGCACCATGTCGATCTCGCAGGCCCCGTCCTCGATCGCCCGGCGCGCTTCAAAAGCCTTGACCTCCGGCGCCGAAGCACCGAGCGGAAAGCCGACCACCGTGCACACGGCGACGCCGCTGCCCGCCAGCCGCTCCGCGCAGCGGCGCACCCAAAGTCCGTTGACGCACACACTCGCGAAGCGAAAGCGCGCCGCTTCCTCGCACAAACGATCGATGTCCGACAGGGTCGCGTCGGGCTTGAGCAGGGTGTGGTCGATCGATCCGGCCACATCCGCGAGCGCGGCGCTGGGCCGCTGCTGAATCCCCAAGCGGCACGCGCCCGCGCCGAGCACACGGCCCGCGCCATCCGGGCACAGTTCAATGGCCAGGCTGCTACAAGCCCAGCCGCCCGCGCCGTCCGCGGGATCGAGGCCCTGATCGAGGATCTGGCGTCCGACCTCGAAGAGGATGCGTTCGAGCTCTTCGCGACCGGGAACAAAACGCGCGCGCGACATGGGAATGGATCGAGGGCGAGGAAAAAACGGAGTTCCGCTCTGCCGCTTCAGGGCAGGGGGTGGGGGTGAGCGCCCGGTCCAAAGCGTGCTTCGATCGCGTCGATCTTGGCGACGCGCCGGGCGTGGCGATCGGGTCCGGGCGGCGTGGTCAAAAAGGCGCGCAGGATCTCTCCGGCCGCGGCCGCGTCCAAGTGGCCGGCTCCCAGGCTGAGCACGTTCGCATGGTTGTGCGCGCGGGCGTTGCGCGCCAGGGCTTCACTCGTGCACGGCGCCGCCCGCACCCCCGGCACCTTGTTGGCGGCCATGGCCGAACCCAAGCCGGCCCCATCCACCAAAACACCCAGCTCCGCGCGCCCCGACCGCACCGCCTCCGCCACCGCCAAAGCCACGTCCGGATAATCCACCGGCTCGGAGCCGAAGGTGCCCAGATCCAGCACCCGATGGCCCCAGCGCTCGAGCAACTCCACCAGCGCCGCCTTCAAGGCAAAGCCGCCATGATCGGCGCCCACCGCCAGCCGCCACCCCGGCCGCGCTCCCTCGCCGACCGCCGCACCGGCCACGGCGTCACCGGCCACGGCGTCACCGGCCACGCCACCCACCGGCCCCGCCCCCACGCCCGGCCGCGGCGCATTCAAACTGACGTGCACCCCCGCCGCCGTCACCGCCCCGCCCTCGGCAGCCCTCCCCCGCGCCGCCAACAGCCTGCCCGCCACCCGGCCGGCAAGCTCCGCCAACTCCCGCTCCGAAGGGCGCTCCTGGTCTCGGTTCACGGCTGCCACGGCCCACGAGTCTAGCCGGGGCCCGCTATTCGTCGCCCTCCGCCCGGGTTTCGTTGCCCCCGAGACCCAAGGGGAGCGTTTGCAGGCTGTCTGGCATCACCAGGAAGTACTGCCAGAGCGGAGATCTTGCGGATCCTTGCGGCGAGATCCGTAGGGCGTAGAGGCCCGGCTCGAGGGGCCCCAGCACGTGGGGGGCGCAGTCGAAGGACCACTCGGCGAAGCCCGGGCGAGGAAAGGTGTTCCAAGCGGCCCTCTTGCCTGCCCGGAGGGTACCACGGGCTCTTGGGCGGTGCTCGAGGAGCGGGATTGGCTTGTTGTGCCCGGTCCCAAAGGGCCAGAAGCTCGGGTGTCCCCGCGGCTTTTGACCCACTTTCTGCGCTCCACGTCGGGGAAGGGAACTCCTCGAGCCTCCGACGAGTTTGCGATCGGGCAGGTAGACGGGTGGGGGAGCGCTGGCTGGCGGCTCAGCACGCGAACTCGAACCCCTGTGGTGGACGAGCGGGCGCGAGGGGCGGCGGTTCGGCGGGTAAGCCGACGTGCAAGAGAATGCGGCGGATGACGCTCAGCTTGGTGATGAGGGCAATGACCTGACGTTGGCTGGCGCAGTTGTGGCAACGCAGAACGTCGTGGCCGAAGACCCTTTT